>NZ_JBHJPX010000015.1:0-15540 GCF_042262425.1 Streptomyces sp. NPDC056373
CGCCGACCCACCGGGGGGGGCCCGCGGGGCCCCCGGGGGGGGGGGGGGGGGGCCCCCCGGGGTCCCACACGGCTATCTCGCCCGGGTGCGGGGGGCCCCCGGGCCCGCGCGCCCCGCGGCCCCTCGTGCGTCCGGCTCGCACCGGACGGCACTTCCGGCGACCGCAATGACCAAAACCTCCGTTGCTTCCGGAAGGCAGACAACCCACCGGAGCCCGGGCACCATGTGGCGCACGTCACCCTCCCTCACAGGGCCTTTACTCACACCCGCATCGACGTACCGACAGGTGGTGGAACTCGTGCGCCTGCGCACCCCCCTCGCCCTGCTCGGGGCCGCCGTGCTCGTGCTCGTCGGACCCCCGCTGCTGACCACCGGCAGCGGCTCCGAGACCGGCACACAGATCCCGGGCCTGCGCTTCATGGTCCCCAACACGCCCGGCGGCGGCTACGACATCACTGCCCGGACGGCCGCGAAGAACGCCGAGGACGCCGGACTCACCCACAACATCGAGGTGTTCAACCTGCCCGGCGCCGGCGGCACCGTGGGGCTCAGCCGGCTGGTGAGCGAACACGGCAACGGCAAGCTCGCCATGTCCATGGGGCTCGGGGTGGTGGGCGCCGTCCGCTCCAACGACGCGCCGAAGACGCTCGGGGACACCACGCCGATCGCCCGGCTCACCGAGGAGCAGGACGTGGTGGTCGTGGCGAAGGACTCGCCGTACAAGACGATCGACGACCTGATCGGCGCCTGGAAGGAGAACCCGGGCAAGCTCCCCGTGGGCGGCGGCTCCTCGCCCGGCGGGCCGGACCACCTCGCGCCGATGCTGATGGCGCGGGCCGCCGGGATCCCGCCGAAGCAGGTCAACTACATCCCCTTCGACGGCGGTGGTGAGCTGCTCGCCTCGATCCTCGGCAACAAGGTCGCCTTCGGTGTCTCCGGAGTCGGCGAGTACCAGGACCAGATCAAGGCGGGCGAGCTGCGTCTCCTCGCGGTCACCGGCCCGGAACGCGTCGAGGGCCTGGACGCGCCCACGCTGAAGGAAGCGGGCTACGACGTGAACTTCACCAACTGGCGCGGGATCGTCGCCCCGGCCGGCCTGAACGACGGGGAGCGCGACAAACTCGTGAAGCTGATCGAAGAGCTCCACGGCTCCGACGAATGGCGCACGTCCCTGGCGCAGAACGGCTGGGACGACGCGTTCCTCACCGGCGAGAAGTTCGGCGCCTTCCTCGACGCCGAGGACAAGCGCGTGGTTTCGGTGCTGAAGGAGCTGGGACTGTGACGACGCAGACCGACATACCCACCGCGCAGACCGGCGGCGAACGGCGCTCGTGGCTGCGGGAGCACTCCGAACTCGGCGTGTGCGTCCTGCTGCTGGCGCTCGGCGTCCTGGTCCTGACCGACGCGCTCACCATGGACGTCGACATCGCCCAGCGCGGTCCGGTCGGCCCGAAGACCGTGCCGGTCGTGGTCGGCGCCGGGCTGCTGGTCATCGCCGCCCTGCTCGCCCTGGACGTGCTGCGCGGCGGCCGTGGCCAGGCCGAGGGCGGAGAGGACGTCGACCTGTCCGAGCCCGCCGACTGGCGCACCGTGCTGCTGCTCGCCGGGGTGTTCCTCGGCGCCGCCGTGCTGATCGAACCGCTCGGTTTCCCCGTCGCGGGCGCGCTGCTCTTCTGGGGTGCGGCCTTCGCGCTCGGCAGCCGCCGGATCGACCGCGATCCGCTCATCGCCGCCGGGCTCTCCCTCGTCACCTACATCGTCTTCAACAACCTGCTCGGAGTGCCCCTGCCCGGTGGTCCGCTGATGGGAGTGCTGTGACATGAATTCCTTCAACTCCCTGCTGGACGGCTTCGGTACGGCCCTCACACCGATCAACCTACTGTGGGCCGTCATCGGTGTGCTGCTCGGCACGGCGATCGGCGTGCTGCCGGGCATCGGCCCGGCGATGGCGGTCGCCCTGCTGCTGCCGGTGACGTACGGGCTCGACCCGATCGGCGCGTTCATCATGTTCGCCGGCATCTACTACGGAGCGATGTTCGGCGGCTCGACCACCTCCATCCTGCTCAACACGCCCGGTGAGAGCGCGGCGGTGGTGGCGGCCATGGAGGGCAACCCCATGGCGAAGTCCGGGCGCGGCGCCCAGGCCCTGGCGGCGGCCGCCGTCGGCCACTTCGCGGGCGGCCTGATCGGCACGCTGCTGCTGGTGGCGCTCGCGCCGACGGTCGCGAAACTGGCCGTGGACATCGGCGCGCCGGACTACTTCGCCATCATGGTGCTGGCGTTCATCGCGGTGACCTCGGTGCTGGGCTCGTCCCGCATCCGGGGCCTCGCCTCCCTGCTGATCGGCCTCACCCTGGGCCTGGTGGGGCTGGACCAGATGACCGGCCAGCAGCGCCTGACGTTCGGCTCGCTGCAACTGGCCGACGGCATCGACGTGGTGATCGTCGCGGTCGGTCTCTTCGCGATCGGCGAAGCCCTGTGGGTGGCGGCGCACCTGCGGCGCAGGCCGCCCGAGCCGATCCCGGTGGGGCGCCCCTGGCTGGGGCGCGAGGACGTGCGCCGGACCTGGAAGTCGTGGCTGCGCGGCCCGTTCATCGGCTTCCCGTTCGGCGCGATCCCGGCAGGCGGCGCGGAGATCCCGACCTTCCTGTCGTACGTGACGGAGAAGCGTCTGTCGAAGCACAAGGACGAGTGGGGCAAGGGCGCCATCGAGGGCGTCGCCGGTCCGGAGTCGGCGGCGTCCGCCTCGGCGGCGGGCACCCTGGTGTCGATGCTGACCCTGGGTCTGCCGACCACGGCGGTCGCGGCCGTGATGCTGGCCGCCTTCCAGCAGTACGGCATCCAGCCGGGTCCGCTGCTCTTCGAGCGCGAACCCGACCTGGTGTGGGGCCTGATCGCCTCCCTGTTCGTCGGCATGGTGCTGCTGCTCGCGCTGAACCTGCCGCTGGCGCCGGTGTGGGCGAAGCTGCTGCGCATCCCGCGGCCGTACCTGTACGCGGGGATCATGTTCTTCGCGGCGGTCGGCGCGTACGCCGTCGGCGGTGAGGTGATCGACCTGGTGATCCTGCTGATCATCGGCCTGATCGGCTTCGGCATGCGCCGCTACGGGCTGCCCGTGCTGCCCGCCGTGATCGGCGTCATCCTCGGCCCGAACGCCGAGCAGCAGCTGCGGCGGGCCCTGCAGATCAGCGACGGCAGTGTCACGGGTCTGGTCAACACGCCGTTCGCGGTGACCGTGTACGCGGTGATCGTGCTGCTGCTGGTGTGGCCGCTGCTGCGGAAGGCGGTGACGCCGCGCGGCAGAGCCGAGGCCTGAGGTCCGGCCGTCGCGGCGGCCGCACCCGGGCCGGTGCAGGCGGCGGATCAGTCCCCCACCGGTCGCAGCGACCCGTACGCGCGTTCCTGAACCTCGCGCGTGCGGGTCGCCGTTCTTCCGGGGGCTGCGTTCGGCCCGGACCCGAGCGTCAGGCCGAGAGCAGTTCTCTGCCCAGCCAGTCGGAGGAGTCCCGCACACCGGGCAGGGCGAAGAAGTAGCCGCCGCCGGTCGGGGAGATGTAGTCGACGAGGGGTTCGTCGATCAGCCGGGTCTGGGTCGCCTCGAACTGGCGGCGCACGTCCTGCTGGTAGCAGCAGAAGACCAGTCCCATGTCGAGGTCGCCGACGCTGTCGACGCCCCGGTCGTAGTTGTAACCCCGTCGGAGGATACGGGAGTTGTCGGTCTTCGGGGTGCGGGGGTTGGCGAGCCGGATGTGTGCGTCGAGCGGGATCGCGGTGCCGTGCGGGTCTTTGAGGTAGTTCGGGCTGTCGGTCTCCCGGGCGCCGTCCAGCGGCGCTCCGGTGTCCTTGCGCCGGCCGAACATCAGCTCCTGCTCGGACAGCGAGACCCGGTCCCAGAACTCGACGAGCATCCGGATGATCCGGACGACCTGATAGCTGCCGCCGGCCGTCCACGCGGGCTCGCCCTGTCCGTCGCCGACCCACACCAGGTGGTCCATCTCGCGGGCCGACGCGACGTCGGGGTTGGCGATGCCGTCCTTGAAGCCCAGCAGGTTGCGCTGGGCGCCGCTGGGCCGGGGCACGTTCTGGAAGCCGTCGACGCGCCACCGGATCTGCAGCGCGCCCCGCGTGTGCTTGGCGATGTCGCGCAGCGCGTGCAGCACGGTGTCCTGGCGGGCCGCGCAGATCTGCAAGGACAGGTCACCGTGGCATTCGGCCGGGTTCAGATCGTCGTTGGGGAAGGTCCGCATGGGCGTGAGCCGGTGCGGCTTGGCCGGGGCGAGTCCGTAGCGGTCGTCGAAGAGCGAGGCGCCGACCCCCACGGTGACGGTGAGCGCGTCGGCCGGTACGACGGGGCCGAGGATGCCGTTGTCCGAGGGCGGGGCGCCGACGCCGAGGTCCGCGGGCGTGCCGCCGGAGGTGAGGAACCGGGCCCGCTCGGTGAGGGTCTTCAGCAGGTCGGCCAGTTCGGCACGGCGGTCGGCGATGACGTCGAAGGAGACGAAGGCGGCGGCCGGCGGAGCCGGGGTGAGGATCCCCGCCTGGTGGGTTCCGTGGAAGGCCACCGGACCGGCGCCCTGCTGCCCGGCCGCCCGGGCGGTGCCGGTGCCGCTCTCGGCGAGCGCGAGCCCTCCCCCGGCCAGGACCGCTCCGGCGGCGCCGGCGCCGAGGGCCGTCTTCACGAAGGAGCGGCGGCCGGTGTGGGCGGGGCAGCCCGTCGGCGTGTCGGCGGACGGCATGGAGGTGTTCCCTTCGGATTCCTGTGCGGGGTGGTGGCGACGCTCGGCGCTCATGCGGCCTTCCTGATCTCGAGCAGGTCCGGCACCGGGGAGAGGTCTTCGAGGAGCTGCCCGGTGGCCCCGTCGATCCGGGCCTTCGCCGCCGGGTCGAGCCGGTCGACGGGGGTCCAGCGGCTGCCGTGGTGTGCGGAGTCGAGCAGTTGCTGAAGGCGGGCGATGTCCGCGTCGACGGTGGGCAGCAGCCGCGGAGCACGCGTGGTGAGCAACGGCCGGAGCACGGTGAGCAGTTCACGGGTGCCGGCGAGGTTGGCGTCGGCGGTGGCCAGTCCGGTGCCGCTGCCCTGGTCGGTGTCGCCGGTCAATTCGAACTGGAGGGTGTTCTCCAGGATCTCGTGGGCGCGCAGCGGCAGGTCGGAGGGGTCGAAGTTCTGATGCGGGAAGGCCTTCCGCAGCCCGGCGGCATCGTCGGCCAACTGTTGTGCGGCGCCTTTGAGCTGCGCGGCGGACTGACCGTGCCACAGCCCGTACTCGATCCGGTGGAAGCCGGTGAAGTTCTGGTCGCGCACGCCGCCCGGCAGCCCGTCGGGCCGTCCGTTGATCTTCTGGTCGAAGTCCTCGAAGGTGCCGTAGGCGGCGCCGAGGGAGGCGTAGGTGCGGTGGGCGGTCAGCCAGTCGGTGCGGGCGGTCTCCAGGTGCCCGGCCCGGATGTCGTCGCTGAGCCGCCTGGTCCGGGTGACGAGCGTCGACAGGCCCCGGTCCACGTACGCCCTGTACGCCTTGAGCGGTGTGGTGAGATCCCGCTGGGTGACGGGGACCACGGCGTGGGCTCCGGCGGCTCCGGCGACTCGGACCGCCTTCGAGGTGACGGCCCTGCCGTCGGTGGGCACACAGCGCCAGGCGTAGGTGCCGCCCGCCACGGTGGCGACGAGGTCCCGGGTGGTGCCGGGGGCAAGGCCCTCGATCTCGCCGTAGACCGCGTTCGAGGACGGGTCGATCAGGTACACCTCGGACGTCTGGTTGCCCGTGTTGTGCATCCGGAAGTCCTGCCGCCCCGGCTGCGGCGCGGTGAAGCCCTGACCGCAGTCCGTCCCGGAGACGGCGACGGTCTGACCGGCGGCGGGCTTGGAGTCAGCCAGGGCCACGACGAAACCGGCGAGGAGGGCCGGGACGGCGACGACGGTGACGGGGAGGAGCAGACGACGGCGGGTCGCCGCCCGGCTGCCGGGCCGGTCGGATGAGGGCTTCGCCTGTGAACCCGCGGGCCGGTCGGCTGACGGGTTCACAGGCAGATCCGCAGGCCGGTCGGATGACGGGTTCACCTGCGGATCGGCGGGCCGGTCGGATCGCGGGTTCGCCTGCGGGGGTGGCGTGGCGGTCCCACGGGCTCCCGGCACCGCGCGCGCTCCCCGGACGAACAGCGGCATCACCACGGCGAGATAGCCGACGTATCCGCTCACTTGGAGCCAGGTCATCGCGGGAGTCAGGTTGAGAACGCCCTGGAGCAGGGTGCTGTACCAGGAGCCGGCGTCGACGCTGCCGGTCAGGTCGAAGGCGAACGCCGTCCCGCCGGGCAGTACCCCGCCCTCCTGGAGGTCGCGCAGCCCGTAGCCGAGGACGCCCGCGGCAATGACGACGAGCACCGCGCCGGTGACGGTGAAGAAGCGGGTGAGGTCGATGCGCAGCACCCGGCGGTAGAGCCCCCAGCACAGGGCGGCGGCGAGCACGAGCCCGGCACCCGCGCCGGTCAGCGGTCCCGCCGACTCGTCGGCCGCCCGGGCGGTGGTCCACAGGAACAGGGCGGTCTCCAGCCCTTCACGTCCCACGGCGAGGAAGGAGGTGAGGATCAGGACCCCGGCGCCCATGGTCAGCGCCTCGGTGACCTTCTCCCTGATCTCGCCCGCGAGGCTGCGGGCGGAGCGTCGCATCCAGAAGACCATCGCGGTGACGAAGGCGACGGCGACGATGCTCAGGGCGCCGCCGAATGCCTCCTGCGCGGTGGTGGAGAGGGAGGCGGCGGTGAAGGTCAGCACCGCGCCGAAGCTCATCGACAGCGCGATCGCGGCCAGTACTCCGGTCCACACCTGCGCCAGACGCGATCCGGCCCCCGCCCGCACGAGGGTGGCGACCAGCACGGAGACGACGAGCCCGGCTTCCAGCCCCTCCCTCAGCCCTATCAGAAAGCTCGGAAACGAGTCGTCCCACATGTAGCGCGGCCCTCCCGGCCCAACGCCCGGCGCCTCGCGGAGCGAGTTAGCCAAGGCATGCCTTACCGACGCCGACCATCATGGACTCGGCTCTCTGGGCATCCGGTCATGAATGCCTCATGGCCCGGCAAAAGTCCTCAGGGGGCGCCGAAGGCGCGTGACGGGACCAGCCTTCGACCTCCGGACCTGACCCTTCCGCCTCCCCACCTCTTGACGCGTCAATGACAACAATGGCTTGATGTGCTGGGAGCGCTCCCACCTCATCCAGGGAAGGGACCACCATGCACGGAACCCCCCACCCGTCCCCGCAGTTACGGGTCTTGTCCGTCCTCGGCCTGCTGGCCACCCTGCTCCTCCCCCTCGGCTTGACGTTCACGCCCCGCGCGTCGGCCGCGCCCGCGGCGGACCCCGTCCGGGTCATGCCGCTCGGCGACTCGATCACCGGCTCGCCGGGCTGCTGGCGGGCCGTGCTCTGGAACCGGCTGGTCGACAGCGGGTACAAGGACATCGACTTCGTAGGCACGCTCCCCCCGCAGGGCTGCGGGCAAGCCCACGACGGGGACAACGAGGGCCACGGAGGTGAGCTGGTGACCAACGTGGCGGACCAGAACCTGCTGCCCGGCCGGTTGTCCTCGACACGTCCGGACATCGTTGTCATGCACTTCGGCACGAACGACGTCTGGAGCAGCATCGCGCCCGACCGCATCCTCGCCGCCTACACCAAGCTCGTGGGGCAGATGAGGGCCTCGAATCCGGACATGCGGATCCTGGTGGCGCAGCTGATCCCCATGAACCCCGCCACCTGCCCGGCCTGTGCCCAGCGTGTCGTCGACTTCAACGCGCGCGTTCCCGGCTGGGCCCGGGCGACCGGCACCGAGCGCTCCCCCGTCACCGTGGTCGACCAGTGGACCGGCTTCGGTACGGCCACCGACACCTACGACGGCGTGCACCCCAACGCGTCCGGCGATGCCAAGATCGCGGCCCGCTGGTTCCCGGCCCTGGCGGCGGCCCTCGACGCCGGGGTGCCGCAGGACCCGGACGACCCTGGCGGCCCGGGCGGCGACCCCGCCGCGTGCACCGCGCGCTTCCGGGCCGTCTCCGTCTGGCAGGGCGGCTACCAGGGCGAGGTGACGGTGACGAACACGTCGGGCTCCGCCGTGCGGGGCTGGACCGCGACCGTCGTGCCGGCTGGCGGGGCGCGTCTGACCCAGCTCTGGAACGGCTCCCTCACCACGGCCGCCGACGGAACGGCCACCGTCACCGACGCGGCGTGGAACGGCGCCCTCGCCCCCGGCGCGAGCGCCACGTTCGGTTTCATCGCCACCGCCCCGGCGACGACCGGCACCCCGGCGGCGACGGTCACCTGCGCCGGGAAGGCACCCGCCGGGTGACGGCCGTACCCGGTGACGGCCGTGCCGGGTGACGGCCGTGCCGGGTGACGGCCGTGCCGGGCCGGAAGCGCCCGGGCACAGGTGCACCCGGGCCTGCACCGTGCGGACCGTGCCCGCCCGAACCCGGCCCACCGGTACCTGCACACCCGACCTCCGCCCCCCCCGAACCGTGCCCACCCGAACCCGGCCCCTCCGAAACCCGCACCCGAACCGAGCAAGGACGGCAGGGCCCCGTCCGGCACGACAGCGCGACGGAGAACGAGCGCCACTCGACCCCCACTACCCCCACTTCTGGAGCCCTCATGAGACTCCGCCCCACCTCTCCACGCCCGGCCACCGTGGCCGCCGCCCTGCTCGCCCTCTTCCTGTCCTTCCTCGTACTGACCCCGCCGGCCCAGGCAGCGCCCACCGGCTTCCGGGTGCAGAACGGCCGGCTGCTGGAGGCCGGCGGGAACGACTTCGTGATGCGGGGCGTCAACCACGCCCACACCTGGTATCCGGATCGCGTCAGCTCCCTCGCCCACATCAAGGCCAAGGGCGCCAACACCGTGCGCGTGGTCCTCTCCAGCGGGGACCGCTGGACCCGCAACGACGCCGCCGACGTGGCGAACGTGGTCGCCCAGTGCAAGCAGAACCGGCTGATCTGCGTCCTGGAGGTGCACGACACCACGGGCTACGGCGAGCAGAGCGGCGCCGTCTCGCTCTCCCGGGCCGCCGACTACTGGATCGACATGAAGAACGTGCTGGCCGGCCAGGAGGACTACGTCATCGTCAACATCGGCAACGAGCCGCACGGCAACACCGGCTACACGGCGTGGACGGCCGACACCAAGGCCGCGATCCTCAAGCTCCGCGACGCCGGGTTCGACCACACGATCATGGTCGACGCTCCCAACTGGGGCCAGGACTGGGCGTTCACGATGCGCGACAACGCCGCCTCGGTCTTCGCCGCCGACCCGGACCGCAACACGGTCTTCTCGGTCCACATGTACGGCGTCTTCGACACCGCCGCCGAGATCACCGACTACCTGAACCGGTTCGTCACCGCCCGACTGCCCATCGTCATCGGCGAGTTCGGCCACGACCACTCGGACGGCAACCCCGACGAGGACACCATCCTGGCGGTGGCCCAGCAGCTCCGGCTCGGCTACCTCGGCTGGTCGTGGAGCGGCAACGGCGGCGGCGTCGAGTACCTGGACCTGGTGACGAACTTCGACCCGGACCAGCTCACCTCCTGGGGACAGCGCCTCTTCAACGGCGCGAACGGCATCGCGGCCACGGCCAAGGAGGCCGCGATCTACGGCTCCGGCGGGGGCGACACCACTCCTCCGACGGCCCCCGGGACCCCCACCGCCTCCGGCGTGACGTCCTCGTCCGCCACCCTGGCCTGGGCCGCCGCCTCCGACGCGACGGGCGTCACCGGTTACGACGTCGTACGGATCAGCGGCGGCTCCGAGTCGGCCGTCACCAGCACCACGAAGACCACTGCCACCCTCACCGGTCTGTCCCCCGCGACCTCCCACACCTTCGCCGTCTACGCGCGCGACGCCGCCGGCAACCGCTCTCCCCGCTCGGGGACGGTGACGGTCACGACCCCGTCCGGCGGCTCGCCCTCGGCCTGCGGTGTCGGATACCGGGTGACGGGCAGCTGGCCCGGCGGCTTCCAGGGCGAGATCGTCCTCCGCAACACGGGCACGTCGGCGATCAACGGCTGGACGCTGCGCTGGACCTTCCCGGACAGCCAGCGCGTCACCAACCTCTGGGGCGGTACGGCCACCCAGACCGGCAGCGCGGTGAGCGTGGCGGCCGCCGCGTACACCGCGACGATCCCCGCGTCGGGGTCGGTCACCCTCGGGTTCACGGCCTCCCGGTCGACGGCCAACCCCAGCCCGACGGCCTTCACCCTGAACGGCGCCGACTGCTCCGTGAGCTGACCGTCCCCGTACGGCGGTGCCGCCGCGGCCCGGGGCGCGGCGGCACCACCCTCGATGTGATCCGCGCTACAGCCGCACGGAAAGCGGTTTACGTCGCTGCGCAGTGGTCAGGCGGCGGGGATGTCGCACCGGCACCCCACAGCCGCATCCCCGGCAAGACGCGTACACAGCCGTCCGGGTTCCCCGCACGCCGCACGGGGGGCGTGATGAGCGAGGACACCCTGCGCATCCGCGCGGTCCCGAGCGGAGCGACGGAACACAAGACGCCGCCCGTGCCGGAGCCGGCCGGCCGCCGGGACGCGTTCTTCGACAACGCGAAGTACCTGGCGATCGTGCTGGTGGCGATCGGGCACTCCTGGGAGCCGCTGCGGGACGGCAGCCGGGCGGCTTCCGCCCTCTACATGGTCGTGTACGCCTTCCACATGCCGGCGTTCATCGTGATCTCCGGCTACTTCTCGCGCTCCTTCGACGCGAGCCCCGGGCGGATCAGGCGGCTGATCACCGGGCTCGCGGTGCCGTACATCGTCTTCGAGACGGCGTACACCCTGTTCACGCGGTGGACCGACCAGGAACCGGACCGGCCGGTGACCTTGCTGGACCCCCTCTACCTGACCTGGTTCCTGATCGCCCTGTTCGTCTGGCGGCTGACCACGCCGATCTGGCAGCGCGTGCGGTGGCCGCTGCCGGTGGCCCTGGCCGTCGCGATGCTGGCGACGCTCTCGCCGTCCATCGGCAACGACCTCGACCTGCAGCGCACGCTGCAGTTCCTGCCCTACTTCGTCCTCGGTCTGCTGCTGCGGGCGGAGCACTTCCGGCTGGTGCGGCGACGTGCGGCACGGATCGCCGCCGTGCCCGTCTTCGCCGGGGCGCTCGTCGTGGCCTACTGGGCGGTGCCCCGGATGAGCGGAGCCTGGTTCTACCACCGTGACAGCGCCGAGGAACTGGCCGCGCCCTCCTGGTACGGGCCCGTGATGACGCTGGTGACGTTCGGCTGCTCACTGGTCCTGGTCGCCTGCTTCCTGGCCTGGGTGCCCGGCCGCCGCATGTGGTTCACGGTGCTGGGCGCGGGCACGCTCTACGGCTACCTGCTGCACGGCTTCGTCGCGCAGGGATCCAAGTTCTGGGGCTGGTACGAGCCGGCGTGGGTGCACCGGCCCCCGGGCGAGATCCTCGTGACGGTCGTCGCCGCGCTGCTCGTGACCGTGCTGTGCACCCCGCCGGTGCGACGGGTGTTCCGCTGGGTGATCGAGCCCGACATGGCCTGGGCGTTCCGCCGCGACGCACGCGAGCGGGCGCGGGAGCGCAACGCCGTACGGGCCTGAGACACCCGGGAGGGCAGGCCGCCGCTCTCACCGCGGCCGGCCGCGGGGCGTGTGCGGCGCTCCCCCACCCGCGCGTTACTCTCTCTTGACGATCGACGTGTGACCGATCACAATTCTCGACATGAATGTGACCGGTCACACAAGACGCCCGGCGAGCATCCGGGATGTCGCCACGGCCGCGGGGGTCTCGTACCAGACGGTCTCGCGGGTGATCAACGGTCATCCCAGCGTCCGGCCGTCCACCCGGGAGCGGGTACAGGCCGCCATCGAGGAGCTGGGCTTCCGGCGCAACGCCACGGCCCTCGCGCTGGCCAGCGGGCGCACCCGCACCGTGACCGTGCTGACCGCGAACACCACCCACTACGGCTACGCCTCGATCCTCCAGGGCATCGAGGAGTCCGCCCGCGCCGCCTCCTACGCGGTCGGCATCGGCGTGCTGGAATCCGCCGACGACGCGGCCGTCGCCGCCGAAGTGCAGCGCGCGACGGACGCGGGCGGCGGCATCGTCGTGATCGCCTACGACCCGGCCGGTGTGCGGGCGCTGGGAGCCGTGCCCGCCGGGGTGCCGGTCGTGGGCGTGGTCGAGACCCCGGCGAGCCCGCCCGGCGGCGAGAGCCCCTGGGTGTGGGCCGACGACCGCGAGGCCGCCTACCGGGCGACCCGTCATCTGCTGTCTCTCGGCCACGAGACCGTGCACTACGTCGCCATCCCCTCCAGCACCCGCCGCACCAGCGCCCGCACCGGCGGCTGGCGGCAGGCCCTGAAGGAGGCGGGCGCCCCGGAACCCCGTCCGGCGCAGGGCGGCTGGGGACCGGCGGGCGGTCACGCCGCGGCGCTGAAGCTGGCGCGGGACCCGTCCGTCACCGCGATCCTGTGCGGCAACGACGATCTCGCGCTCGGCGTGCTGCGCGCCCTGCACGAGACGGGCCGGTCGGTGCCCGGCGAGGTCAGCGTGGCCGGGTTCGACGACGCCCCGCACTCCGCCTTCCTCACCCCGTCGCTGACCACCGTGCGCCTGGACTTCACCGGCCTCGGCAGGGCCGCCTTCGCCCTGCTGCACGGCGCCCTGGAGGAGTCCGCCCCGGTCGCCCCGCATCCCGTGTCCGAACCGGAACTGGTCGTGCGGGAGAGCTCGGGCCCACCGCCCGCCCGTGCCTGAACAGCCCCAGTGAGCACCGCAGTCGCGCATCCGGCTTCCTGGGCCGTACCCGACTGTGGCGAGAGATCGTGTCCGGAAATCACCAGTGGAGCCGTCAAGTGACCGGAGGTCCAGCAGCGTGATCACCCCCACCCGCACGAGATCCCGTACCGGAACCGCCCTGTTCGCAGCACTACTTGGAGCAGCCGCCATGGCAGCGACCCTTCCCGCGACCGGGCCGGCGGCAGCCGCCGGTCCGCAGCGCCTGACCGTCGACCTGGACTCGTCCGAGGGCCCGGTGATGCTCGGCGCCAACGGCTCCCTCTACGGGCTCAGCGACGACGGGGTGCCCAGCGACGCCGTGCTGGAGCCACTGAAGATCACCAGCGTCTCGCAGAAGCCGGAGGGCGGCGCCCAGCATCCCAACGGCGACGCGCTCACGGTCTCCCGGTCGTTCTTCCGCACCGGCGGCGGTGAGATCAACGTGATGATGCAGGACATCTACGCGAAGTGGCCGTACGAGGACCTCGGCATCGACGACTACCTCCCCAAGGTCGACAAGATCGTCAAGGAGATATCGGCCGACCCGAACAGCGAACGATTCGTCTACATCCCGTTCAACGAGCCCGACCAGATCTGGTACAAGCTCGACGTCCAGGACCAGGCGCAGTACGAGAAGAACCGCGACCGGTTCTTCAGGGACTGGAAGACGGTGTACCAGCGGATCCGGGCGATCGACCCGGACGCGCGGATCGCGGGACCCAACGAGGCCGGGTACCACACCCGTCTGCTGAGGGACTTCCTCGCCTTCGCCGAGCGGGAGAACGTGCTGCCCCAGGTGATGACCTGGCACGAGCTCGGCTCCGGTTCGCTTCGTGACTTCCAGGCGCACTACGACGACTACCGCTCGCTGGAGCGCGAGGCGGGCATCGCACCGCTGAAGATCAACATCGACGAGTACGCCAACCGCCGCGACCTGTCCGTGCCCGGGCAGCTCGTGCAGTGGGTGTCGATGTTCGAGCGCAACAAGGTGTACGCCAACATGGCGTACTGGGACGCCGCCGGCAATCTCAGCGGCCAGATGGTGCGCACCAACAGCCCCAACGGCGGCTGGTGGCTGTTCCGCTGGTACGCGGGTCTGACCGGGAACACCGTGAAGGTGACGCCCCCGCGGCCGAACACCGTCGACACCCTCCAGGGCCTCGCCTCCCTGGACACCTCCCGCCGCCAGGCCCAGGTGCTGCTCGGGGGCGCGGACGGTGACGCGGACGTGGTCGTGCGCAACGTCCCGGGGTCCGCGTTCGGCCGTACGGTCACCGCGACCGTCGCCGAGGCCGCCTGGTCGGGATACGAGGGGCAGCACGCGGCGCCGCGGGTCCTCGCACGCACCAAGGTGAAGATCGCGGAGGACGGTTCGGCGACCGTCCCGCTGCGTGGCCTGCACAAGATGTCGGCGTACCGGATCGTCCTCACCCCCGGCGGCTCGGGCACCCCGTCCGCCGCTTCCGTCCCGTGGTCGGCGTCGTACGAGGCCGAGGACGCGGCCGTCACCGACGGCAAGGTCTACACCCAGGGCACGGTGAGCAACGCCAACGGCTACGCGGCCTCCGGCACCAAGGACGTGGGCTCCCTCGACCAGCCCGGCAGCCAGGTCGCGTTCACGGTGAACGTGCCGAAGGACGGCACCTACGACCTGGCGATCCTCTACGGCAACCAGTCCGGCGGCCCCGCCACGCAGAAGCTGATCGTCGACGGCGCCGACCCGGTGACGGTCACCTACGCCTCCACCGAGAACTGGACCTACCGCGCCAGGAAGGACGTCGGCGTCCGGCTGACGGCGGGAACGCACCGGCTGGTGCTGGCCAAGGGCGACGCCGAGGTCACGCTCGACCGGATCGACCTGACGGCCCGCACGGGCGCGCCCGCCGCGGCGTACGAGGCCACCCTGGCGGACATCGGCGGCAAGCCGTCCTACGACTACACGTCCTCGGCCGGTGTGGGCACGGGCGCCCTGGTGCTGCGCCCGGGCGACAGGGCCGTCTTCGACGTCTACGCCCCGCGCGACGGCTACTACACGGTCACCCCGCGGGCCTCCGCCGCTGTGAAACTGGCCCTGCACGGCGAGACCGTCACCGCGGCGCCCGGCCGCCCGCTGCGGCTGTACCTCGTCGCGGGCAACAACCGGGTCGCGATGACGTCGGGCCACGCCGCCGTCCGCTCGCTCGACGTCTCGGGCGACGGCTCCGCCGCGGGCACCCTCTCCTACGAGGCCGCCTCGGCCGTGCTCGCGGGTGGCGCGAAGCTCGTCGGCTCCCCGCACGCCTCCGCCGGCTCGTACATCGGCGAGCTGGGCAACGGTCCCTCCAGCACCGCCGAGTTCAGGGTGGACGCCCCCAGGTCCGGCCGGTACATGCTGGTCGTCCACTACGCCCACAACGACCGCCGGGACAACGGCCACGCCTACAACACGGACATCATGTCCCGTACGGCGGACATCCGGGTCGGGAGCGCCGCGGCCCGGAAGGTCACCTTCAAGAACACCTGGAGCGGGGACGACTACTGGACGGTCGGAGTCCCGGTCGATCTGGCGAAGGGGGCGAACAGGGTGACGTTCGGCAACGCCACCGCCTGGGCGCCGGACATCGACCGGATCGAGCTGGGCCGCGTCGTGGGCTGAGCCGTGCGGTGACGGACGGATCCGGTGCCGCAGCCCGCCGTGGGGGGGGGGGGGGGGCCCCGGGCGGGGGGGGGGGTGGCCAAAGGAGCCGCGGGCGGATAGAACAAAAACCGCCCCCCCCCCAGGGGTGGAAGTGGG
>NZ_JBHJPX010000015.1:15550-162550 GCF_042262425.1 Streptomyces sp. NPDC056373
GCTGCGCGGTGGGGTGCGGGACGTAGCGGGGGCCGCCGCCCGCCGTGGAGGCGGGCTGCGGCACCGTCGCGTCGGAGGGTGATCCCTTTTCAGCCAATCCCTCGCACAGGGACCCGCCGCACGGTCCTCCTCCGTCCGCACCCCCTATGCTTCTACAAGCTTGTAGAAGACAGCACACGCACATGAAGGAGTGGACGCCACCATGGTGTTCAAACGACTGCTCGGCGCGCTCGGTGTCGGCGGCCCCACGGTCGACACGGTTCTCGACCCCGCTCCCGTCCGGCCCGGCGGCACCCTCACCGGTCACATCCACCTCACCGGCGGCAAGGCCGACTTCGAGATCGAGCACATCACCCTGGAGCTGGTTGCCCGGGTCGAGGCGGAGCACCAGGGCGGTGAGAGCGAGGGCGTCGTGGCCTTCGACCGGTTCACCGTCGGCGGCGGCTTCCGGCTCGCCGAGGGTGAGCAGCGCAGCGTGCCGTTCAGCGTGGTCCTGCCGTGGGAGACTCCGGTCACCGAACTGCACGGGCAGAACCTGGGCGTGGTCCTCGGGGTGCGCACCGAGCTGTCGGTGGCGGGCGCGAAGGACAAGGGCGACCTGGACCAGCTGAACGTCTCGCCGCTGCCCGCGCAGGAGGCCGTACTGGAGGCCCTCGGCGGGCTCGGGTTCGGCTTCAGGTCGGCCGACCTCGAGTACGGGCGCATCGGTGGCACGGGCCAGCGGCTGCCCTTCTACCAGGAGATCGAGCTCGTCCCCGCTCCTCAGTACGCGCAGCAGATCAACGAGATCGAGCTGACGTTCCTCGCGAACCCGGGCGGCATGGAGGTCGTGCTGGAGGCGGACAAGCGGGGCGGCCTCCTGTCCCCCGGCCACGACGCCCTCACCCGGTTCACGGTCTCCCACGAAGGGGTGGGGCAGCAGGACTGGCCCTCGATCGTCGACGGCTGGATGCGGCAACTGGCCGAGCACCGGGCGTCGTACGGCGCCCCCGCCGGTCACGGTTCGCCCATGGGCCACGGCTCCCCCGCCGGCTACGGCTCACCCATGGGCCACGGCTCCCCCGCGCCCTTCGGCCCGGGCGGCCACGGGCACAAGGGGGAGCACCATGACGGCCGCCGCTCGGGCCCCGGCATGGGCACGGCCGTCGCCGCGGGTGCGGCCGGACTGGCGGCCGGAGTCGTCGGCGGCATGGTCGCGGGCGAAGTCGTCGACGAGGTCGGGGACTTCTTCGAGGGCGACGAGGAGGACGAGGGCTGAGGCCGCGCCTCGGCGGCTCCCGGGGTGGCACTTCCCGCCGCCTGCCGGGTGCAGCGCCATCGTGGCTTGTCGCGCGGTTCCCCGCGCCCCCTGCGGGCGCGCGCCCACCGCTCTGGCACGTCGGTCAGAGCGGTGTCGCCGCGTGCAGGATGAGGACCATCGTCACCGCCGAGTTCGCCGACGACATCGCCGATGCGGCCGTGCCCGCGGCCGCGCCCCACGCCGCCAGTCCGACCGCCGTGAACGCCGGCGGCCAGTGGCGCGGCGTGGGGGCGGGGCCGAGCAGGGCCGCCACCCGGCGCGGTACCGGCCCGGGGGCGGCGAGTCCGGCGAGGGCGGGATGCGGGGTGCCCCGTGAGACGAGCGCGGCTGTGCCGATCGCCCGCGCCACCGTGCGGCGGCTGCCGATCGCCCGGGCCGCCTCCTCGTCCGCCCACCGCTCCGCCGTGTACGCCACGGCGGTGCGCAGCGGCCGCAGGAACGGGTTGGCACGGGCGGCCAGTTGCACGGCGAGCAGGAAGCGGTCGTGGCGTGCGGCGAGGTGCGCCCGCTCATGGGCGAACAGAGCCCGCCGCTCGCCCGGCCGCAGCCGGTCCAGCAGGGCCGTGGTCACCACGACACGGCCACGCCCTCGGCGCGGGTCCCGGCCGCCGGCGGCCGGGACGGCCGGACCGGGCATGCCCGCAGCGCGGCGCCGGCCGGCCGGCGGCACCGCACCCCCACGGCGGCCTTCGGGCGGCAGCGCGTACGCGTAGGGCTCGGCGTCGGGCAGTACCGCCACCTCCGTCCCCCGCAGCCCGGCGAGGGCCAGATGCGCCCGGCGGCGCACCCGTCCGTGCCGCCGCAGCGTGCGGGCACAGGCGACGACCACGGCGCACAGCGCGGGAATCGCGGCCTTGCCCACGACCTCGTCGTGGGGCACCGCCGCCCGCACCTCGGGGTCGGACCAGCCGTCCGGCAGCGGGTTGCCGGGCAGTTGGGCGGTGCCGACCACCATCACCAGCGCCAGACACACCGTGCTGCACAGCGCCAGCACCACGGCCAGCACCGTCAGCAGCCGGGTAGCGGTGCGCGGATGCAGATGCTGTTCGGCCAGGCGTGCCACCGGCCAGGCCGTGAGCGGCAGGACGAGTGGCAGAAAGACGAAAACCCCCATGAGGTGTCAGTCTTCCCCTTCGCCCTGGGCCTGATCGAGCAGGTCACGCAGCAGCCGCTCCTCGTCCGGGCCGAGGCCGGTGACGAAGCTGGCCAGTACGGCCCCGCGGTCGCTCTCGGCGTCCAGCACCTTGCGCATCTTGCGCGCGGCCAGACCTGCCTGGTCCGAGGCCGGTGTCCAGGCGAAGGACCGGCCGACCCGCTCCCGGGTGACCGCGCCCTTGCCCAGCAGCCGGGTCAGGATCGTGATCACCGTCGTGTACGCGAGGTCACCGCCGAGGCGTTCCTGCACCCAGCCGGCCGTGGCCGGGCCGTCCGCCTCCCGCAGCGCCGACAGCACCAGCGCCTCCAGCTCGCCCTGTCCTCGCCGGGGACGCTGTCCGGGATCCGTCACCGCCCTGCCCTCCCTCACGCCGCCGTGTGTTGCCCTCCCGGCCATCGTATAGATCCACCGGCCCGACCCCACTTACTTCTACAGTGCTGTAGATTTCAGAGTGACATCACACCGCACACGTCAAACGCTCAAGAAGGAGTACCCCGTGGGAGTTTCCCTGTCCAAGGGCGGCAACGTCTCGCTCAGCAAGGAGGCGCCGGGCCTCACCGCCGTCCTGGTCGGACTGGGCTGGGACGTGCGCACCACGACGGGCGTCGACTTCGACCTCGACGCCTCCGCCCTGCTCCTCGACGCCTCCGGCAAGGTGCCTTCGGACCAGCACTTCGTCTTCTACAACAACCTCAAGAGCCCGGACGGTTCGGTCGAGCACACCGGCGACAACCTCACCGGTGAGGGCGAGGGCGACGACGAGTCCGTCAAGGTGAACCTCGCCGCCGTGCCCGCCGACATCGACAAGATCGTGTTCCCGGTGTCGATCCACGACGCCGGTAACCGCGGGCAGAGCTTCGGGCAGGTCGGCAACGCCTTCATCCGGGTCGTCAACCAGGCGGGAGGCCAGGAGATCGCCCGCTACGACCTGTCCGAGGACGCCTCCACGGAGACCGCGATGGTCTTCGGCGAGCTCTACCGGCACGGCAGCGAGTGGAAGTTCCGCGCGGTCGGCCAGGGCTACGCCTCGGGCCTGGCCGGCATCGCCTCCGACTTCGGCGTCAACGTCTGACACGGACCGACCGCGCCGCCGGGCCCGACCGCGTGTGGCCGGGCCCGGCGGCCGTATCACCAACCGACCGGGAGACCCTGTGGCCGACCTGTCCCGCCTCCGCCCGGACGACCGCGCGGACTTCGAAGCCGTACTGCACCACGCGCTGGGCACCGCGGACATCCGTGGAGCCCTGGGCGCCGACCCGACCGGCCGGGCGGCAGCGCACCTGCGCGCCCACGCGCTCGCCCACGCCGACGACATCGCGGCGGCGGCCGAGCAGCCCTACCGCTCCTACCTCGCCGTGCGCCGGGCGGCCCGGCACGAGGCACGGCACCCGCTCGGCCCGGGCGAACTGCTGCCGGCCCTCGCGGTGCTCACCCCGCTCGTGTCCGGCACGTCCGCCGCGGCGCTGCTCCTGACCGGCGGCCTGCTCCACATCGCCGACGCCCTCGGCCCCCTGCCCGGATCGCTGATCGCGGCCGGCTGGACCCTGGCACTGGTGGCGGCCCTGACCGGCCTCGCCGCCCTGACCGCGCTGCTGCACACGGCCCTGCGCCGGCGCGGCGGGCCCCCGGCCGCCGACCAGGTGGAGCACGCCCGGCTGGTGTGGCGGCAGGAGCTGCTCGACCGCGGGATGCTGCCCCACCTGCACCGGCACCTGGTGCCGCATCCCGAGACGGCGGTCACCCCGTGCTCGCCGCCCGATACGCTCGCGCCGTGCCCGGCCCGGGCGAGAGAGGACAGGACACCATGTTCGGACTGAGCGAGCTCGCGATCATTCTCATCGTCGTCATAGCCGTCATCGGGATGAAGAAGCTCCCGGAGCTGACCCGCTCGGCCGGGAAGGCGGCCCGCATCCTCAAGGCCGAGGCACGCGCGGCGAAGGACGAGGAGGCGGGGACGGCCCCCGCGCCGCAGGTGGTCCAGGGCGAGGTGATCCCGCCGGGCACCGGCACCACCCCGCCCGGCGCCCGGCCGGCGGGCGCCCCTGACCACTCCTGATCCGTCCCCGTGACTACAGCGTGCGCTCCAGGCGGTCCGCCACGAGCCTCACGAAGCGCGCCGGGTCCTTGGGCTGACCGCCTTCGGCGAGCACCGCCAGGGTGTGCAGCAACTCGGCGGACTCGGCGAGCCGCTCAGATTCCTCGCTCGCCTGGTAGGCCTGGTGCAGGCCCTTCACCAGCGGGTGGCCCGGATTGAGCTCCAGGATCCGCTTGGTGCGCGGCACCTCCTGGCCCATGGCCCGGTACATGTTCTCCAGGGCCGGGGTCAGGTCGTGCGCGTCGGAGACGACGCAGGCCGGGGAGACCGTGAGCCGGGTGGAGAGGCGGACCTCCTTGATGTCCTCGTCGAGCCGCTCCCGCATCCAGCCGAGCAGCCCGGCGTACTCCTCGGCCTGCTTCTCCCGCTCCTGCGCGGCCTTCTCCTCGTCCTGGGCGCCGAGGTCGATCTCGCCCTTGGTGACCGACCGCAGCTTCTTGCCCTCGTACTCGCCGACGGCGTCGACCCAGACCTCGTCGACGGCGTCGGTGAGCAGCAGGACCTCGATGCCCTTGTCGCGGAACGCCTCCATGTGCGGGGAGTTCTCGATGCTCTGCCGGGACTCTCCGGTGATGAACCAGATGTCGTCCTGGCCGTCCTTCATCCGCTCCACGTACTGCGCGAGCGTGGTCGGTTCGTCGGCGGAGTGCGTGCTCGCGAACGAGGAGACGGCGAGGATGGCGTCGCGGTTCTCGGAGTCGGTGACCAGGCCCTCCTTCAGGGCGGTGCCGAACTCCCGCCAGAACGTCGCGTAGCGCTCGGCGTCCTTGGTCCTGATCTCCTTGACCGTGGACAGCACCTTCTTGGTCAGCCGGCGCTGCATCATCCGGATGTGCCGGTCCTGCTGGAGGATCTCGCGCGAGACGTTGAGCGAGAGGTCCTGCGCGTCGACGACGCCCTTGACGAAGCGGAGGTAGGGCGGCAGCAGCGCCTCGCAGTCGTCCATGATGAACACGCGCTTCACGTACAGCTGGACGCCGCGCTTGAAGTCCCGCGTGAACAGGTCGTGCGGGGCGTGCGAGGGGACGAAGAGCAGGGCCTGGTACTCGAAGGTCCCCTCGGCCTGGAGCCGGATCGTCTCCAGGGGCTCGCGCCAGTCGTGGCTGATGTGCTTGTACAGCTCGTGGTACTCGTCGTCGGAGACCTCGTCGCGCGAGCGCGCCCACAGGGCCTTCATGGAGTTGAGCGTCTCGGGCTCGGGCACGCCCTCCCCGTCACCCGACTCCGGCACCATCCTGATCGGCCAGGTGATGAAGTCCGAGTAGCGCTTGACGATCTCCCGGATCGTCCACGCGGAGGTGTAGTCGTGCAGCTGGTTCTCTGGGTCGGCGGGCTTGAGGTGGAGCGTCACGGACGTGCCCTGCGGCGCGTCGTCGACCCTCTCCAGGGTGTACGTGGCCTCGCCGCGCGAGGTCCAGCGGGTCCCCTGGCTCTCGCCGGCGCGGCGGGTCACCAGCGTGACCTCGTCGGCGGCCATGAAGCCGGAGTAGAAGCCGACACCGAACTGGCCGATGAGCCCCTCGGCCCCGCCCGCGTCCTTGGCCTCCTTCAGCTCCTTGAGGAACGTGGCCGTCCCCGAGTTGGCGATGGTGCCGATGAGCTGCCCGACCTCGTCGTACGACATGCCGATGCCGTTGTCCCGCACGGTGAGGGTGCGGGCCTCCTTGTCGACGTCGAGCTCGATGTGCAGGTCCGACACATCGGCGTCGAGGGAGTCGTCCCGCAGCTTCTCCAGACGCAGCTTGTCGAGCGCGTCGGAGGCGTTGGAGACGAGCTCCCGCAGGAAGACATCCTTGTTCGAGTAGACCGAGTGGATCATCAGCTGGAGCAGCTGACGTGCCTCTACCTGGAACTCAAACGTTTCGGTCGTCATGGTTAGCGAATCCCTCACAGGTCCCACAGTCGCCTGAACTGGTGGCTGTAACTCTAAAACACCAAGTCAGGTGGGGGCCCCGGAAGTCAGACGAGGTGGGCGAAGACGACCAGGTTCTCGGTGTAGTCGCGGGCCTGGCGGTCGTAGGAGCCCGAGCACGTGATGAGGCGGACCTGGGCTCTCGGTGTGTCGCCGTACACGCGCTCGCTGGGGAAGTCGTCCTTCTCGAACGACTCCGTGGCGTCCACGGCGAAGGTCGCCCTGCTGCCGTCGGCCCGCACGACCCGGAACCGGTCGCCCTTCTTCAGCTCGCCGAGTCCGGCGAACACGGCCGGTGAGGTCGCCGTGTCCACGTGCCCGGCGATGATCGCGGTGCCGGCCTCTCCGGGCGTGTGGCCCTTGGCGTACCAGCCGACGAGGTTGATGTCGTCCGGCGGCGGGGGCTCCAGCTGGCCGAGGTCGTTGATGGCGAGGTCGGTGAAGGGCGCGTCGACCGAGATCTTGGGGATGAGCAGACGGACGGGCCGGGACCGGGGCAGGTGCGGGCCGCCGGACCGGTCCGGCGCCGTGGACGCGGGCGTGTCGGGCAGGTCGGGGACGGACGAAGCGGCCGCCACGGCGGGCGGCGAGTGCGGCGGGCCGGCGTCGTCGGACGACTCACCGCTGCCGCCGAACAGGTTCACGGTCAGCACGAGGGCGGCCACCGACCAGACCACCGTCATGACGGCGCGCAACCGCCGCTTCGACGGCGCGGGGCCGAGGTCGGAAAGAGCGGGGGGAGGGGCTGCCATCAGGGACCACCTCATTCGGGCACGGCAGCGGGCACGACACGCGGGGGGACGAGCCGGGCCGCCGCGACGTGACGGGCACGTGCGGCGGCCACGGCGGCTATGACGTCAGGCATCGGTCATACGGCGCCCTGCGCGGTCTTCCGGCGGCGCAGCGCGTACATGCCGGTACCGGCGACGGCCAGCGCGGCCAGCCCACCGGCGGTCACGCCCGGCGCGGAGGCCAGCCCGCCGCCACCGGTGTGCATGCCACCGCGCGGCTTGTCGTGCTTGCCCTCCCAGGAGCCCTTCTCCTCCTTGTCGCCCCAGTCGCCCTTCTCCTCCTTGGCGCCCCAGTCGCCCTTGTCGCCGTAGCCGTCCTCTTCCTGCCTGTCGCCCCAGTCGTCCTCGTCCTTGTACGTGTCGGGGTCGTGCTTGGGGTTGCCCCAGTCGTCCGAGTTCACCGCGGACAGCGCTCCGCCGCCGGTGTGCACGCCGCCGTGGGGCTTGCCGTGCCCGTCGTGCTTGCCCTCCCAGTCGCCCTTCTCGTGCCCGTTCTCCTTGCCGTGCTCCTCGTGCTTGCCCCCTTCGTCGCGCTTGGCGGCGTCGGAGTCCTCGTCGTGCCGGGAGCCGTCCCAGTCGTCGGCGGACACGGCGGACAGCGCTCCGCCACCCGTGTGCATGCCGCCGCGCGGCCCGTCGTGGTTGCCGTCCTTGTGGTGCTCCTTGCTGTAGGAAGAGGAGGTGTCGTGGTCCCAGTCACCCGTCGCCTCGGCGTAGGCGGCGGGTGCGGCGATCGCGAGGGCGGCCGTTGCCGTGGCCGTCGCGAGCAGCATGCGGGCAGAGCGCATCGGTGAGTCCTTCCGTCGCGGTCCGGGCAGCTGACGCCTCGCCAGCTCACGAGACCCGGTCTCGACGTGAACCACCGTCAGTCATGCCGGTCCGTCCCACCATCCGGGGCGATCACACGGGTTACGACAACACTCCGACGGCGGCATGACCCCGGCCGTGCGCCCGCCGCCCACGGCCTCTCGGCGTGCGCCCCGTCAGCGGCGTCCGAACCCCCGGTGGGGCGTACGGGCCGGGTCCGGGTCGGCCAGCTGGCCCGCCACACCGACGAGGACCAGCCCGCACGCGATGAGCAGGCCCTGGGCCCAGACGATGCCGGAGCCCAGCACGGCGACGCCGAAGGCCAGCCCCCACCAGGCGCCGGTCCGCCGGTACTCGCGGGGGCGGGCGGGGCGGCCGGATCTCATGGCCCGGGTGAACCGGGGGTCCTCCCGCTCGAGTCGTGCTTCGAGATCGACCAGAGAGTGGTCTTCGGACTGGGGCACGGCTTCTCCTTCCCGGAACCCGAGCGCTTCGAGGCAGGGCACGGCCGAGGCCATGACAAGTCCTGGGGTGTCGGGCCCTGTGACGGCACGGGGGGAGACAGGGCCGCCGACGCGGTGGAGCGCAGTGCCTCGGCTGTCTCACCAGGGCTTCAGCCTCTCCCCCCTCCAGCGGCTTCCACCATCGGGCCCCACCCTCATCCTTCCCGGGGGCCGCCCCCCACGAACGCCGTTCCGAGAGCCGGGCGTTCGGTTCGAGGATGGGTGCTGTCACGGATGGTGGCGGGGCCGGGCGGCGCACACCCTGGGTGGTGAGGTCCCGGGCAGCGGGCACGCGGTGCCCTTGTCACGGCGGATCGTCCCGCCGGCGGCCGGTCTCGCCGCGATCCGTCGGGGCCTGCTTCACCGTCCCGTCCCGCCCTCGTACCCGATCCCGACCGGAACGGCCGCCATGAGTGACTTCCCCACCCGCATCCTGCTCGCCGACGACCACGCCCTGGTGCGGCGCGGTGTCCGGCTCATCCTGGACGCCGAGCCCGACCTCACCGTGGTCGCGGAGGCCGACGACGGTGCCGAGGCCGTCGCCCGGGCCCGGGAGCACGGGCCCGACCTGGCCGTCCTCGACATCGCCATGCCGCGTCTGACGGGGCTCCAGGCCGCCCGGGAGCTGTCCCGGACCTGCCCGCGGACGCGGATCCTGATGCTGACCATGTACGACAACGAGCAGTACTTCTTCGAGGCGCTCGGCGCCGGGGCCTCGGGCTACGTGCTCAAGTCCGTCGCGGACCGTGACCTGGTCGAGGCGTGCAGGGCCACGATGCGGGGCGAGCCGTTCCTGTATCCCGGCGCGGTCGAGGCGCTGATCCGCGACCATCTCGAGCGGGTCCGGGAGGGCGGCACGGGGGCGTCACGGTCCCTCACCGACCGTGAGGAGGAGATCCTCAAGCTCGTCGCCGAGGGCCACACCTCGCAGCAGATCGCGGACCTGCTGGTCATCAGCCCCAAGACGGTGGAGCGGCACCGCGCGAACCTGCTGCACAAGCTCGGCCTGAAGGACCGGCTGGAACTGACCCGCTACGCCATCCGCGTCGGGCTGATCGAACCCTGAGCGCGCCCGCGACCGGTCGCCCTCCGGCTCCGCGACAGGCAGCGTGCGCCCGTCGCGGAGCGGCGCCGGGTGCCTGCCCCCGGCCCCCGGCGTAGGCATGGGCAGCGCCGGGGTCGGGGCGGAGCGCACATCGCCTGTCGGGACCGGGGTCCGCTGCGAAGGTGGCGCCCTCGCCCGAAGGGCGGCCGTGCGGCGCCCGGTGCGTGCTCTCGGCGTGCCGCCCGAAAGCCCTCGTACCGGGCGTACTCGGGCTTCTGGGCGGTGCGCCGAGAGTGCGTGCCGGACGCCGCACAGCTGGCGCCGCTTCCGCAACGGACCTCAGCGCTCAACCTCGGCGGGCTGCGGCGCGGACGGTGTGCTGTCGCCCGCGGGCTCGCCGTCGTACGACGGGGCCGTGGTGCGGCGGGGCAGGAAGCCCTGCCCGGCCCGGAGCGCGCGGGCGAGCAGATGTGCGCGTCCGGCGGCGATGGGGCCGAGGACCGCGAGGACGAGGACGTATCCCGCGATGAACGGGGCGAGACGGGCGTCTAGGCCGGCACCGGCGGCCATGGCGGCCAGGATCAGTGCGAACTCCCCGCGGGCCACGAGGGTGGTGGCGATCTCGGCGGCGGGATCGAGGCCGTAGCGGTACACACGGGCGACGAGGAGACCGGCGGCGACGTTCATCACGAGGGTCAGCGCGGCCGCCGCGGCGACCGGTCCGACCACGGAGACGATGTCGCCGGGGTCGATGGAGAGGCCGAAGGCGAAGAAGAAGATGGCCGCGAAGGCGTCGCGCAGCGGATGCACGAGGTCCCGGATGCGCGGTCCGGAGGGGGTGCCGGCCAGGATCAGACCGACCATGAACGCGCCGATGGCGTCGGCTACTCCGAGGACCTCGGCGATTCCCGCCACGAGGACGGCCGCGCCGAGGAAGCTGATGACGAGCAGTTCGTTGTCGCGGGTCGCGATGAGCCGCCCCACGGGTTTGGTGCCGTACCGGGCCGCCGCGGCCAGCAGCAGCAGGAAGCCGAAGGCCTTGGCGCCCTGCAGGACCATGTCGCCGACGCCCTCGGCGCCGCTGATGACGGGCTGGAGGGCGGCCAGGTACAGCGCGAGGAAGATGTCCTCCACCACGATGACGCCGAGGATGAGGCGTGTCTCCGGGCGGCCGATGCGCCCGAGGTCGATGAGGATCTTGGTGACGATGGCGGACGAGGAGATCCCGAGGACACCGGCGAGGACCAGTGCCTCGCGGACTCCCCAGCCCAGGGCGAAGCCGAACCCCAGCCCCGCGCCGACATTGAGCAGCAGGTAGATCCCACCCGCCGTCAGCAGGCGCCGGCCGCCGCTTCTGAGGTCGTCGAGGTGGAACTCCAGGCCGAGGTAGAACAGCAGCAGCACCAGTCCGAGTGCGGAGAGCATCTCGAAGTCGTGGGCGTCCTGGACGATGACCAGGCCGGGAGTGTGGGGGCCGAGCAGGATGCCCGCGAGCATGAACAGCGGGATCGTGGGGAGCCCGATTCTGCCGCCGAGGCGGGCGAGGAGGGCGGCGGCCAGGAAGGCTCCGCCCATGGCGAGAAGGCTGTCAGCGTGTCCCACGGATCACCACCTTCGTGGACGCGCAGGCGGATCGTTTCACCGAACGGGGATGGATAGGGGCTCCTCCTTCAGGGGGCCGTGACGGGCAGTGGTGTGCGCCTGTGAGGGCGGCCCCGGGACCGCGGCCATGATCATCGGCGCGTCGGCCCGGGCGGTACCGCCAGCCTCACACGGGCACCGGTGGCGTCACCATCGGTGACGACACCCATCTCCGGGCGGTGACGGCACCCACCCCGTCCGTGCCGTGCCGTGCCTGCCGCGTCGTTGCGGTCGGCGGAAGGCACCTCTGCACACAGCCGCATCGACGCCGATCTGCGCCGACTGCACGCGGCCCTGCACACGGCCGGGCACCTGGTGGACTCCCTCGTCCGGCACTCCCGCCCGGTCCTGTTCACCCCGGCTCGGTGCCCGCAGGGGCGCCTTGCCGCCGGCACGGCCCGTCCGGCGCGCAGAGCGCCCGGATCCTGGTGCCGGCCGCGGTACCAGACCGCGCAGGGATCGCCGGGCGCCTGCGCGAAGACCTCCTGCAGCATGCGGCGCGCCGTGCGCAGCAACGGCGTGCTGCCCGAGGAACGCCCCAGCAGGCTGACCGTGCGGGGCCGGAGCGGCGAACGGGCGCGTGCTGATGGGGGCCGGGCTCGCTTCCGCGGCCATGCGCGGCACGCAGGCCGCACCGACCCCGCTGCCGGCGAGGGCGCACGCCACCGAGTAGTTCGACGTTTCGAAAGCGATCAGGGGCGGTGCCATGGACCGGCCGGCGAAGAGGGCCTCGCGCGCCTCCCGGTTCGCCAGGCCCGGACGTCCGCTGATCAGCGGCGTGCCCGCCGGCTCCGACCAGTGCGAAGGAGAGTCGTCGGACATGAGGGGGCGCCCGGCTTCCGCGACCAGGACCAGTTCTTCGTCCAGCAGCGTCTGGGAGCGCAGTCCGGCCGGCACCGGGCGCTGGTGGCCGTGCAGGTACGAGTGGGTCAGAAGGGGGCCGGGGCCCCGGCCCCCAGGCCTCCGGTACAAGAGGCCCCCAGGTCCCCGTACGAGACGGCACGTCCCGCTCGTCGGGGCGGTCGACCATCCCTCGCGCCCGGTGCCGGAGCCGCCCGGCCCGGCAGACCTGCCGGTGGCCAGGGCCGTCAGACCTGCCGGTGGTCGATGCCCAGCAGGCTCGCGGCGGCCCGGAAATCGGCCGTGTGGCTCCCCACCGCGAGGGACCAGTGGTGGCCGACGCCCGTGGCGCTCCAGGCGTCGACCCATTCACCTGGGTCCCGGCCGAAGTCGACGCGGCTGGTGGTGTTGCCGATCTCCAGCAGCGGTCCCGGTACGACGGTTCCCTCGGAGGTGACGAAGGAGAGACTGCCGTCTGCGTCCTGGCCGAGGCCGAGCAGGGTGACGGGCCCGTGCCGGACGTCGAACTCGACGCTCACGCCCCAGCCGCGTTTGCCGTGGTAGACGCCGAGCCCGCGCAGCAGCGGGTCGCGGGCGCCGACCGCGAGGTGGGCGGGGCCGTCGTGCCCCATCTCCACCACGCCGTCCTCGAAGTTCAGGGCCTGGATCTCGGTGAAGGAGCCTCCGGCGCCGATGCTCTGGGACGCCAGCTGGGCGACGGACGTACGCAGTTCGTACTCGCCGGCCGCGGGCACGCCCCGGGCGGTGAGCAGCGAGGCGCCGAGGATCATGCCCGCGCCGAGCCGCTCGTGCAGCTCACCGTCGAGTCCGCGGTGGTAGTAGGCGAGGCTGTCGAGTTCGAAGTCGGCGACGAGCCGGTCGAGGGCGACGGACACGGTCGCGCCCCAGGCGAAGTCCTCCTCCACCACGCTCTCGTCGAGGGTGAAGACCTGCCGGGCGAGAGCCATCCGCTCCCGGGTCTCCGTCTCGGTCACCCGTTCCACACGGTGCCGCAGGTCGTCGAACTCCAGGACCTCCACGTGCGAGCCGAACGTCGTGGCGAGCAGCGTCGGATCGGTCTGCACGTCGAGCATGCCGGGGTACACGTGCCCCATGAGGCCGTGCCGGGCGTGCCGGAGTGCGGCGCGGATGTGCGCGGCCCGGATCCACTGCTCGATGCGCCGCCAGGCGGACTCCTGGCGCAGCCAGCCCGACACCGACCGGAAGGGGATGCCGGCGCGCCGGAAGACGTTGCCGACCTCGGGGACGGGGCACTGCCCGCAGTAGGCCAGCCAGTCCCCGGTGTCGAAGGCGGCGTGGTCCATCCGCTCGGACGGCTGGAGGTCGATGACCAGGACGGGTGTGTGCGAGCGCCGGGCGATCGGCAGGATCATCGACGAGGTGAGGTAGGTCGTCAGGAACAGCACGATCAGATCGCAGTCGGCCCTGCGCAGCTCCTCGGCGGCGCGGGCGCCTTCCTGGGCGTCGGAGACGAACCCAGCGTCGGTCACCTCCGCGTCCATCTCCCGGAAGCGCTCGGCGACATAGGCGGCCGACTCCTTGAGCCGCGGCAGGAGGCCTGGGAACTGTGGCCAGTACGTGCCCAGTCCGCCCGCGACCAGTCCGATCCGGGTGCGGCGCCGGGTGACCGGCGGGAGCAGTTCGTCGGGGGCGACGGTCCGTACGGCCGTGCGGTCCGCGGTCGTTGCCATGGTCGGTGCTCCTTGTCGGGTGCTGCGGTTCACGTGCTGGGCACGCTCGGGTCGGCGCGGTCCGGCACCTGTTCCTCGTCGGGATGCTGCGGCTCAGGTACTGGGCACGCGCAGGTCGGCCCGGTCCTGCACGGCGCTCGCGGAACGCGGGACCAGGACGCGGATGATGAACACGCCCGCGAACGCCGCCACCGTCATGCAGCCGGTGATGGTCCAGAGCAGGACGGACGGGCTGTGGTCGGCAAGGGCCGGGGTGAAGAACGCGGCGACCGCGAAGACGCCCCGTGACAGGGCGTAGGTCAGGCCCTGGGTGGTGCCGCGGGTGTCCGCGGGCAGCGTGAGCTGCGACCACACCTTGTAGTTGGTCTCTCCGGCGAAGGGGTGGGAGAGCTGGTAGAGCACGAAGAAGACGAGCATGCCGGCGAGTGCGCCGGCGGTCAGGGACGCGATGACGAACGCGAGGATCTGCACCACCGCGGCCACGTGGAACAGCCGGTCGCGCCAGGGGCTGTCGGCGACGCGTACGAAGGCGAACGTGAGCAGCACGCCGACCGGGATGAAGGCCAGGTTGACCCCGGTGGCCAGGCTCTGCGAGGCATCGCTGACGGTGACGAGCAGGTAGGTGCCGAACTGGCCGAAGGTGTTGGCCCCGAGCCCCCAGGACACGTAGAAGAGGAACGTCGCGGCCATCGGCAGCATCGCGGCGCGGGTCCACACGTTCTTCAGGGAGATGCCCTCGGGGACGGCCCGGGTGTCCGTCTGCGCGGGCCCGTCGGACAGCTTCAGCCGGGACCTCAGGGCCCAGGTGACGAGTGCGGCGACGGCCAGTTGCCCGGTGACGATCCGGGCCCCGGTCATGCCCGTGGTGGACAGGGCGAAACCGAGGAAGATGGCGACGGTGATGCCCAGCATCCACATGACCTGGGTGAACGCCACCAGCCTTCCCCGGGCCCAGGAGGGCGCCGCGTCCGAGACGACGGCCAGGGAGGTGGGCAGGTCGGCGCCGGCCGCGAGCCCCGCGACGAGCACGCCGGCCAGCAGGGTGATGTCGTCCGGGGCGAGGGTGATGACGAGGGCGCCGATCGCGAAGCAGAAGATGTCCCAGTTGTAGACGCGGCGGCGGCCGAAGAGGTCGGCGAGCCGTCCGCCGACGAGGGATCCGACGGCGATGCAGCCGGTGACGATCGCGCTGATCGCCCCGGCCATCCACACGCCCATGTCGTAACTGTCGCGGTAGACGGCCAGGTTGACGGAGATGCTCACGATCAGCCCGGCGTCGAGGTAGGAGGCCATGCCCGACAGGGCGGCGGCCTTCCAGAGCGGTCTGGGGATGGGGCGGGTACCGGCCATGATGCGACTCCGTCGTCTGGTGACATCGCGGTTCCGGGGGCCTGGTCGCAGCGAATATAGAGCGAGAAAAACGTTGCAACAAGGTGTCGCACAGGTATGGCTGACATGACGTCGAGTTCCGGGGACACCGTGCGGGGATATGGCGTGGCCGCTCCAGCTCACCTACGGTGAAGGTGGCCTAAAAACGTTTTAGGGGAAGGACCGCGTCCGTGATCTCCCCCGAGCTGAGGCGACTGTTCGACGACCCGCCCCGCGACTTCGGCCCCACTCCCCTGTGGTGGTGGTCGGGTGCGAAGGTGACCCGCGAGCGACTCGCCTGGCAGTTGCGGGCGTTCGCGCAGGGCGGCGTCCACAACCTCGTCGTCATCAACCTGGCCCCGGCCGGCCCGACGTTCGGGGCCCGGGCCGACGATCCGGCGTGGTTCGGCGAGGAGTGGTGGGCGCGCTTCGCCGACGCCTGCGAGATCGCGGCGGAGCTGGGCACGCGGCTGTGGTTCTACGACCAGATCGGGTTCTCCGGGGCGAATGTGCAGGGCGGTGTGACGCGGCGTCACCCCGAGGCCGCCGGGCTCGCGCTGCGCTGTCGCCACGCGCGGGTCCTTGGGGGCTCGGTCGCCCCGGCGGACGCCGAGACGCCGCTGGCCGCCTACTCCCGGCAGGGCCGGCGACTCGATCTCGACGCGGGCGGGGCCGTCGCCGCCCCGGACGGAAGCGAGGTGCGGCTCGTCACCGCCGTCCCCACGGCGTTCGACTACCTGGACCCGCACGCCGTGGGCCTGCTGATGGACGCCGTGCACCACGAGTACGACCGCCGGATACCGCAGTACCTGGGCACCGTCGTCGCGGGCAGCTTCCAGGACGAACTGCCCGGCACCAACGCATGGAGCAGCCGTTTCGCCGAGGAGTTCCGCGCCCGGCGCGGCTACGACCTGCTCGACCACCTGCCGGCCCTGTTCGGCACCGACGCCGGTGTGCCGGAGGGGAAGATCCGCGGCGACTACTACGCGGTGCGCGCGGAGCTGACCGAGGAGGCCCTGTTCCGGCCGCTCGCCGCCTGGCACCGCGAGCGAGGTCTGCTGCTGGGCAGCGACCAGAGCCACCCCGCCCGCGCGGGGTACCCGGCCCAGTCCACGCAGCTGTACACGGACTACTTCCGCACCCACCGCTGGTACAGCGCCGCGGGCAGCGACCACCACGGCGATGCCAAGGTGCACTCCTCCATGGCCCACCTCCACGGCCACGAGCGCGTCTGGATCGAGGCGTTCCACTCCTCCGGCTGGGGCGGCACGCTGGAGGACACCTACGACTGGCTGCTGCCGTTCCTGCGCAGTGGGGCCAACCTGTACAACCCGCACGCCAGTTACTTCGGCACCGCGGGCGGCTGGTTCGAGTGGGCGCCGCCGTCGACCGACTGGCGCCAGCCCTACTGGAGGCAGTACCCGGCGTTCTCCCGGGCCGTGGCACGGATCTGCTCGATCATGTCGTGGGGCGGCTACGCGGCCGATGTGGCGGTGCTGCACCCCACCGCCACCATGCAGGCCCTCGTGCCGCTGGACGCGCCGGTCCGGCACTTCGGCGACGGCCGGCTGGGCGAGGGCCATGCCCTCGCCGACGAGACGCAGCGGCACTACCTGGACCTGTGCGGCACGAACAACTGGCTCCGGCCGCACGCCGGTGCCCTGGACCGGCACGGGATCTCCTTCGACGTCGTCGACGACGCGTCGGTCCAGCGCGCCGAGACCGCCGACGGTGCCCTGCGGATCAGAGACCTGGTGTACAGGGCGGTGCTGCTGCCCTCGGCGAGCGTGCTGGAGGAGGAGACGGCGCGGCGGCTGGCCCGGCTGCTCGACGCGGGCGGGCGGGTGGTGGTCGTGGGCCGTGCGCCCGCGAGGGCGGCGGGCCGGTGCGGTGACGACTCGATCGTGGCGTCGCTGCTGGCCCACCCCCGGCTGGAGAGGGTGCACGACCCCGAGGCCGCCGCCGCGGCGGTGGCGGACGCGGCCGGACACGCCACGGGCGAGGTACCGCTGCTCGTCCGGCGGCGGGGCGACGACGCGGTGGCACTGGTCACGGCGGCCTTCCCGGAGATCGGCGCGCACCCCTTGCGACCGCCCGGCTTTGTGCCCGAGCCCGTGCGCACCTCGTCCGTCACCGTCCGGGCCGGCGTCGCGGAGGCCGAGGTCTGGAACCCGGCGACCGGCTCGCGCGGTCCCGCCCGTGTCACGGTTTCGAAGGACGGCACCCGATCGGCCGTCGAGGTGCCTCTGGAAGGCGCCCCGGCGGCGCTGCTCGTCTGGCGCGAGGGCCCTTCGGCACCGGCACCCTCCGCCCGGGACACCGTGGCCCGGGTGCTCGACCTCTCGTCCGGCTGGCAGGGCCGGCTGGTCCCGACGTTGGACAACACATGGGGCGATCTCGCACTGCCTCCGGGGACGTCCGTGGCGGAGCCGCAGATCTGGACCATGGACTGGGCCGAGGGGGCGGCGTGGCAGCCCGCCCGGGTCACCTACGGCAACCGGGTCCGTGTCCTGCCCCCGGTGCCCCTCGACCGGGTCCCCGAGCCGCTGGACGCGGCGTGCGTGGAGCGGATCCTCGCCGGTGAACTGCCCCTGGCGCCGCCCGAGTCGGCCTGGGACGTCGGGGTGTACTCGTCGAGCCGGGGCATCCTCGGCCAGGGCGGCCTGCTGGGCACCAAAGGGCTGGTGAACGAGGAGTTCGTCCATGTCCCCGTGCCGGGCGGCGGCACGGCCGCACGGGTCCGGGCGATCGTGGAGACCGCTCGCCGGGGCCCCGCCGAGCTGCACGTCGGTGCGGAGGCGGTCAAGCGGGTGTGGTGGAACGGGGAGTCGCTGGGCCCCTGCGGAGACGGCTATGTGGCATCAGCCCCGGTCACCGTGGTCCGGGAGCGGAACGTGCTCGAGTACGAGCTGTCCGACGCCCAGGACCGGCCTTCGACGATCTCGGCCGCCGCCGGCACGCCGCTGGGCAGCTTCTTCTGCCTGTCCGAGCCGGGCGGGCTCGGACCGCGGCCGCGGTTCATGCGTCCACCGGACGGGGTCCGGCCCGACGGCCGGGTCGCCTATCGGGGGAAGATCCTGGCCCCGGCCGGGGAGGTTCGGGCGGTGCTGGTCGTGGGTGCGGCCTCGGCGGTGACGGTGTTGCTCGACGGGGACGTGGTGGCGCGGCAGGAGAAGGTGGAGTACTACGAGGCGGACTGGGGCGCCGTGCCGATGTTCTTCCGTCACGAGCCGGAACTCGGCGCGGGCGAGCACACGCTGGAGATCGTGGCCGACAGCGCCGATGCCCGGGACGCCGTGTACGTGGACATGGTGGCGCGGTCGGCCTCCGGGGTGACGGCCCTGGTCGGTGGTGCCGGCTGGGAGGCCGAGACGGGCGCGTGGCGGGGCCGGACCGTCGAAGACGTCCGTCGGCGCGGCGAGTTGCAGCACTGCCACGCGGCGGTACGGCCGCACCCGCTCCCGGAGACCGCGTGGCTGGGCGGCGCTCCGGTGGTCGGCGGTGCCGTGTGGCCGTCGCGGTCCACCGACGACGTCCGGGCGGCACCGCAGCGCTTCCGGTTCACCGTTCCGCCGGGAACGGTTTCGCTGGAGCTGCCGTTGGCGCTGGGCGCGCGGGTGCGGGTCGGCGACGGGAGGGAACAGGACGTGACCGGCGACCGGCTGACGCTCCGTGAGCCGTCGGGGGCACCTGCCGGGGTCGAGGTGGTCACCGAGCCCACGGCCGTGCTGCGGGGCGGCTCGGCCTGGCGCGGGCCGGTTCGGGTGCGGGCCGTGCCGGCGCCGCTGGCGCTGGGCGACTGGCGAGAGGTGGGGCTGGGCGGTTGGAGCGGGGGCGTCACGTACGCGCGGTCGGTGGAGGTGCCGCCCGGGCCCGATCCTGTGCTGGATCTGGGGCGGGTGCGGGGCAGTGTGGAGGTGTCGGTCGACGGGGAGTTCGCCGGGGAGGCGTTCTGTGCGCCGTACCGTTTCCCGCTGCGCGCTGCGGCGGGGCGGACCGTCCGGCTGGAGGTGACGGTCCGGGGCACGCTGGCGCCGTATCTCGCCCAGGCCACGCCGACCGCCTGGGCGTTCGCGTCGCAGCTGTCGTCGGGGCTGTGGGGGCCGGTGACGCTGCGGGTTCCGACCGGGGGTTAGTGGCCGGAGGGCCGGGTGGAGTCGCGCAGGACGAGGCCCGGGGCGAAGACGCGGGTCTCGTGGAGGTGGTCCGCGCGGGCGTCGATCTCGTCGAGCAGCATCTCCACGGCCGCCCGGCCGAGATCCTCGACCGGTTGCCGGACCGTCGTCAGCGTCGTCGCCCCGAAGGTCGCGACGTCGAGGTCGCCGTAGCCGACGACCTGCACGTCCTCGGGGACCCGCACGCCCCGTTCGGCCAGGCCCCGGCACAGGCCCGCGGCGAGGAAGTCGTTGGTGCAGAACACCCCGTCGGGCAGGTCCGTCAGCCCGCGGGCGATCTCCGTGCCGTACGCGACGGTCATCCGCTCGGCCACGACCTGCCCGAGCCGGGCCCCTCGACGGCTGCGCACGGCCTGCCGGGCGCCCTGGTAGCGGTCGGAGCACTGGCGTATGCCACGCTCGCCGTTGACGACGAGGATGTCGCGGGCCCCGCTGTCGAGGAGGTGCTGGACGGCGATGCGGCCGCCGGCGATGTCGTCGACCGAGGCCGAGCAGCCTTCCCTGTCGGGCATCGCGCGGTCGGCCAGGACGAGCGGGATGCCCCGCTCGCGCAGTCGGGCCAGCCGGCCGGGGTCGGCGCTGAGCGGCACGACCACGGCTCCGACGGCCCGCTGTTCGACGAGCATGCTGAAGTAGCCCTGCTCCCGTTCCGGGGCGTCACCGGAGTGGCAGAGCACGAGGGAGTAGCCGTGTTCGTAGGCCGCGTCCGCGGCGCCTCGCGCGATGCGCGCGTAGAAGGAGTTGGTGACGTCGGGCAGTACGAGCCCGATCGCGAAGGAGTGGCCGGTGCGCAGCCCCGCGGCTCCGGGGTGGGGGACGTAGTCGAGCGCGGCGACGGCGATGCGGACGCGCTCGGCGGTCCGGGCGGTGACACGCTCGGGCCGGTTGAGAACGTTCGAGACGGTCGACACCGAGACACCGGCGGCCGCGGCGACGTCCTGGATGCGGGCGGGGCGTGCCGGAACGGCGTCCACCCCCTCGCTGTTGCGGCCGCGCGACCAGGCACGACGATGGCCTACATGAGCGCGGAAAGTATAGCGTGGCCGGGTGTGGAACGTTTTTCCCACCCGGCCCGTCGATGATCAGGCGGGGAACTCCCTCTTCAGCCAATCACCGTCCAGGCGGATGTGTTTGATGGTGCGCCGGTGGTGGGTGTAGGCGATGTGGAGGGCGCCGTCCGGGGTCTGGGCGAGTGAGGGGTAGGACAGTTCACGGTTGAGGCCGTCGCGGGAGTTGTTGGTGAGGCAGTGGCCGTCGCCGGTTTCGAGATCGTGGCGGAGCGGCCAGGTACGGCCGTCGTCCGAGGACAGGGCCAGGGAGAGCGGGGCGCGGGGGGCGCCCCAGAACGCGTCGCCGGTGGGGGCCGCTCCGGAGGTCGCCCCGGCGGTCCCGGTCACGCCCTCGTCGTCGATCTCGTCGTACAGGGAGACCCTGCGGGCCACGGCGTCGGCCGCGCTGCTGTGGTTGTAGACCAGGGCGAGGCGGCCGTCGGCCAGCCCGGTGTACTGGATCGAGGAGTTGTTGTTCGGCAGGTCCAGGGGGCGTGGCCGGGACCAGGTCTCGCCGTCGTCGTACGACACGCTGCTGTGCACCGCGTCGGCGCGGCGGCTGCGGAAGAGGGCCAGGAGCGAACCGCCGGGCCGCGGGCCGACGTTCATGTGGACCAGGCCGGTGCTGCCCGGGACGGGGCGCTCGCGCCAGGTGTGTCCGCCGTCGTCGCTGAGCATGACGGAGCTGGTGTCCCGGTCGCCCGACCAGGTCGTGCCGGGTGCGGCGACACAGCGGAAGACGGGCAGCAGGAGCCGTTCGCCGCCGAGGACCCGGACGATCGGCTGGCGCACGAACACGCCGCCCTGCTCGCCGGCCGGGAACAGCACGCGGGCCGGGCCCCAGGTGGCGCCGCCGTCCTGGCTGACGCGCAGCCGGACCTCGGCGGTGTCCTGGTGTCCGGCGCGCTGTGCGGTGTGCAGGAGCCAGAGTTCGCCCGAGGGGGCGGGGAAGAGGAGGGGGTTCTGCTCGGAGCGGGTGTCGTCGGCGGAGAGCCGGACCGGCTCGGACCAGGTGTCCGCGCCGGGGGCGAGACGGGAGAACCACACCGAGATGTCGGCGACGCCCTCCTGGGTCCCGCCGAACCAGACGCACCCCAGGTCGCCGCCGGGCAGGACGGTGAGGCTGGCGGCGTGGTTCTGCACGGCGGGGGCGGCGAGGTGGGTCTCGGCGCGGCCCGGCTCGGTGTGGTGGGGGCGCAGGGTGCCGTCGGGGGTGGTCATCGGGCCTCACCCGCCTGGCGGGCGGCGCTGAGATGGCCGGCGGCCGCTTGTTCCAGGTGGACGAGGTCGCAGGCGACGGTGGCGAAGGTGAAGCCCTCGGCCAGGCGTTTGGCGGCGGCCGTGCCGTCCGCCGTGTGGATGCCGGCGGCGATGCCGACCCTGGCCGCGGCCGTGCGGACGGTGGCGAGCGCGGCTTCGAACTCGTCGGCGACGGCCGGATCCGTGGAGGTGGCTCCGCCGAGCGCGAGGCGCAGGTCCGAGGGGCCGACGTAGACACCGTCCAGGCCGTCGGTGGCGCAGATGGCCTCGACGTCGGCCAGACCCTCGGCGGTCTCGATCATGGCGAGGACGACGGTGCGGGTGTGGGCGGCGGCCGGGTCGGGACCGATGCGCAGCCCGGAGCGCATCGGTCCGTAGCTGCGGCGGCCCAGGGGCGGGTAGCGCACCGCCGCCACCGCGTCTGCCGCGTCCTGGGCCGAGTCGATCAGCGGGACGATGACACCGGCGGCACCCGCGTCGAGTGCCTTGCCGATCGGGGACGGGTCGTTGGCCTCGACGCGGACCAGGCCGACCGCGGTCGAGCCCTTGGTGTCGATGGCGGTGAGGGAGCGCAGCACACCCGCGTACTCCATGAGGCCGTGCTGCGCGTCGAGGGCGACGTAGTCGTAGCCGAGACGGGCGAGGCGTTCGGTGGAGACCGGCGAGTCGAGGACGGACCAGTAGCCGATGAGCTGCTCGCGGGCGCGCAGGGCGGCGGCGAAGGCGGCGGGTGTGCCGGGGGCGTCGGACATGGGGCGGTCTCCTTGGACGTGGGGGGTGGTCAGCGGTTGTAGGCGGGCATCGGGCCGCGCAGCCGGGCGCCGATCTCGTCGCAGGCCGCGGTGACGTCGGCGGGGAGCGGTCCTGCCGCGGCGGCGCCGATGTTGGCGAGCAGGTGCTCCGGCCGGGAGCCGCCGAGGAGCAGCGCGTCGGTCGAGGGGCGGTCCAGCAGCCAGCGCAGGGCGAGTTCGGTGAGCGGCAGGCCCGCCTGCCCGGCCACGGCGGTCAGTTCCTCCACGGCGGTGAAGAGCCGTTCGTCCCAGTACCGCTGCCGGTACATGGCGGCGAGCCGGGAGTCACCGAAGCGTCCCGCGCCGGGGTCCTGCCCGAAGTGGTGGCGGCCGGTCAGCAGGCCACCGCCGAGCGGGTTGTAGACCATGGTGCGCAGGCCGGTGACCGCCGCGTACTCGACGTACTCCTCCTCGACGCGGCGGGCCAGGAGGTTGTGCAGCTGCTGGGCGATCACGGGGCGCGGGGCGCCCACCTCGTCGGCGGTGCGGACGAGTTCGGAGATCTGCCAGGCCGCGAAGTTGGAGACGCCGAGGGCGCCGATCCTCCCCTCGGCGGCGAACTCGGCCACGGTGGCGAGGGTTTCGGCGAGCGGCGTCGAGCGGTCCGGCTGGTGCAGGTAGAAGAGGTCGACGTGGTCGGCCCCGAGGCGCTTGAGGCTGCCGTCGAGGGCGGCGCGCAGGCCCGCGGGTGACAGGGGCGCGTGGTCGCCCTGGTCGGGGTGCGGGATGCCGGCCTTGGTGGCCAGCACGATGCGGTCGCGGCGGCCGGGCAGCAGCTCCCCGAGCAGCCGCTCGCTGTCACCGCCCGCGTAGCCGTTGGCGGTGTCGACGCCGGTGATGCCGGCGTCCAGCGCGGCGTCCAGCATGGCCGCCGCTCCCTCTCGGTCGACGGTGTCGCCGAAGGTCATGGTGCCGAGCACCAGCCGGGAGAGCGGCACGGTGGTGTGCGGCAGGGTGATGCCGGTGGTCACGAGGAGCTTCCTTCCAGTACACGGCGGGGCTTCACACCGTGGATGGCGGTCGGGTCGAGGGCAGCGCGGCGCAGGGCACGGGTGTAGGGGTCGGCGGGCGCCGCCAGGACGGTCTCGGTCGGCCCGGCCTCGACGACGCGGCCGGCCCGCATGACCACGACGTCGGTGCTCATCTCGCGCACCACGCCCAGGTTGTGCGCGATCACGAGGTAGGCGATGCCGGTCTCGGCCTGCAACTCCCGCAACAGGGCGAGCACTTGGGCCTGCACCGAGACGTCGAGCGCCGAGGTCGCCTCGTCGCACACGAGCAGGTCGGGGCGGGAGGCGAGCGCGCGGGCGATGCCGATGCGCTGGCGCTGGCCGCCGGAGAAGTCGGCCGGGCGGCGCTCCAGCGCCGACGGGGGCAGGCCGACCTGGTCGAGCAACTCCGCTGCCCGGCGGGCTCGTTCGGCGCGGTCGGACACTCCGGCGACGCGCAGGGGCTCGGCGACGATCTGCTGGGCGGTGAGATGCGGGTCCAGGGAGCCGTAGGGGTCCTGGAAGACCATCTGCACCCGGCGGCGCAGCGGCCGCAGCTTGCGCTCGGGCAGGGCGGCGATGTCCGTGCCGTCCAGGACGATGCGGCCCGACCGCGGGGTGAGCAGCCGGACCAGGGCCCGTGCCAGGGTCGACTTGCCGCAGCCGGACTCGCCGACGACCGCGAGCGATCCGCCCTTGCCGAGCCGGAAGCCGACCTGGTCGACGGCGCGGAAGGGACCGTTCGGCGTCGGGTACTCGACGACGAGGTCCTCGACGGACAACAGCGTCATGGGGTGGCTCCCTCTACGGCGGTTGCGTCCTCGTCCCAGGCGCCCAGGCGGGGGACGGCGGCGAGAAGGTCACGCGTGTACGGCTCGGCCGGCCGCTCGACGATCTGCTCGGCCGGGCCGGACTCGACGAAGCGGCCGTCCTTCATGACGTGGATGCGGTCGGAGACCAGCCGGGCCACGCCCAGGTCGTGGGTGATCATCAGCATGCCGATGCCGGTCCGTTCCTGGAGCTCCATCAGCAGGTCGAGGACACCGGCCTGCACGGTCGCGTCCAGGGCCGAGGTGGGCTCGTCGGCGACGAGGAGTTCCGGGTCGCCGGCCAGCGCGATGGCGATGAGGATGCGTTGCAGCATGCCGCCGGAGAACTGGTGCGGGTAGGACGTCCAGCGCGTCTCGGGGCGGCTGATGCGCACCTGCCCGAGCAGGTCGACGCCCTTCTCGCGGGCCTGCGCCCGGGAGAGTCCGGGGTGCCGCAGGCGCAGCGCGTCGCCGAGTTGCCGTCCGACGGTGTGGACGGGGCTGAGGGCGGTCATGGGGTCCTGCGGGATCAGGGACACGGTCCGTCCGCGCACCGAGCGGGCCGCGCCGGGGTCGGTGACGACGTCCCGGCCGCCGATGCGGACGCTGCCCGACAGCACGGCGAGGCCGTCGGGCAGCAGGCGCAGCACGCCCATCGCGGTGGTCGACTTGCCGGAGCCCGACTCGCCGATGAGGGTCACGGTCTCGCCGCGTGCGACGGTGAAGCTCACGCCGTCGACGGCCCGGACGACGCCGTGCGCGGTGATGAGTTCGATCTGCAGGTCGCGGACGTCCAGCAGCGGTGTCATGCGCGTGCTCCCTTCCTGCGGCGGGTGCGGTCCCGCAGCCCGTCGCCCAGCAGGTTGACCCCGACCACGAGGACGGCGATGACCAGGCCGGGCAGGGTGACCAGCCACCAGGAGGTGGTGATGTAGGCCTGGCCGTCGGAGATGATCCGGCCCCAGGTGGCGAACGGCCGCTGCGGCCCGGCCCCGAGGAAGCTCAGCGCGCTCTCCAGCAGCACGGCCTGCGCCAGCAGGAGCAGCACGACGAGGCTCACCGGCCGTACGACGTTGGGCACGACGTGCCGGGTGAGGATCGACCAGCCGCGCAGGCCCAGGACGCGCGCGGCGGCGACGTACGGTTTCTCGCGTTCGACCAGGACGAGGGAGCGGGTCAGCCGTGCCACCTCGGGCCACTGGGCGACGGCGATCACGCAGGTGATGACGGTGACGGACGGCCCGAAGAGGGCGACGACGAGCAGCAGCATCATCAGCAGGGGCAGGGCGAGCTGGGCCTCCAGGAAACGGGAGACGAGCGCGTCGACCCAGCCGCCGAAGAACCCCGCGGCGGACCCGGCGACGATGCCGATCAGCCCGGACACCAGGACCGCGAGGACGCCGACCGACAGGGAGACCTGGCCGCCGTGCAGGATCCGCGACAGCAGGTCGCGGCCGAGCTGGTCGGTGCCGAGCAGGTGCCCGCCGGTGAGCGGCGGCAGCCTGCGCTCGGACAGGTCCTGCGCGTTGGCGTCCGGCAGGGGCAGCAGGCCGGCCAGGGCCACGGGCAGGACCACCAGGGCCGTGCACACCGACCCGGCCCAGATCTTGAAGCGGGCGCCGCGCCGCTGCCGGGTCGCGGTGGCCCGGGCGAGGTCGCGTGCGGTGACGGCGCTGGGCCGCTCGGCACCGTCGACCGGGGTGGAGATGACACCGGCCATGGCTCAGGCCGCCTTTCCGAGTCGTACGCGCGGATCGAACAGCGGGTAGGCGAGGTCGACGAGGAGCTGGACGAGGATCGCGAGGGTGGCCGTCACGAGGACGGTGGCCTGGATGAGGGGGTAGTCGCGGGTCTCCAGCGCGCGGACGACGAGGGAGCCGACGCCCGGCCAGCCGAAGACGACCTCGACCACCACGACTCCGTTGAGCAGGGCCGCGAACCGGGTACCGAGGGCGGTGACGAGCGGCACCGCGGAGTTGCGCAGGCCGTAATTCCAGGTCAGGGCGCGCTCGGAGACGCCTCGGGAGCGGGCGACGGTGGTGTAGGGGGCGGCGAGGGCGGTGGTCATCTCGCGGCGCACTAGGCGTGAGATCAGGGCGAGCTGGAGGACGGCCACGGTCACGGTGGGCAGGATCAGTCCGCTCCAGGAGGTGAATCCCGAGGCGGGCAGGACGGGGAGGAGCACGGCGAAGACGGTCAGCAGCATCACGCCGGTCCAGAAGTCCGGCATCGACTGGCCGGTGATCGTCAGGACGTTGGCGCCCAGCTCCCGTTTGGTGTCGGCGCGCCGGGCCATCCACACGCCGAGCGGCACGGCGACGACGGTGGTGAGCGCGATCGCGCAGACGGCGAGGGTGATGGTGTACGGCAGCCGGTCCATGACGACGTCGAACGCGGAGGCGTGGAAGGAGTAGCTGGTGCCGAGGTTCCCGGTGCACAGGTCCTTGAGGAAGATCCCGTACTGGTTGATCAGCGGTTCGTCGAGTCCGAACCGGGCACGGATGCGCGCCAGATCGGCGGCGGTGGCGCTGGGGGCGGCGTAGGCGGCGGCCGGGTCGCCGGGGGCGAGGCGCAGCAGCAGGAAGACCGTGGTGAGCGTGAGGAAGACGGCCAGCAGGCTCTGGCCGATGCGGCGGGCGAGGTAGGTGGCCACGGCTCAGCCCTCCAGCCGTACGGCGGACAGGTCGTAGGAGTTGAGCTTGAGCAGGCCCAGGCCGTGCACGCGGTCGCGATGGGCGAGCATCGTCTTGGGTGCGAAGGCCCACAGGCTGGGCCAGGTGTTCCAGATGGTGTGCTGTGCGGCGGAGAGCTTGCGGTCGCGCGCGGCGGCGTCGGTCTCGGTGGCGGCGTCCTCCAGGCGGCGCTGGACGTCCGGGACGACGTAGCCCATGTAGGTGTCGCGGGTGCGTTCGCGCTCGGGGGTGCCGCCGTACATGCCCTGCAGGGAGGTGAGGGCCTGGCCGGTGGTGCCGGGGAAGCCGTTGCCGATGACGTCCCAGTCGCCGCCGCGGCCCTGCCGCCACTTGAGGATGTCGCCGCCCGGTTCGAACTGGAGCAGGGAGGCGCGGACGCCGATGTCCCGGAACATGTCGGCGACGGCCTCCATGACGGAGCTGTCGGCGGCGAACTCGCCCGACTCCCAGATGATGCGGATCCGCAGCCCTTCGACGCCCAGCGACTTCAGCTGGGACCTCGCCCGGCCCGGGTCGTAGGTGTAGCCGCCGGTGCGGATCGCGCCCTCCAGGGCGAGCGGGACGACGCCCTGGGCCTCCTGGGCGGAGTCGGTGAGGACGTCCTTGATCAGGGCGTCGCCGTCGACGGCGTAGGTGAGGGCCCGGCGGACCCGGGGGTCGGCGAGGGGCTCCCCCTGCTTCTTGCGGAAGTTGTAGAAGAGCTGGTTGATGCGGGCGCCGGCGGTCTCCTGGACGGTGACGCCCGGCAGGCCGGTGAGCTGCTCGGCGGAGTCCGGGGTGAGGGTGTCGACGACGTCGAGTTCGCCGCTGCGCAGGGCGATGACGCGGCTGGACTCCTCGGGCACGAAGCGCACGCGGACGGTGTCGACGTGGGCCGGGCGGCCCCAGTAGCGGGGGTTGCGGGCGAGGGTGTACTCGCCGGCGCCGCTGTCGGCCTCGATGACCTTGTAGGGGCCGGAGCCGACGCCGCTCTGGAGTTCCTCGGGGCGGTTGGCGGCGGCCGGGGTGATGTGGATGTTGGCCATCAGCCGGTCGAGGACGGTCACCGGGCGCTCGGTGTGCAGCCGGAAGGTGCGTTCGCCGGTCTTCTCGACGGTGGGCAGCTCGGGGAAGAGGCCGAGGAGGAAGGAGCCGTTGACCTTGCCGTACATCTCCACGGCGGTGGCGACGTCCTCGACGGTGACGGGGCTGCCGTCGGAGTAGCGCACGCCCTCGCGCAGCCGCACGCTCCAGATGGTCGGCCCGGTCATCGTGAAGCGGTCGGCGAGGACGGGCTGGACCCGCATGCCGGGCCCGATCCGGGTGAGGGCCTGGCGGATCGCGCGCTGCACGGTGACGGCCGCGTCGAACTGGTTCAGCTTGTTGTCCAGGCTCACCAGCGAGCGGTTCAGGCCGAGGGTGAGGGTGCCGGGTCCGGGTGCTCCGGTGGGTCCGGCGCAGGCGGACAGCGGGCCGAGGGCGAGACCGGTGCCGCCGAACGCGCCGAGGCGGAGCAGGGTGCGGCGGCGGACGTGATCGCGCGGGGCGGGGCGGTCCGGGGGTTGGTGTGGGCTTGGGGTCATCGTCGACCTTCTCGCGTTCCGGGGGCGACCGGCTCGTGGTGTTCGTGCGGCTCCGCCGCGGCCCGGACGGGGGCCGGCCGGCGGAGAAACGAAGGGGTGTCGCGCCGGAAAAGGTGGCACGACTGCGCGAAGTGCGCAAGGGGTCTCGCGCATTTCGCGCAAGCCATGTCATCATCGAGTCCCGAGGCAGCCCGACCGGGCCGCCCGAGGAGGTACCCGTGTTCCTCTCCGCAGCCGGCCCCGGCGGTCCTGTCCGCCCCGTGCTCGCCCTGGCCGACGACCTGTCCGGCGCCGCCGAGACCGCGGTGGCGCTGCGTTCACCGGGCCGGATCGTGCTGGGGCCGGTCCCCGCGCCCGCGCCACCTCCGCCCGGCGAGTCGCTGGTGCTCGACCTCGACTCCCGGCAACTGCCCGCCGCCGACGCGGCCCGGGCGGTACGGGACGCCACGCTCGCGGCCGTCGGCGGGACGGTGCTGTTCAAGAAGGTCGACTCGCTGCTCAGGGGAAATTTCGCCGCCGAGGCCGCCGCCTACGCCCGGGACGCCCGGGGCGTGGTGATCGCCACCGCGCTGCCGCCGGCCCGGCGCTCGGTCCGGGGCGGTGTCGTCCACCTCGACGGGGTCCCCCTGCACGAGACGACCGCCTGGCGTGCCGAGACCCGGCCGGCCCCCCGCTCGGTCGCCGCCGCGCTCGGCGACCTGCCGACGGCCCCGGTGCCGCTTCCCGCCGTGCGCGGCGCGTTCGGCGCACTCCGGGAGGTCTTGCGTGCGTGTTTCGCGCAGGGACGCCATCCGGTGTGTGACGCGGAGACCGACGCCGACCTCGACGCTATCGCCGCGGCATCGCTCGAACTGGGCCCGGACGTAAGGCTGCTGGGCACGGGCGGTCTCGCGGGTGCGGTCGGACGCCTCCTGGGGACCGGCGGCGGCCCCTCCCCCGCCCCCGTGCACGCCGCCCGGCCGCTGCTGGTCGTCGTGGGGACCGCCGAGCCGACCGCCCGGGTACAGGTCGCGCACCTCCTGGCGGACGGGGCGCAGCACGTCCCGCTCCCCACCCGCGAGCTCCTGCACTCCCCGCGGCGGCTCAGACCCCCGGTCGCCGCCGTCACGGTCGTCCGCATCACCGGCGCGGCCGGCCCCGCCCTGGCACGCCCGCTCGTCGCCGCACTCGCCGAATCGGTCGCCGACGCGGCGCGCGACTGCGACCTGGTCCTCACCGGAGGCGAGACGGCCCGCCGCGTCCTGGACGTCCTGCGCATCACCGACCTGCGCCCGGCCGGACAGATCCACCACGGCGCGGTGCACGCCGTCACACCCGACGGCCGCTCGGTCGTCACCCGGCCCGGCAGTTACGGCGAGGCCGACTCGCTGCGCCGCATCGTCCGGGCCCTGCGCCCCGCACCCGCGGGCTCCGCACCCGAAGGCCCCGTTCCGACCGACCCCACAGGAGTAGCACCGTGAACGCAGCACCCTCCGCCGCCACCGCCGCCCAGAACGCGGACACCACTCGGCCGCTGCCGGTCATCGCGGTCACCATGGGCGACGGCGCGGGCATCGGGCCCGAGGTCATCGTGCCGGCGCTGCTGCACCCCGACACTCTGCGCGACTGCCGTCCGGTCGTCGTGGGCGACGCCGAGCGGCTCCGCCAGGCGGCCCGGATCGTCGGTGCCGCCTGTGAGATCGTGCCCGTGGAGCACCCCGGCCAGGCGGAGTTCACGCCCGGCCGCGTCCATGTGATCGACCTCGGGCTGCTCCCCGCCGACCTGCCCTGGGGCGAGCTGTCCGCCGTCGCGGGCGACGCCGCATTCCACTACGTCCGCGTCGCCGCCGAACTCGCGCTGCGCGGCGAGGTGGACGGCATCTGCACCGCACCGCTCAACAAGGAGGCCCTGCATGCCGCGGGCCACCTCTACCCGGGCCACACCGAACTCCTCGCCCATCTCACCGGTGTCGAGGAGGTGTCGATGATGCTGTCCACGCCGAAGGTGAAGGTCATCCACGTCACCACCCACATCGGTCTGATCGACGCCGTGAACCGCATCGAGCCCGGCCTGGTGGAGCGCACCGTGCGGCGGGGCCACGAGGCGATGGTGCGCGCCGGGACCGCCGAACCCGTCATCGGCGTCTGCGGCATCAACCCGCACGCCGGCGAGAACGGCCTGTTCGGTTACGGCGAGGAGGAGACGAAGATCGTCCCGGCGCTGGAGGCGGTCCGCGCCGACGGCATCGACGCACGCGGGCCGCTGCCCGCGGACACGGCGTTCTACCTGGCCTCGCGCGGCGACTACGACCTCATCGTCGCGATGTACCACGACCAGGGCCACGGCCCCGTCAAGGTCCTCGGCATCGAGGCCGGGGTCAACCTCACCGTCGGACTGCCGGTGATCCGCACCTCCGTGGACCACGGCACGGCCTTCGACATCGCCGGAACCGGCCGGGCCGAGCCCGGTAGCATGGTCGAGGCCCTGCGCCAGGCCGCCGAGATGTCGACCGCTCCGGCCGCCCGCTGACCGTCGTCCGACGGCAGGTTCACCCACAGCCCAGGACCTCTGGCTCAGGACACCGAAGGACACCGAACCGATGTCTGTGATCGGCTCCCGGGCCCGGCGCGACCGCATCGTCCACCTCGCCACCACCACCGGCCTGGCGAGCGTGGAGGAGCTGTCGCAGCTGTTCGGCGTGACGGCCTCGACCATCCGCCGCGACCTGGCCAAGCTCACCACCGACGGCCGTCTGGCCCGCACCTACGGCGGTGCCATGGCGCTGGCCGCGCACCCCGAGGCGTCGCTGCGGCAGCGCGTCGGTGAGGCCTTCGAGGCCAAGCAGGCCATCGCCCGCTGGGCGGCGGACCAGGTGCGGCCCGGCGAGACGCTGCTGCTCGACGCCGGTTCCACGGTCGGCGCGCTCGCCCACGAACTGCGCACCGCCCGGGACCTCACCGTGGCGACCACCGGACTGACCGCCCTGCAGGCGCTGTCCGACGTCGAGACGGTGCACGTCGAATGTCTCGGCGGCACCCTGCGCCCGCTCAGCCAGGGATTCGTCGGCCCGCTCACCGAAGCGGCCCTGGAACGCATGACGTTCGACCGGGTCTTCCTCGGCACCGACGGCATCTCCCCCGACCTCGGCATCTGCGAGGCCGATCTGCGCCAGACCCGCCTCAAGGAACTGATGGCCCGCCGCGCCGAGCACGTCTACGTCCTCGCCCACGCGGCCAAGCTGGGCCGCCGGCCCTTCCACGCCTGGACGGCCCTGCGCGAGGGCTGGACGCTGGTGACGGACGACGCGGCCGACGAGAACGTGCTGAAGCTGCTGCGGGCGCGCGGGGTGCGAACGGTGACGACGACACCGGAACCGGTCGGAGAGGGAGAACGGTAGGACGAGCACGCGGCGGTCAGGACGCCGCCGTGCCGGTCGCCGCACCGCTCGGTGCCGCCGCCGAACCGCTCCCGAAGCGGATCCCCTTGGCCTCCTTGCCGAGCGCGCTCAGCAGGATCACCACGGCCAGGGTCGGCACGATGGTCCACGCCATCGCCGAGGGGTACCCGTGGCGCTCGGCGAGGGCCTCCTGGATCGGCAGGTTGAGCGCGGCGATGAGATTGCCCAGCTGATAGGTGACGCCCGGGTAGAAGCCCCGCACGGCGTCCGGGCTCATCTCGGTCAGATGCGCCGGGATGACGCCCCACGCGCCCTGCACGCACACCTGCATCAGGAAGGACGACAGCATCAGCCATCCGACGGTGGTGGACAGCACGAAGAACGGCACCACGACCAGACCCGCCGCTGCCGCGATCATGATCGTCCGGCGGCGGCCCAGCCGTTCGGAGTACGCGCCGAGCAGCACCCCGCCGATCATCGCGCCGATGTTGTAGACCACCGCGATCGCGATCGACGTGTTCGCCGACAGGTCGAGGCCCTTCTTCACGAAGGTCGGGTAGATGTCCTGGGTGCCGTGCGACATCCAGTTGAAGGCGGTCATCAGCGCGACCAGGTAGACGAAGCGCCGCAGCACCGCGGGATTCCTGAACACCTGGTGCGCCGGGGTGCGGTTGAGCGCGACGCTCTTCTCCCACACCTCGCTCTCCTCCACCCTGCTGCGCACCCACAGCGCGACCAGGGCGGGCAGCAGACTGAACGCGAACAGGCCGCGCCAGCCGAAGACCGGCTCGATGACGAAGAACGCCACGGCGGCCAGGAGGTACCCCAGCGAGTAGCCGCTCTGCAGCAGGCCCGACCAGAAGCCGCGCCGTTCGGTGGGGATCTTCTCCATGGCCAGGGCCGCGCCCAGACCCCACTCGCCGCCCATGCCGATGCCGTAGAGCAGGCGCAGCACCAGCAGCACGGTGTAGTCGGGTGCGAAGGCGCAGGCGAAGCCGACGATCGAGTAGAAGACGACGTCGACCATGAGGGGGACGCGGCGGCCCCGGCGGTCCGCCCACATGCCGAAGAGCAGCGCGCCGACCGGCCGCATCACCAGGGTCGCGGTCGTGAGGAAGGCCATGTCGGTGAGGGAGACATGGAAGTCGTCGGCAATCTCGCTGTAGACGAGCACGACCAGGAAGTAGTCGAACGCGTCCATCGCCCAGCCGAGATAGGCGGCCACGAAAGCGTTGCGCTGGTCCTTCGTCAGACCCGCTGCCTGGCCTTTCACGGTCTTCAGCACGGCGCCTCCCGGAGTTCGCAACAGACCCTAGGTGCGCGGTGACGGAAATCGGGCAAAGCACGGCCCAGTTTTGGACCAAGAGCGCAGGTGGCCCGTCAACGACGCTCGGGGGGCCGCCTTCCCGGCGCCGCGACACCGCCGGACGCCGCCGCGTCGATCAGGCCGCGGAAGGTGGGGCACTCCAGATGGCTGGGCGCGGGGCACGCGGCGGCATGCCGCAGGGAGTCACGCAGGGCCCCCAGTTCCCGGATCCTGCGGTCCAGTTCCTCCGCTTTGGCCGACAGCACGCGCCGGTCGATCCGCGGCCGCCCGTCCGGCGCGAACATCCGCGCGATCTCGTCGAGCGAGAATCCGGCCGTCCGCCCCAGCGCGATCAGCGCCAGCCGCTCCAGCACCCCGCTGTCGTACTGGCGCCGCAGGCCGCGCCGGCCGGTCGAGGCGATCAGCCCCTTGTCCTCGTAGAACCGCAGGGTCGAAGCGGGAACCCCGGCACGGTGCGCCACTTCCGCTATGTCCAGTTCTGTCATTGTCTTGACCTCAAGTCGACTTGAAGCAGAACGCTGTCATCCCGTCCCGGCGAAGGCAAGCGGGACGAGGACGAGCGGGACGAAGACGAGCAGAGGGAGAAACGACATGAACGCCGCACGCAGGTCCCACGACGAGCAGGCCGCACGCTGGAACGGGCCCGCCGGCCACGCCTGGGTGGACCTCCAGGAGGTGCTGAACGGGATGTTCAGGCCCATCGAGGAGCTGCTCACCGACACCGTGGCCGCCGAACACCCGACGCGTGTGCTCGACGTCGGCTGCGGCACCGGCGCCCTCACCCGGGCCGTCGCACGCCGGGCCGGTCACTGCGTCGGGGTCGACATCTCGGGCCCGATGATCGAGGAGGCCCGGGCACGCGCCGAACGCGAGGGCGTACCGGCGTCCTTCGTCAAGGCCGACGCGCAGGAGTACGCGTTCGAACCGGCCGCCTTCGACGCGGTCGTCTCGCGCTTCGGCGTCATGTTCTTCAGCGACCCCGTGCGGGCCTTCGCCAATCTCCGGAGCACGGTGCGGGACGGGGCCGGGCTGTGGTGCGTGGTGTGGCGGGGCGCCGAGGAGAACCCGTTCATGACGACGGCGGAGCGCGCCGCGGCCCCGTTCCTGCCGGAGCTTCCCGAGCGCCGGCCGGACGAGCCGGGCCAGTTCGCGTTCGCGGACCCGGAGCGGGTCCACCGTGTTCTGACGGAGAGCGGCTGGGCCGGGATCGACATCCGCCCGGTCGACACGGTCTGCACCCTGCCCGAGAAGGACCTCGTGACGTACTTCAGCCGGCTCGGCCCGCTCGGCACGGTCCTGCCCGATGCCGACGAGCGGACCCGGGCGGAGATCGTCGAGGTGGTCCGCCCCGCCTTCGAACCCTTCGTGCAGGGCGAGGAAGTCCGTTACACCGCCGCCTGCTGGACGGTGTCGGCGCGGGCCGCCGGCGCGAAACTTTCGTGAGGTCCGGCCCCCTTTTCCGAACGCCGGCCACCGGCGCATAGTGAGATCGATGACGCAGAAGAGAGCGCTGGTGGTCCGGGGCGGCTGGGAAGGCCATCAGCCGGTCGAGGCCACGGAACTGTTCCTGCCCTTTCTCCGGAGCAACGGATACGAGGTCCGGGTCGAGGAGTCGACCGGGATCTACGCGGATGCCGCCGAGATGGCCGGTACGGACCTGGTCGTGCAGTGCGTGACGATGTCGGAGATCTCGCGCGACCAGCTGGCGGGGCTGAGTTCCGCGGTCGTGGCCGGCACCGGCTTCACCGGCTGGCACGGCGGCATCGCCGACTCGTTCCGCGCCTCCTCGGACTATCTGCACCTGGTCGGCGGCCAGTTCGCCACCCACCCCGGCAAGAAACCGTGCGAGCGGCGGGGTGAGGCGGCGGACAACTTCCTGCCCCACACCATCACCCTGACCGAGGCCGGCCGCGCACACCCGATCACCGCCGGCGTCGAGGACTTCACGCTGGACACCGAGCAGTACTGGGTGCTCCACGACGACCTCATCGACGTCCTGGCCACCACCACGCACCCCACCCGGCCGTGGCAGCCCTGGCACCGGCCGGTCACCTCCCCGGCGGTCTGGACCCGCCGGTGGGGTGCCGGGCGGATCGTGGTGACGACGCCGGGGCACAGCGTCGACGTGCTGGAGAACCCAAACGTCCGCACCATCGTCGAGAGGGGCATGCTGTGGGCGACGCGCACCGCGTCGGGATCGTAGGGCTCGGCGTCATCTCCCGCGCCTATCTGGACACGCTCGCCGGCCATCCCACGGTGCGGATCACCGCGGTCGCCGACCTCGACGCCTCCCGGTCGGCCGCGGCCGCCGCCGAACTGCCCGGCGCCCGGGCCCTGACGGTCGAGGAGCTGCTGAGCAGCCCGGACGTGGACACGGTGCTGAACCTGACCACACCGGCGGCGCACGCCGGGATAGCCCTGGGGGCGATCCGGCACGGCAAGCACGTCTACGGGGAGAAGCCGCTGGCCGCGGGCCTGGAGGACGCCCGGGCCGTCCTGGAGGCCGCCGCGAAGGCGGGCAGCGGTGTGGGCTGTGCCCCGGACACCGTGCTGGGCACGGGAGTCCAGACCGCGCGGGCGGCCGTGGAGGCGGGCACCGTCGGGCGCCCCCAGTTCGCTTCGGCCGTGATGGTCACCCCGGGCCACGAACGCTGGCACCCGAACCCGGACTTCTACTACACGGCGGGCGGCGGTCCGCTGCTGGACATGGGGCCGTACTACCTCTCGTCACTGGTCCATCTGCTGGGGCCGGTGCGCGCCGTGACCGGGGCGGCGGGCCGGCTGCGGTCCGAGCGCGTCATCGGCTCCGGCCCGCGTGCCGGCGAGCGCATACCGGTCGAGGTGGACAGCCATGTCTCCGGAGTGCTGGAGCACGTGGACGGGACGCTGACGACGCTCACGACGAGTTTCGACGGCGTGGCCACCACGGCCGCGCCGATCGAGGTGCACGGCGAGAGCGGCACCCTCGCGGTACCCGACCCCAACCGCTTCGACGGCGAGGTACGTCTGCACGCGCTCGGCGACACCCGCTGGCGCACACTTGCGGCGTCGGCGGGTTACGAGGACGGCGCCCGCGGGGTCGGCCTGCTCGACTTCCTCACCGCCGACGGTGAGCGGCCGCCGCGCGCGAACGGCGACCTCGCCCTGCACGTACTGGAGACGATGACGGCGCTGCTGCGTTCGGCGGCCGAGGGGTGCCGGATCGAACTGACGACCTCCGCGAAGGTGCCGGCTGCCGTGCCCCTGACGAGTGCGGCGCGGTGGCACGGCCGGCAGGAGTGACGTCAGTCCACGGGCCACGTGTGGGCGGGGGCGTTCATGTGCATGTAGTCCATGTACGTCCTGGTCATCTGCCGCAGTGCCTCCCGCCGGTCGGAGATGCCGGCCTTCTCCAGGTGGTGCACCATCTCCGCCTGCCACAGGGCGCCGTTGCGCCCCGTGACGCAACGCTGCTCGATGATGCCGAGCAGGGGCTCGCGCCACGCGGCGTCCATGCCGGTCAGCTCCAGGCCCCGGTGGGCCAGGGGCAGCAGCCGCCGCAACACCAGTTCCGTGACAGGGACTTCGCCCACGCCGGGCCAGTACAGGCGGGCGTCGATACCGTCGCGGGCCGCGGTGTGCAGGTTCTCCTCGGCGACCGAGAACGACATCCGCGACCACACCGGCCGGTCCTCGTCGACCAGGGCGCGGGTCAGGCCGTAGTAGAAGGCGCCGTTGGCGATGATGTCGGCCACGGTGGGGCCGGCGGGCAGGACCCGGTTCTCGATGCGCAGATGGGGGCCGCTCTCGGTGACCGCGTAGATGGGCCGGTTCCAGCGGTAGATCGTGCCGTTGTGCAGGGTCAGTTCGCCCAGCTGGGGGACGCCTCCGTTGTCCAGTTCCTTCTGCGGGTCCTCGTCCTCGCACAGCGGCAGCAGGGCGGGGAAGTAGCGCACGTTCTCCTCGAAGAGGTCGAAGACGCTGGTGATCCAGCGCTCCCCGAACCACACCCGGGGCCGTACGCCCTGGGCCTTGATCTCCTCGGGGCGGGTGTCGGTGGCCTGCTCGAACAGGGGGACGCGGGTCTCGCGCCACAGCTCCTTGCCGAACAGGAAGGGCGAGTTCGCCGCGAGGGCGATCTGCACGCCCGCGATGGCCTGGGCCGCGTTCCAGTAGTGCGGGAACTCCCTCGGGTCGACCTGGAGGTGGAACTGGGTGCTGGTGCAGGCGGCCTCGGGGGTGATGGTGTCGGCGTACGTCGACAGGCGCTCCACTCCGTCGACCTTGATCCGCAGGTCCTCGCCCCGGGCCGCGAAGATCTGCTCGTTGAGGAGGCGGTAGCGAGGGTCGCCGGACAGCGCCGACTCGCTGACGTCCGACTCGCCGAGGGTGGGCAGGATGCCGACCATGATCAGGTGCGCGCCCACCGCCGCGGCACGGTCCTCGGCGTGGTTGAGGGCGTCCCGGATCGCCTGCTCCCAGGAGCCCGGGCCGCCGGTCGTCAGCAGCCGCGGCGGGATGTTGATCTCCAGGTTGAAGCGGCCCAGCTCGCTGGACCAGGCGGGATCGGCGATCGCCTGGAGCACGTCGGTGTTGCGCATCGCGGGCAGCCCCTCGTCGTCCACGAGGTTGAGCTCGATCTCCAGTCCGACCTGAGGGCGCTCGCTCTCGAACCCGGACTCGCTGAGCATCCGGGCGAGCACCTCGAGGTCGGTGTGCATCTTCTCGCGGTACCGACGACGGTCCTCCCGGGTGAACACCAGGGCCGGCACGTCACGTCCCATGTGCCCTCCTGCGCTCCTTCGGCGGATGCATCCGCTCCTCGGTGGACGGGTCTCGTCCCAGAGTCGCACCTTGTCCTCGACCCCGCACCCACCTAGCCTCAGTTTGTGCCGCAAATAAACAAAGCCCGAACGCACAAGGACGTGCCGGGCCACAGCAGCTCCCTGACCCGGCTCCGGATCGCCCTCACCGTCTTCTTCGCCCTCGACGGCTTCGTCTTCGCCGGCTGGGTCGTGCGCATCCCCGCCATCAAGGCGCAGACCGGCGCCTCCGCCGGCACCCTCGGCCTCGCCCTCCTCGGCGTCTCCGCCGGTGCGGTCGTCACCATGACCCTCACGGGCCGGCTGTGCCGCCGCTACGGCAACCACCGGGTCACCGTCGTCTGCGCCGTGCTGCTCTCCCTCGGCGTCGCCCTGCCACCGCTCACCCATTCGGCGCTCGCACTGGGCCTGGTCCTGCTGCTCTTCGGGGCCGCGTACGGCGGGATCAACGTGGCCTTCAACAGCGCGGCCGTCGAGCTCGTGGCCGCGTTGCGGCGGCCGGTCATGCCGAGCTTCCACGCGGCGTTCAGCCTGGGCGGCATGGTCGGGGCGGGGCTGGGCGCGCTGGTCGCCGGGTCCCTCTCCCCCACGCGGCACCTGCTGCTGCTCACGGTCGCCGGCCTGCTCGTGACCGCCGCGGCGGGCCCCACGCTCCTGCGGCACGAGCCGCCGGTGCCCCCGGAGCGGGAGCGGCCCGTCGAAGACGTGCCGCGCCGCCTGGATCGCCGCACCAGGGGACTGGTCCTGGTCTTCGGCCTGATCGCGGGGTGCACCGCGTACGGCGAGGGGGCGCTGGCCGACTGGGGCGCCCTGCACCTCGAACAGGACCTGCACGCCTCGGCGGGCGCCGCGGCCGTGGGCTACTCGTGCTTCGCCCTCGCCATGACGGTGGGACGGCTGACCGGCACGATGCTCCTGGAACGTCTGGGGCGGACCCGGACCGTCGTCGCCGGCGGCACCACCGCGGCGGCCGGCATGCTGCTCGGCTCCCTCGCCCCCTCCCTCTGGGCCGCCCTGCTCGGCTACGCGATCACGGGCATCGGCCTCGCGAACCTCTTCCCCGTGGCCGTGGAGCGCGCGGGCGCTCTGGCGGGCCCCGGCGGCGTCGCCACGGCCTCCACCCTGGGCTACGGGGGCATGCTCCTCGGCCCGCCCGCGATCGGCTTCATGGCGGACTGGTTCACCCTGCCCGCCGCGCTGACCAGTGTGGCGGTCCTGTCGGCGGCGGCCGCGGCCGTGGGTGCGCTGGTGGGCTCTGCCGCCCGACGGGCGGACGGGAGCTGAAGAGGGGAGTCGGCCGGGGGGATGCCGGTGATCCTGGGTACCCGTGGCGACGCCCGTGGTGATCACCGGGCCGTACGCCATGTACAAGGAGGCAGACCCGTGACCGAACAGCAGCACCCCGGTGAGCAGCACCCGACCCCGGAGTTTCCCTCCCAGGACCAGCCGCACCCGGGCTGGACGGGGCCGATGGACCCGCCCCCGGACCATGGTGAGGAGTCCTACCGGGGCAGCGGCAGGCTGGAGGGCCGCAAGGCCGTGATCACCGGTGGCGACTCCGGGATCGGCCGCGCTGTGGCCCTGGCGTTCGCCCGCGAGGGTGCCGACGTGCTGTTCACCCATCTGGATGAGGAGAAGGACGACGCCGCCGAGACGGCCCGGCTCGTCGAGGAGGCCGGCCGGCGTGCCGTGCCCGTCGGTTGCGACGTACGGGAGGAGGGGAACTGCCGGGCGCTGATCGACCGCGCGGTGGACGAGTTCGGCCGGATCGACGTGCTCGTGAACAACGCGGCGTACCAGATGTCCCAGCCGGACGGCATCGAGGCGATCACCACCGAGCAGTTCGACCGGGTGCTGCGCACGAACCTGTACGGCATGTTCTGGCTGTGCAAGATGGCCCTGCCGCACATTCCGGAGGGCGGCAGCATCATCAACTCCACGTCGGTGCAGGCGTACAAGCCGAGTCCGCATCTGCTGGACTACGCGACGACGAAGGGCGCGATCGTCACCTTCACGCAGGGGCTGGCGCAGATGCTGATCGAGAAGGGCGTCCGCGTCAACGCGGTCGCGCCGGGCCCGGTGTGGACGCCGTTGATCCCGGCGACCCTGCCGGACACGCGGACGTTCGGCAAGCAGGCCCCCATCGGACGGCCCGCCCAGCCCGCGGAGATGGCTCCGGCGTACGTCTTCCTCGCCTCGCAGGAGGCGTCGTACATCACGGCCGAGATCGTCAACGCGACGGGCGGGACGCCGCTGCCGTAGCCGCCGGGGCCGGCCTCCGGAAATGCCAGGGCCCGAAGAGCGCTTCATGCGGCAGACTCGGCGCCATGGAGACCGCCGAGTTCCTTCGAGCACTGGAGACGGAAGGCCGGCTGCTGGCCGCGGCCGCCGAGGAGGCCGGGACCGGCGCGAAGGTGCCGACCTGTCCCGAGTGGCAGGTGCGCGATCTGCTGCGGCACACCGGCGCGGTGCACCGCTGGGCCGCCGCCTTCGTCGCCGAGCGGCTCACCGAACGCCGCCCCCTGGTGGAACCCACCGGCCTCGACGGCGCGGAGCTCATCGCCTGGTACCGCGACAGCCACCACCGGCTCGTCGGCACACTGGCCGACGCCTCGCCCGACGTGGAGTGCTTCACCTTCCTGCCCGCGCCCTCCCCGCTGGCCTTCTGGGCCCGGCGACAGGCGCACGAGACGGCCGTGCACCGGGTCGACGCGGAGTCCGCTCGCGGCGCGGCCCCGACGGACGTCACCCCCGAGTTCGCGACCGACGGCATCGACGAACTGCTGCGCGGCTTCCACGCCCGTTCCAGGAGCCGTGTACGCACCCCCGAGCCACGGGTCCTGCGCATCCGTACCGAGGACACCGGAGCGGTGTGGACGCTGCGGCTGTCGCCGGAGCCGCCCGTGACCACGCGGGACGACTCCGGGGAGGCCGAGTGCGAACTGTCCGCCCCGGCCGGGCAGTTGTACCTGGCGCTGTGGAACCGGGCTCCCCTCCCGGCCGCGACGGGTGACCAGGCGCTCGCCACAATGTGGCGGGAGACGTCGGCGATCTGAGGCCACCGGCGGGCGGTCAGCCGTCGGCGAGCATCCTCGCCAGTACCGCGCGCTGCACGGGAAGCACCTCGCCGTGCAGCGCGCGCCCCCGGGCGGTGAGACACACCTTCACGCCACGCCGGTCCTCGGGGCACATGCCGCGCTCGACGAGCCCCTCCTTCTCCAGCCGGGCGATCAGCCGCGACAGCGCGCTCTGGCTCAGATGAACCCGCTCGGAGATCTCCTGCACGCGGTAGGACGGCGTGCCCTTGGGCGTCCGGCACCCGGCGAGGACGTCGAGCACCTCGAAGTCACTGGCGCACAGACCGTGGCCGTGCAGCGCCCGGTCGAGTTCGCACTGCGTACGCGCGTGCAGCGCCAGGATGTCCCGCCACTGTGCCACGAGGGCCTGTTCGGCCTGCTGAGCCGTCATGCGCCGCACCGTAACAGAGAACCGATATTGTTGCACCCGAATTAAATGCATTTGCATTCCATGCATACGCATGTAATGTCCCGGGTATGACCTCTCCGCTCATCTCCCCCACGTCCGAGGGGCGTTGGACGCCAAGGCTCTGGGGCACCCTGCTCGTGCTCTGCGCCGCGATGTTCCTGGACGCCCTGGACGTGTCCATGGTCGGCGTCGCCCTGCCGTCCATCGGCGCCGACCTCGGCCTGTCGACCTCAGCACTGCAATGGATCGTCAGCGGCTACATCCTGGGCTACGGCGGCCTGCTGCTCCTCGGCGGACGCGCCGCCGACCTGCTGGGCCGCCGGCAGGTCTTCCTGGTGGCGCTGGGCGTCTTCGCACTCGCCTCGCTGCTCGGAGGCCTCGTGGACTCGGGGCCGCTGCTCATCGCCAGCCGCTTCATCAAGGGCCTGAGCGCGGCCTTCACGGCACCCGCGGGCCTGTCGATCATCACCACGACGTTCCCCGAGGGCCCGCTGCGCAACCGCGCGCTCTCCATCTACACCACCTGCGCGGCCACCGGCTTCTCCATGGGCCTGGTGCTCTCGGGCCTGCTCACCGAGGCCAGTTGGCGCCTGACCATGCTGCTGCCGGCACCCATCGCCCTGATCGCGCTCGTCGCCGGTCTGAAGCTGCTGCCGCGCAGCGAGCGGGAGAAGGACCACAACGGCTACGACGTCCCCGGCGCCGTCCTCGGCACCGCGTCGATGCTGCTGCTGGTCTTCACTGTCGTCCAGGCACCGGAGGTCGGTTGGGCGTCGGCCCGCACCCTGCTGTCCTTCCTCGCGGCGGCCGCGCTGCTGACGGTGTTCGTCCTGGTGGAGCGGCGCTCGGCGGGACCGTTGATCCGGCTCGGCGTGCTGCGCTCCGGCAGCCAGATCCGCGCCCAGCTCGGCGCGATGGCGTTCTTCGGCTCGTATGTCGGCTTCCAGTTCCTGGCGACGCTCTACATGCAGTCGCTGCTGGGCTGGTCGGCGCTGCACACGGCGCTGGCCTTCCTGCCCGCGGGCGCGCTGGTGGCGGTGTCGTCGACGATGGTGGGCACGATCGTCGACCGGTTCGGCACCCGGCGGCTGATCGCGGGGGGCTTCGCGCTCATGGTTCTCGGGTACGCGCTGTTCCTGCGCGTCGACCTGGACCCGGTGTACGCCGCGGTGATCCTGCCGAGCATGCTGCTGATCGGCGCCGCCTGCGCCCTGGTCTTCCCGTCTCTCAACATCCAGGCCACCAACGGCGTCGACGACCACGAGCAGGGCATGGTCTCCGGCCTGCTCAACACCTCCGTCCAGGTCGGCGGAGCGATCTTCCTGGCCGTCGTCACGGCCGTGGTGACCGCCGGCGCCCCCGCGGACCCCACTCCGCAGGCCGTCCTGGACAGCTACCGGCCCGGGTTCATGGTCGCCACGGGCATCGCCGTCGCCGGCCTGCTGATCACCCTCACCGGCCTGCGGCCCCGCCGGGGGAGGAAGTCCGCGGGACCGTCCGTCGTCGTCGCCAGGTCCGCCCCGAAGGAGGCGGAGCGCGTCGCCGTACGCGACTAGCGCGACCGGGGGAGCGTCTCCGGCCGTGCGCTCGGCGGGCTGCCTTGCCCGCCGGGCGCACCCCTGTTTGACTCGTCCGTATGACCAGTCACGGGGGACGGCGCAGTCAGGCCGAACGGGATGCCATCACCGTCGAGATCGGGTACGCGCTGTGCAGTGCGGCCTTCGCGGCGGCGGTGGTCTTCGGGGCCATGGCCGGGCCCGCTTTGCTCTTCGACCTGCCGCAGACGCCGGAGCGCCTGCTGGTGCGGGCCGGTCTGGTGCTCGCGTCGGTTCTCTTCGCCGCCCGGGTCGTCAGTGTGCTGCTCCGGTTCCGGAGGGCGGATCAACCCAGCCAGCCCGGCCGCACCAGCCCCGACTCGTAGGCCAGCACGACCAGTTGGGCCCGGTCGCGGGCCCCGAGCTTCACCATCGTGCGGCTGACGTGGGTCTTCGCGGTGAGCGGGCTGACCACCAGGCGGCGGGCGATCTCCTCGTTGGACAGGCCCATCCCCACCAACGCCATCACCTCGCGCTCCCGCTCGGTGAGCCGGTCCAGCGCGCCGGCCACCGCCGGTTCCTTGGAGCGGGAGGCGAACTCGGAGATCAGCCGCCGCGTCACACCCGGCGACAGCAGTGCGTCGCCCGCGACCACCGCCCGTACGGCGCGCAGGAGTTCCTCCGGCTCGGTGTCCTTGACCAGGAAGCCGGAGGCGCCGGAGCGGATCGCCTCGAAGACGTACTCGTCGAGCTCGAAGGTGGTGAGCATGACCACCTTGACGTCCCCCAGGTCCGGATCTGCGGTGACCTGCCGGGTCGCGGCCAGGCCGTCGAGTTCCGGCATGCGGATGTCCATCAGCACCACGTCGGGCCGCAGTTCACGGATCCGGCGCACGGCCTCCGCACCGTCGGCGGCCTCCGCGGCCACCTCGATGTCGGGCTGTGCGTCGAGCAGCGCCCGGAATCCCGCCCTCACCAGTGACTGGTCGTCGGCGAGCAGTACACGGATCACCGGTCCTCCTGTTGCGGTGCGGCGGACGCGCCGGCGGACGCCGACAGCGGCAGCACGGCGAGCACCCGGAACCCTCCGTCGGGGCGCGGGCCCGCCTCGATGGTGCCACCCAGGGCGGCGGCCCGCTCCCGCATCCCGGCGAGCCCGTTGCCGCTGCCGCCCGCGTCGTCACCGGTCGCGGGTCCGTCGTCGTCCACGCGCAGCCGCAGGACGCCCGCGTCGTGCGCGAGGTGGACACGCGCGCACCGTGAACCCGAGTGCCGTACGACGTTGGTCAGGGCCTCCTGGACGATCCGGAAGGCGGCGAGGTCCGTGCCCGGCCCGAGGCGCGGCGGCTCTCCCTCGACGTCCACTGTGAGGCCGGCGCTCGCGGCCTGCTCCACCAGTTCGGGCAGCCGGTCGAGGCCGGGCGCAGGGGTGCGCGGCGCGGCGCCGGGGGCGCGCAGGGTGTCGAGCACCTGGCGCACCTCGCCGAGCGCCTCCTTGCTCTGGTCCTTGATCGTGGTGAGGGCGGTGCGGGCCTGCTCGGGGTCGGTGTCGAGCAGTGCGAGGCCGACGCCCGCCTGGACGTTGATGACGGAGATGCTGTGGGCGAGGACGTCGTGCAGCTCCCGCGCGATCCGCAGCCGCTCCTCGTCGGCCCGCCGCCGTGCGGCCTCGGCCCGCTCGGCCCGTTCGCGGGCCCACTGCTCTCGCCTGACACGGAACAGCTCCGACACCGCCGCGATGGCCACCACCCAGGTGGCGACCACGATCTCCTCTCCCCAGGAGACGGCGGAGTCCCCGGACGGCGGCAGCCACCTGAAGAGCCAGTGCGCCACCAGGACGTGCCCGGCCCAGAGCATGCCCATCGCGGTCCACGCCGCTCGGCGGTGGCCGTCGACGACGGCGCTGAAGCAGGCCAGGGCGACGGTGATGAGCACCGGCCCGTAGGGGTAGCCGGCCCCCAGATAGACCATGACGGCGCCCGCCGTGCCGAACACCACGGCCACCGGATACCGCTTGCGCCACAGCAGCGACCCCGCGGCCACCAGCAGCAGCGCCCGTGCGAAGAGATCCAGCTCCGCCCGCTCGCCCTGCTGCCCTTGGGCGGCGAAGTTCGACCCGGCCAGGACGAACACGGTCACGAGGACCGTGGACCGCCAGGGCCACCCCCCCTCCCACCGGTCCGGCGACGCGGGCCCGTGCCGCCACCACTGCGGCGGACCGCCCCGCGCACGCTGCTCGTCCATACCGGCCACGCTAGACGCCCCGCTCCCGCGGCCGCGTCACCCTCGCGTGGTGATCACGCGTACTCCCCGGGAAGTACGCCCGCTCACCGGGACAGCACACCTACGGCACCAGCCCCACTCCCCCGGCGAGTTGCTCCGCCGCGTGCCGGAAGAACGTCGCCCGGTCCTCCACCACCCGGTTGAACTGGCCGAACAGTTCGAAGCCGACCAGTCCGTACAGCTGGGCCCAGGCCGCGACCAGTGCGGTCACGACCTCCGGGGGGAGATCCGGGGCGAGGTCGGCGGTCATGCGTTCGGCCTCCGGGCGGAGGCCGGCCGGCAGCGGGGGCCGGGCCAGGCCCGGGCCGTGGTGGGCGTCGCGCGTGATGCCGATGAGCAGCAGGCCGACCCGGGCGGCGGCCGGGACGGTGACCTCGGGGGCCGTGTAGCCGGGCACGGGAGATCCGTAGATGAGCGCGTACTCGTGCGGATGTTCCAGCGCCCAGCGCCGCACCGCCTCGCAGACCGCGATCCAGCGCTCGAAGGGGCCGGAGGCAGCGTCGCGGGCGGCCTCGTGGGCCACCTCGGCGCTCTCGCCGAGGGAGTCGTAGGCGTCGATGATGAGGGCGGTGAGCAGGTCGTCACGGCTGGGGAAGTAGCGGTACAGCGCGGAGGAGACCATGCCCAGTTCACGGGCGACGGCCCGCAGGGAGAGCCGGGCGGCGCCCTCCGCCGCGAGCTGTCTGCGGGCCTCGTCCTTGATGGCCGCGGTCACTTCGATCCTGGCCCGGGCACGGGCGCCGTGTGCGGTGCTCATGCCCGCCAGTCTCCCATGAATACAGATCACTGCACACAAATGAGAGCGGTGAAGCAAAATGAGAGCAGTGCTCTTGCTTTGTCGTGCCGGTCTCATGCAGACTGGCACCGGAAAGAGCGAGAGCAGTGCTCACAAAAGGAAGCACTGCTTCGCCATCACACGAGGGGGCCCCGATGGCCACGCACGTCCAGAAGCCCGGCTGGTTCACCGTCAACGTCCTCAACCGCTCCGTGGCCTGGCTGACCCGTCGCGGCATCAGCGTCCGGGGCTCCCGCGTCCTCGCCGTCCGCGGCCGCAAGAGCGGCCAGTGGCGCACCACCCCGGTCAACGTGCTGACCCTCGACGACAGGCAGTACCTGGTCGCCCCCCGCGGCCATGTGCAGTGGACGCACAACATGCGCGCCGCGGGTGGCGGTGAACTGCACCTCGGCAAGCAGGTGGACACCTTCACCGCCGCCGAGGTGGGTGACGACGACAAGACCCCGATCCTGCGCGCCTACCTCAAGCACTGGAAGGCGGAGGTCGGGGTCTTCTTCAACGGCGTCGGCCCCGACTCCCCGGACGACGAGCTGCGCCGCATCGCCCCGGACCACCCCGTCTTCGAGATCACTCGGAGGAGCTGACCTCCGAAGCCGCGGCGGGACGGCCGTCCAGCGCCGCCAGTGCCCGCTGGGCCATCGGACGCAGACGGACCATCTCGCCCAGTGTCGTGGCGCCCGTCGTGATGTCCTTGAACGCCTTCCAGGCCGGACGCAGGCCCGTCAGCGCCGCGTGGAACAGCCCGGGACGGCGCTCGAACGCCGTGAGCAGCCGCTTGCCGACGCTCATCTCGACCCCGAGACCGGCCTTGATCGCGAACGCGTAGTTGAGAGCCTGCCGGCGCGTGTCCACCGCGTCGTGCGCCTCGGCGATCCGCACCGCCCACTCCCCCGCGAGCCGTCCGGAGCGCAGCGCGAAGGAGATGCCCTCACGGGTCCACGGCTCCAGCATCCCCGCCGCGTCACCGCACACCAGCACCCGCCCGCGCGAGAGCGGCGAGTCGTCGGCGCGGCAGCGGGTCAAGTGCCCCGAGGAGATGCTCGGTTCGAACCCCGCGAGGCCCAGCCGGCCGATGAACTCCTCCAAGTACCGCTTGGTGGCTGCACCTTCGCCGCGGGCCGAGATGACCCCGACCGTGAGGGTGTCGCCCTTGGGGAAGACCCAGCCGTAACTGCCGGGGATGGGACCCCAGTCGATGAGCACCCGGCCCTTCCAGTCCTCCGCGACGGTGTCCGGCACCGGGATCTCCACCTCGAGACCGAGATCCACCTGGTCGAGCTTGACCCCGACGTGCGCCCCTATCCGGCTGGCGCTGCCGTCCGCCCCGACCACGGCCCGTGCGAGCACGACCTCGCCGCCCTGCAGGACCACGGCGACGGTGCGCCGGTCGGGCACCGTCGAGCCGTGCTGCTCGACCCGCTGGACGGTGACTCCCGTGCGCAGCTCGGCGCCCGCCTTCTGCGCGTGCTCGACCAGTTGCTGGTCGAACTCGGGCCGGTTGATCAGCCCGAAGAGCATCTGCTTGGAGCGGCGCGTGCGCGTGAAGCGGCCGTTGTTGGAGAACGTCACCGCGTGCACCCGGTCCCTGAGCGGCAGCTCGAAGCCGGGCGGCAGGGCGTCGCGCGAGGGGCCGATGATGCCGCCGCCGCACGTCTTGTACCGCGGCAGCTCCGCCTTCTCCAGCAACAGCACGCGTCTGCCGGCCACCGCCGCCGCGTACGCGGCCGAAGCGCCCGCGGGTCCCGCGCCCACCACGACGACGTCCCACACCTGCCGCACGTCGTCCGCCGAAGAGTTCTCGCTGCTCACGATGGTCTGTTGCTCCCGATCAAAGCCGCCTGCCGCTGTCTCCCGCATCCTACGGCGGCGGTCACCGCAGGCCGCTGTGGGAGGATCGGCGGCGTGGGTGGCCCTTACACGGGGACGCGCCCGCACCACACGATCACGCGTACCGAAGGTACGCATCATGACAACGTCGCACCCACGAGGAGCGTGCCCATGCCGTCGAATCCGGTCGCCGAGACCGTCGCCTCGCTGATGCCCAGGGCGAAGCAGGAGCTCACCGAACTGGTGGCCTTCCGGTCGGTGGCGGACTTCGACCAGTTCCCCAGGAGCGAGAGCGAGGGCGCCGCCCGCTGGGTCGCCGACGCGCTCACCGCCGAGGGGTTCGAGGACGTGGCCCTGCTCGACACCCCCGACGGCACCCAGTCGGTCTACGGCTACCTGCCCGGCCCGGAGGGCGCGAAGACCGTCCTGCTCTACGCCCACTACGACGTGCAGCCGCCGCTGGACGAGGCCGCCTGGACGACCCCGCCCTTCGAGCTGACCGAGCGGGACGGGCGCTGGTACGGGCGCGGGGCCGCCGACTGCAAGGGCGGCCTGGTCATGCACCTGCTGGCGTTGCGCGCGCTCAAGGCCAACGGCGGCGTACCCGTCCATGTGAAGGTGATCGCCGAGGGCTCGGAGGAGATGGGCACCGGCGGTCTGGAGCGGTACGCCGAGGAGCACCCCGCCCTGCTGGAGGCGGACACGATCGTCATCGGCGACGCGGGCAACTTCCGCGTCGGCCTGCCGACCGTCACCTCCACCCTGCGCGGCATGACGTTGGTGCGCGTCCAGGTCGACACCCTGGCGGGCAATCTGCACTCGGGCCAGTTCGGCGGTGCCGCACCCGACGCGCTGGCGGCGCTGATCCGTGTGCTGGACTCGCTGCGCGCCGAGGACGGCTCGACGACCGTCGACGGTCTCTCGGCCGACGCGGGCTGGGAAGGCCTGCAGTACGAGGAGGCGCAGTTCCGGCAGGACGCCAAGGTCCTGGACGGCGTCGAACTGATCGGCTCCGGGACGGTCGCTGACCGTATCTGGGCGCGCCCAGCCGTCACCGTTCTCGGTATCGACTGCCCGCCCGTGGTCGGAGCCACTCCGTCCGTGCAGGCGGGTGCCCGCGCGCTGATCAGCCTGCGGGTGCCGCCGGGCGTGGACGCGGGCGAGGCGACCAAGCTGCTGCAGGCGCATCTGGAGGCGCACACGCCGTGGGGGGCACGGGTGAGCACCGAACAGATCGGCCAGGGCCAGCCGTTCCGCGCCGACACCACCAGCCCCGCGTACCAGGCCATGGCGGCCGCGATGACGGTGGCCTACCCGGGGCAGGAGATGCAGTACGCGGGACAGGGCGGCTCCATCCCGCTGTGCAACACGCTGGCCGCGCTGTACCCGCGTGCCGAGATCCTGCTCATCGGGCTGAGCGAGCCCGAGGCGCAGATCCACGCGGTGAACGAGAGTGTGTCCCCCGAGGAACTGGAGCGGCTGTCGGTGACGGAGGCCCTGTTCCTGCGCAACTACGCGGCGAGCTGACCGCCCTGCCCGCGGCGGATGGCCCCCGTCCGGGGACGGGGGCCATCCGCCGCGGTCCCATGTCGGTGTCGCGTCCGGGAAAGGTGCCGTCCCCCTCGGCCGGGCCGACCCGAACGACGGTCCCTAGCCGAGGGCCGGGTCCAGCACGATGTCCTCCTCGCGCGCGGTGACGGACGGCTCCTCGGGGAAGTGGCAGGCGGTCAGGTGCCCGGAGGGGCTGCCCTCGACGCGCACCAGCACGGGCTCCTCGAGGGCGCACTTGTCCTGCGCCTTCCAGCAGCGGGTGCGGAAGCGGCAGCCGGAGGGCGGGTCGATCGGGGAGGGCACGTCCCCCGCCAGCCGGATGCGCTCACGCCGTCCGACGGCGTCCGGGTCGGCCTCGGGTACGGCGGACAGCAGCGCGTGCGTGTAGGGGTGCCGGGGCCGTGTGTAGAGCGACTCGCGGTCGGCGACCTCGACGATCTTTCCGAGGTACATGACGGCGACCCGCTCCGAGAAGTGCCGTACGACGGCCAGGTCGTGGGCGATGAAGACGAAGGCGATGCCGAACTCCCGCTGGAGGTCCTGGAGCAGGTTGACGACCTGCGCCTGGATGGAGACGTCCAGCGCGGAGACGGGTTCGTCGGCCACGATGAGCTTCGGCCTGAGGGCGAGGGCGCGGGCGATGCCGATGCGCTGGCGCTGGCCGCCGGAGAACTCGTTCGGGTAGCGGTTGTAGTGCTCGGGGTTGAGACCGACCGTCTCCAGGAGTTCCTGGGCCCGCTTCTTGTGGCCCTGGGACGGGTTGATGCCGTTGAGCCGCATCGGCGTCTCGATGATGGTGCCGACGGTGTGGCGGGGATTCAGCGACGAGTAGGGGTCCTGGAAGATCATCTGGAGGTTGCGGCGGGCCTCCCGCATCCGCGCGGCGGGCCGGTGCGTGATGTCCTCGCCGTCGAACACGACGGAGCCGCCGGTGGGTTCGAGCAGCCGGGTGATCAGACGGCCGGTGGTCGACTTGCCGCAGCCGGACTCGCCGACCAGGCCCAGCGACTCGCCGGGGCCGACCGAGAAGTCGATGCCGTCGACGGCGCGGACGGCTCCGATCTGCCGCTGGAAGATGATGCCCTGCCGGATCGGGAAGTGCTTCTGCAGACCGCGTACCTCCAGCAGGTTCTCGCCGCGGCTCTCGCCGGCGGGGCGGTCGGTGCTCTGTCCGGTGCGGGGCTCGGTGGTGCTCACGGCATGGTCCCTTTCGTCCGCCGGCTTCATCGCGCGGCCCGTGCGCCCGCGGCGTCCCGGTCCTCCGGACCGGCCCCGCCGCGGATCTCCTGCTTGGCCTCGTCGCTCAGATGGCAGGCGGCGAGGTGCCGTTCGCTGCCGGAGACGAGGCGCAGTTCGGGCCGTGCCGCCGTGCAACGGCCCTCCGTCACCCAGCCCTTGTAGGCGCAGCGGGGGTGGAAGGAGCAGCCGTCCGGCAGGTTGATCAGGCTCGGCGGGGTGCCGGGGATCGGGTTGAGCCGTTCGCCGACGTCGCCGCCGAGGTGCGGCATCGACTGCAACAGGCCCCAGGTGTAGGGGTGCTGGGGCTGCTTGAGCACCTCGCGGGTGGTGCCGTACTCGATGCGGCGGCCGCCGTACATGACCAGGATGTCGTCGGCGATGTCGGAGACGACGCCGAGGTCGTGCGTGATGATGACGACGGCGGAGCCGAACTCCTCCTGGAGGTCGCGGATGAGGTCCAGGATCTGCGCCTGGACGGTGACGTCCAGGGCGGTGGTGGGCTCGTCGGCGATGAGCAGGGCGGGGTCGCACACCAGCGACATGGCGATCATCGCGCGCTGGCGCATACCGCCGGAGAACTGGTGCGGGTAGTCCCTGACCCGGCGCTCGGGCTGCGGGATGCCGACCCGCTTCAGCATCTCGACCGCGCGCTCCTTCGCCTCCTTCTTGGAGACCTTGTGGTGCACCCGGTAGGCCTCGGCGATCTGGGAGCCCACGGTGAAGAAGGGGTGCAGCGCGGACAGCGGGTCCTGGAAGATCATGGAGACGGTGCGGCCGCGCAGGGCACGCATCCCGGCCTCGGGCAGGGCGACGAGTTCCCTGCCCTCCAGCCAGATCTCGCCGGAGACCTGGGCGCGGGTGCCCTTGTGGAGTCCGAGCAGGGCCAGTGAGGTCACCGACTTGCCGGAGCCGGACTCGCCGACGATACCGAGGGTCCTGCCCTTCTCCAGGGTGAAGGAGACGCCGTCGACGGACTTGACGAGGCCGTCCTCGGTCGGGAAGTGCACCCTCAGGTCGCGTACGTCGAGGAAGGGTGCGGGCGCGGGGGTGACGTCCGCGGGCTGCGGTGAGGTCGATACGGACACGGGTGTTCCTAAGGACGAAGAAGGGCTCAGGCGAGGCGCACGCGCGGGTCGACGAGGCCGTACACCAGGTCGACGACGACGTTGGCGAGGACGACGAACGTCGCGGCGAAGAGCGTGGTGCCGAGGATGACCGGCAGGTCCGAGTTCTGGACGGAGTCGACGGCGAGTTTGCCGATGCCGTTGATGCCGAACACCGACTCGGTGATGACCGCGGAGCCGCCGATCAGGGAGCCGACGTCCATGCCGAAGATGGTGATGATCGGGGTGATCGCGGCCCGCAGTCCGTGCTTGAGGACGACGGTGGCGGCCGGCAGGCCCTTGGCGCGGGCCGTGCGCATGTAGTCCTCGGAGAAGACCTCCAGCATGGAGGAGCGGGTGAGCCGGGTGTACATCGCGAGGTAGACGATGACGAGGGTGGACCAGGGCAGGATCAGCCCCTGGAACCAGCCGGCCGGGTCCTCGGTGAAGGGCGTGTAGCCGGACGTCGGCAGGATCTGGAACTTGTCCACGAAGAGGTAGAGCAGGAGCAGACCGATGAAGTAGATCTGCACCGACACACCGAACAGGGCGAGTCCCACCGCCGCCTTGTCCGCGGCCCGGCCCCTGCGCACCGCCGCGACGGTGCCGAGGCCGACGCCCAGGATCAGGAACGCCACCGCGGCACCGAGTCCGAGGGAGAGGTCCGCCGGGAAGTCCTGGAGCAGCGTCGTCAGGACCGGGGTGTCGGTCTGGAAGGAGATGCCGAGGCAGGGCGCGCCGCAGTGGATGCGGACGCTCTGGTCGCCGTAGTCACGGCCCACGGCCAGCCCCTTGAGGAACTCCCAGTACTGCGTCAGGTAGCTCTGGTCCAGGCCCAGCGAGTGCTTGATCTCCGCGAGGCGGGAGGGCGAGCAGGTCTTTCCGCAGGCCAGGAGCGCGGGGTTGGACGGCAGCGCGAAGAAGATGAAGAAGGTGATGGTGGTGATCACCAGCATGATCACAGCCGCTGCCAGCAGGCGTCTGATGAGGTAACGAAACATGGGGTGCCGGGACCTGACGTGAGTGGGGTGCCCGCCGGCGGCCGAGGCCGCCGGCGGGGTTCAGAGGGGTTGCGTCACTGCTTGATGTAGGCGTGCACCAGGCTGGGTTCGGCCATGATCGAGTCGTTGATGACACCGCCGACCTTCGAGCCGCTCACCTCGCTGAAGTTCATGTACATCAGCGGGATCACGGCGGCGTCCTTGAGGATCTGCTCGTCCAGCTCCCCGTAGGCCGCGTTGCGCTGCTTGATGTCGGTCATCTTGCCGATCTTGTCGATCTGCGCGTTGACCTTGGGGTCGTTCAGATAGGCGAGGTCGTTGTTGGACTGCGGGAGCTTCTTGATCTGGCGTCCGTCGAAGAGCGTGGGCAGCACGGTGGAGGCGTTGGGCCAGTCCGCGATCCAGTCGCCCCATGTCAGGTCGTACTGGTTCTTCACGTTGTCGACGGTGCTGAAGTAGTTGTTCTTGTCGATCGGGGTGATGTTCACCGTGATGCCGATCTTCGCGAGCGCGGTCTTCACGGCGTCCGCGAAGTGCTCGTGCGTGGGGATGTTCTCCACCGCGAGGGACATCGTCGGCTTGGGGGTGCCGGCCTGCTTCATCAGGGCCTTGGCCTTGGTGAGGTCACCGGCGGGGTTGCTGCTGTAGAGGTTGAAGTCCTTGTGGCCGTCGATGCCGGGGGCGAGCATCGTGGTGGCGTAGTTGCCGTAGGCCGAACCGCCGAAGGCGCCGCGTACCGTGGTCTTGTCGATGGCGTACTCGATGGCCTGGCGGACCTTCAGGTCCTTGACCCGGTTCATGTTGATCGCCAGGTAGTTGATGCCCGGGGCCGGGATCTTGTAGTAGCGCGACTTGAGCGAGGGGTCGCCTGCCATCGTCGTCAGGTCGGAGCCGGCGATCGGCGTCTGGGTGATCGCGGTCTGGGCGGAGCCGCCGTCCGACTTGATCTGCTGGTCGATGGCGGCCTGGTCCTGCCCGAACTTCGCGTCGATCTCGTTGAGGTTCTGCTGCCGGATCGGGTCGTTCGACCGGCTCCAGTTCTTGTTCCGGACGAGGACCATTTCCTTGTTCTTGGTGTACGACTTGATCATGTAGGGCCCGTCGGACCAGACATGCGTGTCGTACGTGGCGCCCGTGTCGTGGGCCTTGGGCACGCCCGACCAACCGGTCATCGCGGTCGTCTCGTTGAAGTCGGCGACCGGCTGGTTCAGATGGAAGACGATGGTGTACTTGTCCGGTGTCTGGATCGAGGACAGCTGCTTGCCCTGGTACGGGCCCTTGTAGGAGTCACCGCCGACCAGCCACTGACTGGCGTACGGCGGGCCGCCGTTGATGTCCGGGGAGAAGGCCCGCTCGACGCCGTACTTGACGTCCTGCGACGTGACCTCGCTGCCGTCCTGCCACTTGACCCCGTGGCGCAGATGGAACGTCCACACCGTGGCACCCTTGCTCGGCGTTCCGGTGTCGGTCGCCAGGTCGCCGACCAGCTTGGGCTGGGAGCCCGTCTCGTCCCATCCGGTGAGGGTGCGCACGAGTTCGTAGTCCATGCTCGAACCCTCGGTGGTGTACGTCCGCTGAGGGTCGATGTGGTTGAAGTCGGCGTCGTCGAGAATCGTCAGCGTGCCGCCCTTCGACGGGGAGCCGCCGGCGCTGTTGCCGGAGGACCCTCCGCATGCGGTGGCTCCGAGGGCGATCACCACGGCGGTTGCCGTGAGAGCGACCGTGCGCGATCTGCGCGTGGTACGCGTGGTGCGCGTCATGGGGGAAACTCCGTTTCTTGCTACGGGCTCGGCGGCCGTTCGTGGGACCGCCGGGGCGACACTCGGGAGAAGGTGGCTTGTCAGCCGCGCCGGGCGCGGGGATCCAGGGCGTCCCGGACGCCGTCCCCGAGCAGGTTGAGTGCCAGCACGAGGAGGAAGAGCAGGACGCCGGGCACGAAGAGGTACATCGGGTCCTGGAGGAAGAACTGGGAGGCGTCCGACAGCACGGCTCCCCAGTCGGGGTTGGGCGGGATGACACCCACGCCCAGGTACGACAGCGCCGCCTCGGTGGTGATGTTCTGCGGGACGGCGAGCGCGAAGGAGATCAGGATCGGCGCCCACAGGTTGGGCAGCAGTTGCCGGAAGAGGATGTGGCGGCGGCCGGCGCTCATCAGCCGCGCGGCGTCTACGAACTCCCGCTCGCGCAGGGACAGTACCTGCCCGCGCACCAGCCGGGCGGTGTAGGCCCAGGCGAAGACCGCGATGTTGAGGACCAGGACGAGGAGCCGGAGGTTCTCGTCGGTGCCGCCGTGACTGTTGGTCTGCAGTGCGTTCTGGATCACCGGGGTGAGCGCGATGATGAAAAGCAGCTGCGGGAACGCCAGCATGACGTCCATGATCCGGGACAGCAGGGAGTCGACCCAGCCACCGAAGTATCCGGCGGCCAGCCCGGCCACCACACCGACCGCGGTGGACAGCAGCGCCGAGGCGAATCCCACGTAGAGCGAGGTGCGCAGGCCGTAGACGATGCGGGCGAACAGGTCATAACCCGTGCCCGGTTCGACGCCGAGCAGGTGCTCGGCGCTGATGCCGCCCAGCGATCCGTAGGGGAAATTGCCCGTGTCCGGATTGATCGCCTTGTTGTCGGGGGTGATCGGCCCCCAGCCGGTCAGTGCGGTGAGCACCGGGGCGAGGAGCGCGATCGCGATGAACAAGAGAGTGGCCGCCAGGGCGACCGTGGTGACCTTGTCCCGCCTGATCCGCCGCCAGGCCATCCGGGCCGGTGAGCGGCCGGCGACTGCCGTGCCGCCGGGTCTGGAGCCTTGGGTCGACGGCTCGGGCAGCAGCGCGGTGCCGCCGCCGGTGTCGACCGGCTGGTGTTGCGTGGTCATCGTACGGACATCCCGGATCTGCCCCTGAGGCAAGGAAATTGGGTGGCGGTCATTGCTTCCGCCGTGAGACTCTGCGGACTTTCGCAACCGTGTGCGAGCCCGGTCAAGCCGCGCAGGGGCGAGAAAAGGGATTGTTTGCTGAGATGGAAAAGTGTTGACGAGAGCAGGGAATGCGATTACCCGGGGCGTGAGTGTTCCGGGGAGATTCCTTGGGCAGCGATTGGCCGTGGCCACGCCTGCGTTTCCTTTTGCTTTTCCCTCGGAATCCCCCGTGCCGGGTAAAGGGGGCGGGCGGCGGGCCCGGCGTCAGCCGACCGGCACCCCGGCTTCCAGATAGAGCGCGGCTCCGCGTTCGCGTGCCCGCAGGGCCCAGCGCAGCCGCTCGTAGCGCACGGGAGGCAGCAGGTCGGCGGCCTCCGCCTCGGTGACGAACCGCCAGGCGCGCAGCTCCGGGCCGGGAAGCAGCAGCCGTCCGGCCTCGGCGGAGTGCAGCAGGCCGCCGTCGAAGAGGAGCCGCAGACCGCCGAACGCGGGGGGCGCGGGGCGTTCCCAGTCGACGACAAGCAGGCCCGGCACCTCGTCGAGGTGGATGCCGGTCTCCTCGGCGACCTCCCGCACTCCGGCGCGCGCGGGCGCCTCTCCGGGTTCGACGACACCGCCGGGGAACTCCCAGCCGGCCTTGTACGTGGGGTCGACGAGCAGCACCCGGTCCTGCTCGTCGAAGAGGAGCACTCCGGCGGCGACGGTCTCGGCGGTGGGCTCGGGGGTCTGGACTATGTCGCAGACGGGCACCGACCCGCCGGTGACGGCCTCGGCGATGCGCACGGCCGTCTCGTACGGAGTGAGGTCGCTGGTGTCGACCGGGTGGGCGTCGGCGGTGAGCCAGGAGGTGAGGGCGGTCCGGTACGGCTCGATGTGATCGAAGGACCACTGGCGTATTCGCAGGTCGCCGTCGGGGAGGTCCCGCGGCACCTCCCGACCCGCTATACGTTTCCGCAGTATCGTTTCGGCCGGGGCGAGCAGGATGTGGCTGACCGGAATCCTGCGCGCGGCGAGCCCGCCGAAGATCTCGTCGCGGTACTCCTGGCGCAACAGGGTCATGGGCACGACGAGGGTCCCGCCGAGCTCGGCGAGCATCGCGGCCGCCGTGTCGATCACGAGCCGTCGCCAGATCGGCAGGTCCTGGAAGTCGCCGACCTCGGCGAGGTGTTTGGGCGGCAGCAGGTGGGCTAGCGCGCCGCCGATGACCTCCGGGTCGAAGAGCGTGCTGTTCGGGATCAGTTCGATCAGTTCCCGTGCGGTGGTGGTCTTCCCCGCACCGAACGCGCCGTTGATCCAGACGACGGTCACAGGTCCCCCTCTTCTGTTGGCCCCCTGAGGCTTGCCCGCTCCACACTGCCACGAAAACCAGCCGCAGTTGAGGGCGCATGACGACGGCGCCGGTGCCCCCGCTCACGCGAGGGGCGCCGACGCCGTGCGCCGTGGCCGGGGCGGCCCGTCAGCCCTTCTTATGGGCGCCCTTCTTCTGCGCGCCCTTCTTCTGGACGCCCTTCTTCTGGACGCCGTTCTTCCCGTCCACGGCCAGACCCTCTCCTGCGACCGTCTGGTCGAGCGTCTTGAGGGTCTCGTCCACGTTGATGGCGGGGAGCTTGTCTCCGACGGCGTGCGACGGGGTGATCGCCGCGACGGCGAAGCCGGTGGCCAGGGAGGCGATGGCGAGCATGCTGCGCTTCTTCATGCCCCACTCAACTGCCGGACGGGCCCCGGGGTCACGCCGCTGGGCCGTTCGGGCGAAGCGGCGGCTTCACCCGGGGCCGGTGCCCCAGGTGCCGGAGCCGCCGCCACGCCACTCGATCAGCCCCGTGGCCGCGACGTACGCCGCGTCCGCGTCCTCGATCCCCGCCCGCCGCAGGAACTCGGCGACATCCAGCGGACCGTAGGCGATGCCGAGGAACTGGTCGTCCACACGGACCCGGCGGCCGCCGTCCGCGGCGGGCGGGTAGACCACGACGGGTTTCTCGGACGCCATGGCACCAGGATGCGCGGGGAGGGTGACCGCCGCGCGCCGGGATGGGCCGTTCAGCCCGCCTTGCGCATCGGCCGGAACTCGTGGACGTCGGCGGTGAGGGTGCCGTCCTGCTGCTCGTAGTGGGACAGGGCGAGGCCGAGCCCGAAGAAGGTGGGCGCCCACTCCCCGACGAAGATGCCCCAGCGGTCGGCGCGGGCGAGGCCGGTGGCTGTCTCCATCTTCCGGGAGCCCATCCAGGCGACGACGCTGAGGCCGATGGAGGCCATGCCGGCCATGTAGGCGTGCTCGCTGCGGACGCCCATCTCATGCATCTTCTTGATGATCATCAGCGGCTCCGTTCCGTGGGGGATTCATCCGTGGGGGATTCAGGAGACGGAGTGCCCTCGACCGACGCCGATATTCGCGACATTTATTCTTTATGTCCGACATGGAGGCCGTGGGGTGAACCCGCAGCGGTCACCTCACGGCCTCCGAAGACTCCCCCGTCAGGCGCCGACGTAGGCCGCCAGGTGCTCTCCGGTCAGTGTGGAGCGGGCCTCGACGAGGTCGGCCGGCGTGCCCTCGAAGACGATCCGGCCGCCGTCGTGACCCGCGCCGGGGCCGAGGTCGATGATCCAGTCGGCGTGTGCCATGACCGCCTGGTGGTGCTCGATCACGATGACCGACTTGCCGGAGTCGACGAGCCGGTCGAGCAGGCCGAGCAGCTGCTCCACGTCCGCGAGGTGGAGCCCGGTGGTCGGCTCGTCGAGGACGTACACGCCGCCCTTCTCACCCATGTGCGTGGCCAGCTTGAGACGCTGCCGCTCGCCGCCCGACAGCGTGGTGAGCGGCTGCCCGAGGGTGAGATAGCCGAGTCCGACGTCCGCGAGCCGCGAGAGGATCTTGTGAGCGGCCGGGGTGCGGGCCTCGCCGCTGCCGAAGAACTCCTCGGCCTCGGCCACCGGCATCGCCAGCACCTCGCTGATGTCGCGTCCGCCGAGGCGGTACTCCAGCACCGACGCCTCGAACCGCCTGCCCTCGCACTCCTCGCACGGCGTGGCCACGCTCTGCATGATCGCCAGGTCGGTGTAGATGACACCGGCGCCGTTGCAGGTGGGGCAGGCGCCCTCGGAGTTGGCGCTGAACAGGGCCGGCTTGACCCCGTTGGCCTTGGCGAAGGCCTTGCGGATCGGGTCGGCCAGCCCGGTGTAGGTCGCCGGGTTGCTGCGCCGGGAGCCGCGGATCGGGGTCTGGTCGATCGCGACCACGCCCTCCTCGACGGGGATCGAGCCGTGCACCAGCGAGCTCTTGCCCGAGCCCGCGACACCGGTGACGACGGTGAGGACGCCGAGCGGGATGTCGACGTCGACGCCCTGGAGGTTGTTCGCCGAGGCGCCCCGGATCTCCAGCGCGCCGGTGGGCTTGCGGACCGTCGCCTTGATCTTGGCGCGGTCGTCGAGGTGACGTCCGGTGACGGTGCCGCTGCCCCGCAGCCCCTCCAGGGTGCCCTCGAAGCACACGGTGCCGCCCGCCGTGCCCGCGCCGGGGCCGAGGTCCACGACGTGGTCCGCGATGGCGATCGTCTCGGGCTTGTGCTCCACGACCAGCACGGTGTTGCCCTTGTCGCGCAGGCGCAGCAGCAGGTTGTTCATCCGCTCGATGTCATGGGGATGCAGACCGATGGACGGCTCGTCGAAGACGTAGGTGACGTCCGTGAGCGAGGAGCCGAGGTGGCGGATCATCTTGGTGCGCTGCGCCTCGCCGCCGGAGAGCGTGCCCGACGACCGGTCGAGGGAGAGGTAGCCGAGGCCGATCTCCACGAACGAGTCGAGGGTGTGCCGGAGCTTGGCGAGCAGCGGCGCCACCGACGGCTCGTCGAGCCCTCGGACCCATTCCGCCAGGTCACGGATCTCCATCGCGCAGGCGTCGGCGATGTTCACCTTGCCGATCCTCGAGGAGCGGGCGAGCTCGCTGAGCCGGGTGCCGTCGCAGTCGGGGCACCGGGTGAAGGTGACCGCCCGGTCCACGAAGGCCCGGATGTGCGGCTGCATCGACTCGCGGTCCTTGGACAGGAAGCTCTTCTGGAGCTTCGGGATCAACCCCTCGTAGGTGAGGTTGACCCCGTTGATCTTCACCTTGACCGGCTCGCGGTACAGGAAGTCGTGCCGCTCCTTCTTGGTGTACTCGCGGATGGGCTTCTCCTTGTCGAAGAAGCCCGACTCGGCGATGACCCGTACCACCCAGCCGTCACCGGTGTAGGTGGGGATGGTGAACGGGTCCTCGGACAGCGACTTGGAGTCGTCGTAGAGCTGGGTGAGGTCGATGTCGGAGACCGTGCCCCGTCCCTCGCAGTGCGTGCACATGCCGCCGGTGCGGCTGAACGACACCTTCTCGGTCCTGGTCTTGTCGGCCCCCCGGTCCACCGTGAAGCCGCCGCTCGCCGAGACCGAGGCGGTGTTGAAGGAGAAGGCGCCGGGCGGGCCGACGTGCGGGGTGCCGAGCCGGCTGAAGAGGATCCGCAGCATCGCGTTGGCGTCGGTGGCGGTGCCGACGGTGGAGCGGGGGTCGGAACCCATGCGCTGCTGGTCGACGGCGATCGCGGTCGTCAGCCCGTCCAGGACGTCGACCTCGGGCCGGGCCAGGTTCGGCATGAACCCCTGCAGGAAGGCGCTGTAGGTCTCGTTGATCAGCCGCTGCGACTCCGCGGCGATCGTGTCGAACACCAGGGAGCTCTTGCCCGAGCCGGAGACGCCGGTGAACACCGTGAGCCGGCGCTTGGGGATCTCGATGCTGACGTCCCTGAGGTTGTTCTCGCGCGCGCCGTGCACGCGGATCACGTCATGGCTGTCGGCAACGTGCGGCCCGGGCGACTGTCTGTCCGTCGTCGTGGCCTTGCTCATGGTGTCTCCATCTGTCGGGCGGCGCTGCCGCGCTCGGGCGATCTCGTTCCCCCGCGCCGCTCTCTGAGCGGTGCGGGGAGTGCGGTGCGGGGAGTGCGGTGCGGGGACTGCTACGGCGCCTTCAGCTGCTGGATGCGGACCATGTTGCCCGCGGGGTCGCGGAAGGCGCAGTCGCGCACGCCGTAGGGCTGGTCCACCGGCTCCTGGACCACCTCGGCGTCGCCCGCCTGCACCCGCTCGAAGGTGGCGTCGACGTCGGTGGTGGCCAGGACGATGCTGGCGTAGGTGCCCTTGGCCATCATCTCGGCGATGGTACGGCGCTCGTCCTCGGTGACGCCGGGGTCGGCGGCCGGCGGGTGCAGCACGATGTTCGTGCCGGGCTGGCCCACGGGGCCGACCGTGATCCAGCGCATGCCCTGGTACCCGACGTCGTTTCTGACTTCGAAGCCGAGGGTGTCGCGGTAGAACGCCAGGGCGGCGTCCGGGTCGTCGTGCGGAAGGAAACTGGCGTGAATGCGAAGGTCCATGGCCCTCACGCTAGTTTCGGCCCGGGGCGGGCGCTTCTCGATTCCTGATCGGTCTGGTCACCTGCTTCGCCACGCACGACGGAATCCCGGCCGTCGCGCGCGCCGCCTCGCGCCGGTAGGTACTGGGCGGCATGCCCACCAACTCGGTGAAACGGGTGCTGAAGGTGCCCAGCGATGCGCAGCCGACCTCGAAGCACACCTCGGTGACGCTGAGGTCACCCCGGCGCAGCAGCGCCATCGCGCGCTCGATGCGCCGCGTCATGAGGTAGCTGTACGGCGACTCGCCGTACGCCTGCCGGAACTCACGGCTGAGGTGCCCGGCCGACATGTGCACGCCCCGTGCGAGCGCCTCGACGTCCAGGGGTTTGGCGTACTCCCGGTCGATGCGGTCCTTGACGCGCCGCAACCGGGCCAGGTCACGCAGATGCTGCGCCGAGGCGGGTCTGCTGCTCACAAGCGCGATCGTGCCACATCGCACGCCCGTGCGGCCGATTTCCGGCGATACGGACCGGACCGGTCCGTATCGCCCGGAGCCGACCGTCACGTCGGCGCCCGCTCCACCTCGCGGCACGCCACCGTCGACCGAACGGGCCGGATCGGTCCGGATCGGTCCGGATCGGTCCCGACCGACCGCCGATCGGCCTCGGGCCCGCGCCCGGGGGCCCGTCGGGCGGCCGCTCCCGAACCAGGGGCGAACTCGGACCACAACCATGGCCCGGAGCCGGCCGTCATGTCGGCCCCGCGCCACCCCCGCGCAGACCACCGCCGGCTGAACGTTCCTGCTCGATCGGCCCGCCCGGTCTCACACCCCGGCCGTCGCCGCGTCCGTCCGCCGCGCCAGTGCCGCCGCCGCCGCGCCCACCAGCCCCGCGTCGGTTCCCATCTGCGCCGGCGCCACGGTCAGGTGCCGGACGAAGGACAGCGTCGCGTAGGAACTCAGGGCCTTGCGCAGGGGATCGAACAGGACGCCGCCCGCCTTGCCCACTCCCCCGCCGATCACGGCGATGTCGATCTCCACGAGCGTCGCGGTGGCGGCGATCCCGGCGGCCAGCGCCTGGGCGGCCCGCTCGAAGGAGGCGACGGCGACCGGATCGCCGGAGCGGGCGGCGGCGGCCACCGCGGCGGCGGAGGTGTCCCCGTCCGGGCCGGGCCGCCAGCCCTCCTCCAGGGCGCGGCGGGCGATGTTGGGGCCACTGGCGATGCGCTCCACGCAGCCGTGCGAGCCGCACGGGCACGGATCTCCGTCGAGGTCCACGCTGATGTGGCCGATGTGGCCGGCGTTGCCGGTGGGCCCGGGATGCAGCCGGCCGCCGAGCACCAGACCCCCGCCGACGCCCGTGGAGACGACCATGCACAGCGCGTTGCCGTGCCCGCGGGCGGCGCCCTGCCAGTGTTCCGCCGCGGTGATCGCCACACCGTCGCCGATCAGCTCGACGGGCAGCTCGCCTGCGGCGGCCCGGACCCGGGCGACGAGCGGGTAGTCGCGCCAGCCGGGCACGTTCACCGGGCTCACTGTGCCCGCCGAGGCGTCCACGGGACCGGCGCTGCCGATTCCCACGGCCGAGGCACGCTCCCACAGCGGCGACGCGGTGAGCTCGCCGAGCACCTCCGCCACGGCACCCATCACGGTGTCGCCGTCCTCCCGGGCCGGCGTCGGCCGCTGGGCACGGACCAGGATCCGGCCGCCGCCGTCCACCAGAGCGCCGGCGATCTTGGTACCGCCGATGTCGAGCGCGGCCACGAGGTCGGTGTGCATCAGAGTCGGATCTCCCCGTCGGGACATGAGAAAAACGCCGATAAAGGCCATCGAGCAGGCCAAGCAGCAGGCCCGTCCCACGGCGGTGCGCGGGCCGGAGAGTGCGGTGGACAGTCTCCCCCGAGCCTGACAACGTTGTCCAGGCTCTATGCTCGACGCCACATCCTCATACAAACCGAGAATCGACGCACCCCCGTGGACGACAGGACAGGACACCGCACCGTGCCCCAGACCCCCCTCCGCTCCGCAGCGCGCTACGGCACCCGGCCGACCATGAAGGACGTGGCCGCACGCGCCGGGGTCGGCCTCAAGACGGTCTCCCGTGTCGTGAACGGGGAGCCGGGGGTCACCGCGGAGACGGAGCAACGGGTCCAGGAGGCGATCGACGCGCTCGGTTTCCGCCGCAACGACAGCGCGCGAGTGCTGCGCAAGGGCCGCACGGCGAGCATCGGCCTGGTCCTGGAGGACCTCGCGGACCCGTTCTACGGGCCGCTGAGCCGGTCCGTCGAGGAGGTGGCCCGTGCGCACGGCGCCCTGCTGATCAACGGCTCCAGCGCCGAGGACCCCGAGCGGGAACAGGAGCTGGTGCTGGCCCTGTGCGCGCGGCGGGTGGACGGGCTGGTGGTGATTCCGGCCGGGGACGATCACCGGTATCTGGAGCCGGAGCTCAAGGCGGGGGTCGCCACGGTGTTCGTGGACCGCCCGGCCGGGCGCATCGACGCCGACGTGGTTCTGTCCGACAACTTCGGCGGCGCCCGCGGCGGCGTCGCCCACCTCATCGCACACGGCCACCGCCGGATCGGCTTCATCGGCGACATGCCCCGGATCCACACCGCCGCCGAGCGGTTGCGCGGCTACCGGGCCGCCATGGAGGACGCGGGCATACCGGTGGCGGACTCCTGGATGTCCCTCGGCGTCACCGGCCCCGAGCGGGTGCGCAGGGCGGCCGAGGACATGCTGACCGGCCCGGATCCGGTCACGGCGATCTTCGCGGGCAACAACCGCGTGACGGTCACCGTGATCCGGGTGCTCGCCGAGCAGGCCCGCCGTGTCGCCCTGGTCGGCTTCGACGACATCGAGCTCGCCGACCTGCTCCAGCCGGGCGTCACGGTCGTCGCCCAGGACGCCTCGGACATCGGCCGCACCGCGGCGGAACGTCTCTTCCGGCAGCTGGACGGCACCCCCGTCACCCCCGAGCGCATCGAGCTGCCGACCCGGCTGATCACCCGCGGCTCGGGCGAGATCCCTCCGGCGGACTGAGCGGCCGATGGACGACGCCACCGATCGCACGCTGCGAGCACTCGGCCTGGCCGAGGCGCCGCGCGAGCACCCCCTGCTCTACCCGGGGGCCTGGCCCGCCGGTTCCGGGCTGCTCGACGGGGACCGTTTCCTGCCGCTGGAGCAGCTGGTGCACGAGGACCGTACCCCGGTCATCGCCATCGGCTCGAACGGCTGCCCGGGGCAGTTGCGGCACAAGATGGTGGAGTTCGGGATCGGGGCGCCGCTGCCCATGGTGAAGGCGCGGGTGACGGGCATCGACGCCGGCGTCTCCGCGCACGTGAGCCGCATGGGATACGTGTCGGCGTCGCCGGTCGGCGCCCCGGGCACGGTGAGGGAGTTGTTCGTCCTGTGGCTGGACGCCGAGCAGCTCGCGGTGATCGACGCGAGCGAGGGCGCGCCGGTGCCGGGCGGCAACTTCGACCGGGCCTGGCTGCCGTCGCCCGACGTCCGGATCGACCTCGCGGACGGCACCCGGCTGCCCGGGGCGTACGCCTACGTCAACCGGCACGGTGTCCTCCACGACGGCACGGGCACGCCGCGCACCCACCCGGGTGAGCGGGAGCTGCTGACCGAGCTCCTGGTCGGACTGCCGCGCCTGCGGGAGCTGTTCGGTGTCGTGCCCGAGGAGTTCTGCGCGCGGGCGCGTGGCGACCGGCGGCTGTGCGAGCGGGGCACGCGGCTGTTCGTCGAGGAGAAGCTGGTGACGGCCTCCGGTCTCGAGCGGTACGTCGCCGCCTCGGCGCGGGGTCAGCAGACCGGGAGTCCGGGGACCGGCTCGTCGTTGTCGCCGCCCTTGATGTAGACGTCGCTGACCCAGACGTCCTTGTTGCCGCTGTCGTCGTCGGTCCTCGCCCACCAGACGTTGGTCCACTTCCCTGACGTCTCGCGGCGGCCCAGGTTCTGCTGGCAGTAGAAGTAGTTGGTCCCGGCGTTGAGGATGCCGGCCCTGGCGCCGGAGGCGGTGTAGGAGCCGGCGGTCTTCCAGACCTGGCAGTTGTACTTGCCGCCGCCGACGGGGTGGCAGACCGGAGCCGGGGTGGCCGAGCCGCCGCCGGTCGTGGCCCCGCCTCCCGGACCGCCGCCGGGGGTGGTGGTGCCGCCCGTGGTGGCGCCACCGGTCGATTTCCCGGGGGCCGGTGTGGTCTCCCCGCCGGTGGGGCCGGGGTCCTTCGGGGCAGCGGTCTTCCCGGAGGCTGCCCCGCCCTCGGCGTCGCCCTGTTCCGTGGCCCTCGGGGCATTCGTGCCGTCGTCGGGTCCGCTGGGCGCGGAGGACCGGCCGTCCGCGCCGGCGCCGCCGGTCCGCGTGCCGGTCTCCTTGCCGCCGGAGTCGTCGCTCAGCAGGGCGATCGTGGTACCGGCTGCGGCCAGAACGACCGTGACCGCCGCGGCGGCCAGCAGGGCGCGCGCCCTGCGGCGGGGCGCGGGGCCGCCCGGATCCATCGAGCCGGTGGGTGCGGTGCCGCCTGCTGCGAGGGGGCCGCCACCCCGGGGGCGGGTGCCGGGACCCGACAGCGAGAGGTGACCAGGGTCCGGGGCCTGCGTGTCGCTGCCTGCCTGAGCGGGGCGCCCGGGCACCGACGGCTCCCCGGTGGCGCCGCCCTCGCGCGGCCCGGTCGCGTCCTGCTGAGGGGGACCGAATCCCGGCGGCACCGACGGGACGCTGCGCTCCGTCTCCGCGCGCGGGGGCGCGACCGCGGGGCCCCGCAGGGTGGACGTGGGCGTGTCCGAGCCGCCGGTGTCCGCGACTGCCTCGAGCAGCGCGCGGGCCTCGTCGGCCTCCGGGCGGGACTCGGGGCGTTTGTCCAGCAGCCGTTGCAGGACGGGTGCGAGGGGGCCGGCGCGGCGAGGCTCCGGCAGCGGCTCGGAGACGATCGCGGTGAGCGTGGAGAACGTCGACGTGCGGCGGAAGGGCGAAGCACCCTCGACGGCCGCGTACAGCGTGGCCCCGAGGGCCCAGATGTCGGAGGCCGGGCCCGGGTCGGCGCCCTGGGCGCGCTCGGGGGCCAGGTAGTCGAGGGAGCCGACGAGTTCGCCGCTGCGGGTGAGGTGCGTGGCCGAACCGTCCCCGGGATCGTCCATCGTGGCGATGCCGAAGTCGGTGAGGACGACCCGGCCCGAGCGGTCGAGCAGGATGTTGCCCGGCTTGACGTCCCGGTGCAGGACGCCCGCGCGGTGGGCGGCGGCCAGGGCGTCCATGACCGCGGCGCCGATCCCGGCCGCCTCGCCCGGGTCCAGCGTGCCGCGTTCGCGCAGGACGTCGTCCAGGGACGGCCCGTCGACCAGTTCCATCACGATGATCGGGCGGCCGTCGACCTGGGCGATGTCGTGCACGGCGATGACACCGGGGTGACGCACCCGGGCCGCCGCGCGCGCCTCGCGCCGCATCCGCAGTTGCAGAGCGGCCAGTTCGGGACCGGCCGCGTCGGTGTAGGTGCGCAGTTCCTTGACCGCGACCTCACGGCCGAGGACCTCGTCGACGGCCTTCCAGACGACGCCCATGCCGCCGCGTCCCAGCGCCGCCGTGACGCGATAGCGGCCTGCCAGCAACCGCCCCGCCCCGTCCGTCCGCCCGTGCTCCCCCGTCGACACCGCTGCCCCGTTCCTGTGCCGGATGCGCCGACGACCCCGACACGGTCAGCGCGTGGCGTACAGACTACGGGGCGCCGGTGACGGCGACAGGCCTCGGTGACGGCTGTGACAGGGCCGGTACGTGCCGTCCGGTCCGCCGGACCGGCATGGTCACGCGGAGGCCGTCAGATCCCCGCGACGGGGCACCGCGAAGCTCTCCAGATCCGCCCGGGTCAGGCCGGCCAGGCGGGCGACCTCGCCGTTGTCCAGGGCGCCGCAGTCCAGGCCGCGCAGCAGGTAGCCACTGAGGGCCTTGGCGGTGGCGGGCTCGTCCATGACGTCGCCGCCGGTGCGGTTGGCGTAGCGGGACAGGCGGGCCGCGGCCTGCTCGAAGCCCTCGCGGTAGAAGGCGAACACGGCCGCGTAGCGGGTGGGGATGTGTCCGGGATGCATGTCCCAGCCCTGGTAGTAGGCGCGGGCCAGGGCGCGGCGGGTGAGGCCGTAGTGCAGCCGCCAGGCGTCGTGGACCTTGGCGGTCGGGCCGACCGGGAGGACGTTCGTCGAGCCGTCCGAGACGCGTACGCCCGTCCCGGCCGCCGCGACCTGCATGACGGCCTTGGCGTGGTCCGCGGCGGGGTGGTCACTCGCCTGGTGGGCGGCGGAGACGCCGAGGCAGGCGCTGTAGTCGAAGGTGCCGTAGTGCAGTCCGGTGGCGCGGCCCTCGGCGGCCTGGATCATGCGGGCGACGGTGGCGGTGCCGTCGGTGGCGAGGATGGACTGGCTGGTCTCGATCTGGATCTCGAAGCCGATCCGGCCGGGCTCGAGGCCGTGCGCCTTCTCGAAGGCGTCGAGCAGCCGGGCCATGGCGGTGACCTGCTCGGCGTAGGTCACCTTCGGCAGGGTGAGGACCAGACCGCCGGGCAGGCCGCCTGCCTCCATGAGGCCGGTGAGGAAGATGTCGAGGGTGCGGATACCACGGGCGCGTACGGGCGCTTCCATGCACTTCATGCGGATGCCCATGTAGGGGGCGGCGGTGCCGTCCTCGTAGGCCTCGGCGATCAGCCGGGCGGCGCGGGCGGCGGCCTCGTCCTCCTCGGCGTCGGGGCGGTTGCCGTAGCCGTCCTCGAAGTCGACGCGCAGGTCCTCGATCGGCTCGCGCTCCAGCTTGGCCCGCACGCGCGCGTGGACGGGTTCGGCGAGTTCCTCGGAGAGGCCGAGGACGGCGGCGAAGGACGCGGTGTCCGGGGCGTGTTCGTCGAGTGCGGCGAGGGCCCGGTCGCCCCAGGAGCGGACGGTGCCGGCGGCGAAGGCGTCGCCGGGTACGTAGACGGTGTGGACGGGCTGACGGGTACCGGGGTCTCCGGGATAGCGGCGCTCCAGCTCGGCGTCGACCGACGCGAGGGCGGCACTGATCTCCTCGCCGACGCCTCCCGCGAGGCTCGTCGCCACCTTCTCCTGCCGGCCCTGACCCATGACGACACCCTCCATTTTCCGCAGAGCGGAATCAATAATCCGTAGAACGAAGCTATCGGCCGACCTTCGGCCTGGTCAACACCATCCTGAAGGGGATTTCCCCCCGCTTCCCTCTTGATCACTGCTGATCGGCCCTCTTCCTCCGTACTCAGAAGGCAAGCTTCATCCTGACGTGCAAGGGGAGGGAGACCACGTGCCGAACGAGGCCGGCGTGACGCGCCGCCACGGACTCAAGGCGGCGGCGGCCGCCGCCGTCGCAGGACCGCTGCTCACCACCGCGGGCCCCACACACCACGCTTCCGCCGACGAGCACGCGGGCGCCCTGAACGTCATGACGTTCAACGTGCGCTTCGGGACCGTGGTCGACGAGACACCGCGCTGGGAGGTACGCCGACCGGTGATGCGAAAGCTGCTGCGCCGCGAGCGACCGCACGTCATCGGCACCCAGGAAGGGCTCTACCGGCAAGTGCGCGCGATCGAGAAGGACCTCGGCGAGCACTACGACTGGATCGGCACCGGACGCGGGGGCGGCAGCAAGGACGAGTTCATGGCGGTCTTCTACGACACGCGCAGACTCGAACCGATCGAGTTCGATCACTTCTGGCTGTCCGACACCCCGTACACGATCGCCTCGAACACCTGGGGCGCGGACTGGCTGCGCATGGTGACCTGGGTACGCTTCGCCGATCGTGCCGACGGAGGGCGGGAGTTCTACGTCCTCAACACCCACCTGGACAGCGTCAGCCAGTACGCCCGGGAACGCTCGGCGGGGCTCATCGGCGAGACGATCGCCAAGTGGGACCGGTCGTCACCGGTGGTCGTCACCGGCGACTTCAACGCGGCCGCCCACGACAACCGGGTGTACGACCTCATGCTGGACACCGGACTGGTGGACGCCTGGGACGCGGCGGCCTCACGGGGTCCGGCGTACGGGACGCACCACGGCTACCGGACGCCCAGGCCGGGCGGGCGGCGCATCGACTGGATCCTCACCACTCCCGGGGTGACCACGCACCGGGCCGGGATGAACACCCTCAGCGTGGACGGGACCTATCCGAGCGACCATCTGCCGGTGCAGGCCTCGATGACCCTGGGATGAGAAGAGCCCCCGCGACCGCTCGCGCGGTCACGGGGGCCTTCCACGGCCGGGGTCGATCAGCCCTTGCGGGTCTTGATCTCCTCGGTCAGGGCCGGGACGACGTCGAAGAGGTCGCCGACGACGCCGTAGTCGACGAGGTCGAAGATCGGGGCCTCGGCGTCCTTGTTGACCGCCACGATGGTCTTGGAGGTCTGCATACCGGCGCGGTGCTGGATCGCGCCGGAGATGCCGTTGGCGATGTACAGCTGCGGCGAGACGGACTTGCCGGTCTGGCCGACCTGGTTGGTGTGCGGGTACCAGCCGGCGTCGACGGCGGCACGCGAGGCGCCGACAGCGGCACCGAGGGAGTCGGCGAGCGCCTCGATGATCGCGAAGTTCTCCGCGCCGTTGACACCACGGCCGCCGGAGACCACGATCGCGGCCTCGGTCAGCTCCGGGCGGCCCGTCGACTCACGCGGCGTACGGCCGGTGACCTTGGTGCCGGTGGCCTGCGCGGAGAAGGAGACGCTCAGGGCCTCGACCGCACCGGCGGCCGGGGCGGCCTCGACGGCGGCGCTGTTGGGCTTGACCGTGATGACCGGGGTGCCCTTGGAGACACGGGACTTGGTGGTGAAGGACGCGGCGAACACGGACTGCGTGGCCACCGGGCCCTCGTCGCCGGCCTCGAGGTCGACGGCGTCGGTGATGATGCCGGAGCCCAGACGCAGCGCCAGACGCGCGGCGATCTCCTTGCCCTCGGCGGAGGAGGGCACCAGCACGGCGGCCGGGGACACGGCCTCGTGGGCGGCCTGGAGGGCGTCGACCTTCGGTACGACCAGGTAGTCGGCGTACTCGGCGGCCTCGTGGGTGAGGACCTTGACCGCGCCGTGCTCGGCGAGCTTGGCGGCGGTGTCACCGGCGCCGTTGCCCAGCGCGACGGCGACCGGCTCGCCGATGCGGCGGGCCAGGGTCAGCAGCTCGAGGGTGGGCTTGCGGACGGCGCCGTCCACGTGGTCGACGTAGACGAGAACTTCAGCCATGGGACTTCTTCTCTCCTGCTTGCGAAAGATGAGGGGCGGTCAGCGAAAGGGCTCAGATGAACTTCTGGCCCGCGAGGAACTCAGCGAGCTGCTTGCCGCCCTCGCCCTCGTCCTTGACGATCGTGCCCGCGGTGCGGGCGGGACGCTCGGCCGCGCCGTCGACCTTGGTCCAGGCGCCCTCCAGGCCGACCTCCTCGGCCTCGAGGTCCAGGTCGGACAGGTCCCAGGACTCCACCGGCTTCTTCTTGGCCGCCATGATGCCCTTGAAGGAGGGGTAGCGCGCCTCACCCGACTGGTCGGTCACCGACACGACCGCCGGGAGGGAGGCCTCCAGGTTCTCGGAGGCGGCGTCGCCGTCGCGGCGGCCCTTGACCGTGCCGTCCTCGACGGAGACCTCGGAGAGCAGCGTGACCTGCGGGACGCCCAGACGCTCGGCGAGCAGCGCGGGCACGACGCCCATGGTGCCGTCGGTGGAGGCCATGCCGGAGACGACCAGGTCGTAGCCGGCCTTCTCGATCGCCTTGGCCAGGATCAGGGAGGTGCCGATGGCGTCGGTGCCGTGGATGTCGTCGTCCTCGACGTGGATCGCCTTGTCCGCGCCCATGGAGAGCGCCTTGCGCAGGGCGTCCTTGGCGTCCTCGGGGCCCACCGTCAGGACGGTGATCTCCACGTCGTCGTCGGAGTTCTCGGAGATCTGCAGCGCCTGCTCGACCGCGTACTCGTCGAGCTCGGAGAGCAGACCGTCCACGTCGTCCCGGTCGACGGTCAGGTCATCGGCGAAGTGCCGGTCGCCAGTGGCGTCGGGCACGTACTTCACAGTGACAACGATCCTCAAGCTCACGCCGGCTCTCCTACTGCATCGTCATTTCCATGCTGCCTACTTGCAGGCAGCATAGGCGCCTCTAGCGTCCGATCCCGGTCGGGGCGAACCCACGCCCCGAGCGAAATATTACTCGTCAGTACACCCAGTTCGTTCCCGCTAAGCAAGCGCTTTGAACTGTGACCTTCGCAACGCAGCGTAACCGGAACTCGACGGTCACGCAGCCCGGGGGGCCAAGCGGTTCAGTCACCCAGCCGCTGGAAACGTCCCTGGTGGTAGAGGAGGGGACGGCCGGTGCCGGAGGGGTCGCCGTCCACGACCTCGGCGATCACGAGCCGGTGGTCCCCGGCGGGTACGCGCGCGACGATCCGGCCCACCAGCCAGGCCAGCACACCGTCGAGGACCGGAACCCCTTCCGGTCCCTCCCGCCAGCCGGTGGGCGGGCCGAAGCGGTCGGCGCCGCTGCGGGAGAAGGTGGCGGCCAGCTCCTGCTGGTGCTCCCCGAGGATGTGGACACCGACGTGGTCCGCCGTCGCGATGGCGGGCCAGCTGGAGGCACCGGTGCCGACACCGAAGGACAGCAGGGGCGGCTCGGCGGACACCGACGTCAGGGAGGTGGCGGTGAAACCCACCGGGCCGGCCTCGCCACGGGCGGTGATGACGGCGACTCCCGCCGCGTGCCGCCGGAAGACCGAGCGCAGGAGGTCGGGCGTGGCGAGAAGGTCCGCAGGCATGGGGTCAGGCTGACGATAAATGGTACGCGCAGTCAAGTTCGTTCCGTGATGTGGGAGATGACTCACCGACGGCGTCACCCGTGTCACACCGCCTCCCCCAGTGCCGCGATCACGTCGGCCTTGCGCGGCTGTCCCGTGGCGCGACGCACCACCCGTCCGCCGGCGTCCAGCACCAGCACGGTCGGAGTCTTGAGGATGTCCAGCCGCCGCACGAGGTCGAGGTGGGCCTCGGCGTCGATCTCGACGTGGGTCACGCCCGGCACGACGCCGGCCACTTCGCCGAGGACCCTCCGGGTCGCCCGGCAGGGCGCGCAGAAGGCGCTGGAGAACTGCACGAGCGTGGCCCGCTCGCCGAGTTCCGCACCGAGTTCCACCGCATCGAGCCGCTTGCCGTCGTCGCGTCCGCGCACCCGCACTCTCCCGCTCCGCCGCCGTCGCAGCACTCCGTAGGCGCTCGCCGTCGCGAGCACCGCCACGCACACCACCAGTCCGGTCATCACATCGCGTAAGCGTTCACGAGACCGCAAAGATTCCCACCCCCCATGTACGGCCGCGCTGCGGAATGCTTGGTTCCCATGGACATCGATGCGAGAGGGCCGCGTTTCGGCGCGGTCGTCACGACCGCCGTCCTGGCGGTCGTGCTGGTCACGGGAAGCGCCTGGCTGCTGGCCTGGCAGACGCTGGCGTTCCTGCTGGGCGCGGCCGGTGGGGCCGGCCGCTCCCCGTACGGCCTGCTGTACGCCAAGGCGGTCCGGCCGCGACTCGGGCCGCCGACGGAGTTCGAGGCGCCCGAACCGCCGCGCTTCGCCCAGGCCGTGGGACTGCTTTTCGCCGGTCTCGGGCTCGTCGGCTACACCCTGGGGCCCGACTGGCTGGGGCTGGCGGCGACCGGTGCCGCGCTCGCCGCCGCCTTCCTGAATGCGGCGTTCGGGTACTGCCTGGGTTGCGAGTTGTACCTGCTCGTGCGGCGGGTGGCGGTCCGCGCGGAGTAATGGGGACGCAAAAGCACGAGGTGGGAACCTGCGGACGACGTGACGAGAATCTCGCCGCCGACGGGCACGAGGACTGGCTACCCGGCCGTTCTTCGGGCACGATCTGCGACATGCCGTAAACCTACGGCTGCGTAACTTCTCCACTGGGAATCCCTTCCCAGGCAGAGCAGGAAGGGTCCGACCCGCCCATGGCAGAGCTCGTCTACCGTCCCGTCGTCGGTTTCGCCCGCACGCTGTTCAAGGTGTGGGACCTCAAGATCGACCTCCAGGGTTCGGAGAACATCCCGCGCTCGGGCGGCGCCGTACTGGTGAGCAATCACATCAGCTACCTGGACTTCGTCTTCGACGGCCTGGCGGCGCTGCCGCAGAAGCGTCTCGTGCGCTTCATGGCGAAGGAATCGGTCTTCCGGCACAAGATCTCCGGCCCGCTGATGCGCGGGATGAAGCACATCCCGGTGGACCGCAAGCAGGGCGAGGCGGCCTACGCGCACGCCCTGGACTCGCTGCGGTCGGGCGAGATCGTCGGGGTCTTCCCGGAGGCGACGATCTCGCAGTCGTTCACGCTGAAGAGCTTCAAGTCGGGCGCCGCGCGGCTGGCGCAGGAGGCCGGCGTCCCGCTGGTCCCGATGGCCGTGTGGGGCACGCAGCGGCTGTGGACCAAGGGACACCCGCGCAACTTCAAGCGCAGCCACATCCCCATCACGATCCGGGTCGGTGAGGCGATCGAGGCGTCCCGCGACAAGTACGCGGGCGCCATCACGCGCCAGCTGCGCGAGCGCGTCCAGGAGCTCCTCGAGGCCGCCCAGCGCGCCTACCCCGTCCGCCCCAAGGGCCCGGACGACACCTGGTGGATGCCGGCCCACCTCGGCGGCACGGCCCCGACGCCGGAGCAGGTGCGGGCGGCCGAGGCGCACTGAGCCCCACCCGCCCGGTTCTCAGGCGCAGGACTCCGGAGCGCGTACGGCGATGTCCGCGCCCGGGCTGAAGCCCGTCAGCAGCTCGGCGAGTTCCGCCGCGGCCGCAGCCACCTCGGCGACCGGCATCGGGGCCAGGCTCTCCAGCAGGAAGATGCCCGATGTCGTCCCCTCGGTGAGCCGGGTGCGCGGGCCCTGACGCCAGTTCCAGCGGCGGCAGGTGACCCCCGCGTCGTCGCGCCACACCACTTCGCCCGCGTCGGGATGCTCGACGGTCTCCTCGCCGCCGGCGACGGTCACGAAGTCCTCCTCCCCCGTGGCGCGGATCAGCCGCATGCCGCCCTCGACACGGTCGAGGTCCTCGCCGCCGACCGGGATCAGACGGGCGACGGAGACGGCGTTGTAGAGGTCGACGAGCAGGTTGACGCGGGGCAGCCCGGACTCCGACAGGGCCGCTTGGCCAGCGCCTCAGCGGAGTTGCGGGTCCTGGACGGCTTCGAGCCGAACGCCGTGCAGGTCTCGCGCCAGGCGGCCATGTGCGGGTCCTCGTGCGGTGCTCGGCCGTCCAGTCGTACGGCGAGCCGCCGGGCCGCGTCGTCGAGGACCTCCGAACCGGCTTGGCTGCTGGGCCCGTTGACCAGTCCGTGCGCCTCGATCGCGACGTGCGTGAAGCCGGGCGCGAGAGCGCGTACGTCGTCGGACACGGACAGCGTGAGCGTCATGGTCGCCTTGCCTCAGAGTGCGGTGGGGAGCGTCTGCCACAGGTGCGGCCGGTCGCGAGCCGCCTTGAGAGCGTTCAGCACGACCGGATGCGGTGCAGCGTACAGCACCGGATAGTCCATTTCATTGGATGCATGGTCGGGCGTGAAGGCAAGCCTCTCGCCGCCGAGGGAGAACTGCGCGTCGACACCGGGCTTGTTGCCCCGCGGGTCCTGCCGGTGCCACGCGCCGTGGAACCGCACGGCGACCAGCCCGTGCACCTCGTCGAACTTCTGGTAGCACAGCGCGGTGGGGATGTCCTCCGCCCGCAGCAGCGCGGCCAGCGCGTGGGCCTTGGCGTAGCAGATGCCGGTGCGCCGCCTCAGGACATCGGAGGCGCGCCACGTGACACGGAGATCGCCGGAGTCCTGCGAGTGCGGGACGGCGTCGCGCACGAATTCAAAGGCTGCCCTCGCATAGCCATACGAGTCGTCCACCCCGTCGGCGAGCCTCGCCGCGGTCTCCCGGACCAGCGGGTGGTGATGGTCGATCGCCTCATCGGCGGCCAGGTAGGCGGAAAGGTCAGGCGTTTGCTGGATGAGCTGCATGCAGGCAGAGCGTAGGAAGGACCCACCCCGCAGTCAATCTTTTTACGCTCTGCCGTATACATATGCATGCCTGGGGGTGCCGTCGGGCCCTAGCGGGCCATCTCCTCCTTGAGTGCCGCCACGAACGCGTCCACGTCGTCCTCGGTCGTGTCGAACGCGCACATCCAGCGGACGTCGCCGGCGGCCTCGTCCCAGAAGTAGAAGCGGAAGCGCTTCTGAAGGCGCTCGCTCACGTCGTGGGGCAGGCGGGCGAAGACCGCGTTGGCCTGCACGGGGTGGAGGATCTCCACGCCGTGCACGGCCCGCACGCCCTCGGCGAGGCGCTGTGCCATCTCGTTGGCGTGCGCGGCGTTGCGCAGCCACAGGTCCCGGGCGAGCAGGGCCTCCAACTGCACCGACACGAAGCGCATCTTGGAGGCGAGCTGCATGGACAACTTGCGCAGGTGCTTCATGTGGCTCACGGCGTCCTGGTCGATGACCACGACGGCCTCGCCGAACAGGGCGCCGTTCTTGGTGCCGCCCAGCGAGAGGATGTCGACGCCGGCGGCGTTGGTGAGCGTGCGCATCGGGACGTTCAGGGTGGCGGCGGCGTTGGCCAGCCGGGAGCCGTCCAGGTGCACCTTCATGCCGTGCGCGTGGGCGTGCTCGCAGATGGCCCGTATCTCGTCCGGCGTGTAGACGGTGCCCAGTTCGGTGGCCTGCGCGATGGAGACGACCTGCGGCATCGCGCGGTGCTCGTCGTCCCAGCCGTACGCCTGCCGGTCGATCAGCTCGGGCGTGAGCTTGCCGTCGGGCGTCGGAACGGTCAGCAGCTTCAGGCCGCCGACCCGCTCCGGGGCCCCGCACTCGTCGACGTTGATGTGCGCGCTCTCCGCGCAGATCACCGCGCCCCAGCGGTCGGTGACCGCCTGGAGCGCGACGACGTTCGCGCCGGTTCCGTTGAAGACCGGGAACGCCTCGGCCGTCGGCCCGAAGTGACTGCGGACCACCTGCTGGAGGTTCCCGGTGTAGGCGTCCTCGCCGTACGCGACCTGGTGCCCGCCGTTGGCCAGGGCCAGGGCGGCGAGCACCTCCGGGTGGGCCCCGGCGTAGTTGTCGCTGGCGAAACCGCGGACCTCGGGGTCGTGATGACGGCGGGCGTCGGTCTTCGGCGGGTTCACGGCTTCTCGGTGAGCCACAGACGGTTTCCGTTCACTTCGGCGGCGGGCTTGTCCCAGACCTCGGTGATGGCCTCGGCCAGGTCCTTGACGTCGGTGAAGCCCGCGAACTTCGCGTTGGGCCGGTCGGCGCGCATCGCATCGTGGACCAGCGCCTTGACCACCAGGATCGTGGCCGCCGAGGTCGGGCCCTCGGGGCCTCCGGCCTTGCGGAAGGCGTCGGCCAGGGCGAGCGTCCACGCCTCGGCGGCGGCCTTGGCGGCGGCATAGGAGGCGTTGCCCGCCGTCGGCTTCGAGGCACCGGCGGCGCTGATCAGGACGTACCGCCCCAGGTCGCTGCGCTGCAGGCTCTCGTAGAAGGCCAGCGAGGTGTGCTGCACGGTGCGGATCAGCAGGAGTTCGAGGAAGTCCCAGTCGTCGAGACTCGACTTGATGAAGGTCTCGCTGCCGCGCCAGCCGCCCACGAGGTGGACGAGGCCGTCGACCCGGCCGAAGTCCTTCTCGATGTGGGCGGCCCAGTCACGGGTGGACTGGAGGTCGAGCAGGTCGACGGGTTCGCCGGTGACCGTCGCGCCGCCGGACGCGTACCGAGCCGCGTCCACGGCCTCCGCCAGCCGCTCCGGATCGTTGTCCGCGGCGGCGACCGTGGCCCCCGCCTCGGCCAGTCGCAGGATGGCCGCCCGGCCGGCGGGGCCGCCCGCTCCGGCCACCGCGATCACCGCACCGCTGAGAGCTCCGTTCCCCGCCATCGCCTTCGCCTCCTGAGCAGTGTTCCCGGTCTCGCGGAAGGTTCCGCCGCTCACGCGGCGGTCCGCTCGGCGCTGTCCGCCGTGATGCCCTTGGTGGAGGCGATCACGTTCTTCAGCTTCTTGGACAGTGCCTCATAGAACATGCTCAGCGGAAACTCGTCCGGAAGCACGTCATCGACGAGTTTGCGCGGCGGCTGCGTCGTGTCGAGGGCGTCGGGGCCCTTGGCCCACTTGGACCCCGGGTGCGGGGAGAGGTAGGTCGAGACCAGCTCGTAGCCGGCGAACCAGTGAACGAGCTTCGGGCGGTCGATGCCGTCGCGGTACAGGTCCTCGATCTCGGCGCACAGCTGGTTGGTGACCTGCGGGGCACGCTCCCAGTCGATGGTGAGCTTGTTGTCGGTCCAGCGGACGACGTCGTGCTTGTGCAGGTAGGCGAAGAGGAGCTGGCCGCCGAGACCGTCGTAGTTGCGCACGCGCTCGCCGGTGACGGGGAAGCGGAACATGCGGTCGAAGAGGACCGCGACCTGCACGTCACGGGCCTGCGGGACGCCGTCGGCGGAGAGCTTCACGGCCTCCTTGAAGGCGGTGAGGTCACAGCGCAGCTCCTCCAGGCCGTACATCCAGAACGGCTGGCGCTGCTTGATCATGAAGGGGTCGAAGGGCAGGTCGCCGTGGCTGTGGGTGCGGTCGTGGACCATGTCCCACAGAACGAACGCCTCTTCGCAGCGCTTCTGGTCGTGGACCATCGCGGCGACGTCCTCGGGCAGCTCCAGGCCCAGGATGTCGACGGCGGCGTCGGTCACGCGGCGGAAGCGGGCGGCCTCGCGGTCGCAGAAGATGCCACCCCAGGTGAACCGCTCCGGGGCCTCGCGCACGGCGATGGTCTCGGGGAACAGGACGGCCGAGTTGGTGTCGTAGCCGGAGGTGAAGTCCTCGAACTTGATGCCGCAGAACAGCGGGTTGTCGTAGCGGGTGCGCTCCAGCTCGGCCAGCCAGTCCGGCCAGACCATGCGCAGCACGACCGCCTCGAGGTTGCGGTCCGGGTTGCCGTTCTGCGTGTACATCGGGAAGACGACGAGGTGCTGGAGGCCGTCCGCGCGGTTCGCGGCGGGATGGAAGGCCAGCAGCGAGTCGAGGAAGTCGGGCACCTGGAAGCCGCCGTCGGCCCACCGGGTCAGGTCCTTGGCCAGGGCCTCGTGGTAAGCGCCGTCGTGCGGGAGCAGCGAGGAGAGCTCCAGGACGGCGTCGGCGACCTGGCGGACCGCGAGCTCGGCGTCGGCCGGGTCGGGCGCGCCCTCGGCGTCGAAGTCGATCGACCCGTCCTTGGACTGCCATGGCCGGATCCGCTCCACGGCATCCTTGAGCACGGGCCATGCCGGGTGGTCCACCACCCTGGCCACGGGAGGAAGAACTTCCTCCGAACCCACCTGCACAAGAATTTCCGTCATGTCCCACCTTCCACGGGAGAATCTCACGTATGCAGACCGTATACACACGAGGTTCCTCCCAGCAAGGGTGAACCCGGGAAATTATCCTGCCCGACCCTGTGCTCCACCGCACTTTTTCCTGTCGGTCACACTTCTGCCCGAATGCGCGGCGACCATGCCCTCACTCTCTGCACAGGGCGGGTCCAGGCGATACGGTCAGGGGGGCCGTCAGGCCCCCATCGCCGCCTGTCGACGGAAGAGAGTCGCGTCTTGAACTTCCTCACCATCGGTCACCGCGGAGTCATGGGTGTGGAACCCGAGAACACCCTCCGGTCCTTCGTCGCCGCCCAGGAGGCGGGCCTCGACGCCATCGAGCTCGATCTGCATCTCAGCAAGGACGGCGCGCTCGTCGTCATGCACGACACGGATGTGGACCGCACGACCGACGGCACCGGCCCGATCGCCGAGAAGACCCTCGCCGAGCTGCGGGCTCTGGACGCGGGCCGGGGCGAGCACGTCCCCGAATTCGAGGAGGTCCTGGAGGCCGTCCACACGCCGCTCCAGGCGGAGATCAAGGACAAACAGGCGGCGCGGGCACTGGCCGAGGTGATGAACCGCCGCGATCTGGCCGGCCGGGTGGAGGTGTCGTCGTTCCACGACGAGGCGATCGCCGAGATCAAGCCCTTGGTGCCGGGGGTGCGCACGGCACTGATCGCCAGTCGCTACGGCACCGACATCGTGGACCGCGCGGTCGAGGCCGGCGCCGGGACCGTGTGCCTGAACATCCGCCGGCTCACCCTGGAGATCGTGGAGCGGGCCCGCAAGGCCGACCTGAGGATCATCGGCTGGGTGGTGAACACGCAGGACCAGCTGCGACTGGTCCGGGCGTTCGGTCTGGACGGCGCGACCACCGACCACCCGGACATCAAACGCACCGGCCGTTTCACGGCCTAGCCGAGTTCCTTGACCAGCAGCTCGAACTGCAGGTCGTCGCGCTGCGGGATCCCGAAGCGCTCCTCGCCGTACGGGAACGGGGTCATCCGTCCCGTACGGCGGTAGCCGCGCCGCTCGTACCAGGCGATGAGGTCTTCACGCACGGAGATCACCGTCATCTGCATCTCCCGCACGCCCCACGTCTCGCGGGCCCGGCGCTCCGCCTCCGCGATGACCAGCTTGCCGAGGCCAGCGCCCTGGAGCAGAGGGCTGACGGCGAACATCCCGAAGTAGGCGTTCTCGCCCCGGTGCTCCAACTGGCAGCAGGCGACGATCCTGCCGTCCCGCTCCACCGTGAGGAGCCGGCTGTCGGGCGACTTGATGACCGCTCGCACGCCCTCCGGGTCGGTCCGCTGCCCTTCGAGGATGTCCGCCTCGGTGGTCCATCCGGCACGGCTGTCGTCGCCCCGGTAAGCCGACTCGACCAGCGCGACGAGCCCGTCCACGTTGGCGTCGGTGGCGTCGCGGTACGTCAGTGCGGTGGCGGTGGCGGCGGTCTCCATGGGCGTGCGTCTCCGTCTTCCTGGCGCGGCTCGGGCAGGGATGAGCGTAACGCCCCCACTAAGCTCCGCTGCATGGTGCATGTACTCAGCAGCCGGATCCTGCTCCGCCCAACCGACCCCGAGCGCTCCCGGGCCTTCTACGGCGAGCAGTTGGGCCTCGCCGTGTACCGCGAGTTCGGCACGGGCGCGGAGCGCGGCACGGTGTTCTTCCTGGGCGGCGGCTTCCTGGAGGTCTCGGGCCGCTCCGAGACGCCCCCGGCGCCCGCCGTACGGCTGTGGCTGCAGGTCGACGACGTGACCGCGGCACAGCAGGAGCTGCGGGCGAAGGGCGTGGACATCGTGCGGCCGCCGGTGAAGGAACCCTGGGGGCTGGTCGAGATGTGGATCGCGGATCCGGACGGGACGCCGATCGTGCTGGTGGAGGTTCCGGCGGACCACCCGATGCGCTACCGGCCCGGCATCTGAGTTCTCCCGGGGCGGTGCTCCCAGCCCCGGTCGGTGCGGGTGAGCCCGCCGAAGCCCGCACCGGTCAGGAGGGCCGGCGGGGCACTGTCGGCGGCCGGCTCACAGGCGACGAGACGGTCGACGCCGCACAGCCGCAGCCGGTCGGCGGCCCGGGCGAGCAGCCAGTGCGCCACTCCGGTGCCGGACTGCGCGGGGTCGATGTACAGGTTGCCGATGTCGGCGATACCCGCCGGGCGGGCGTGGCGTTCCGGAAGGGCCGCCACGTGCAGGTTGACCAGGTCGGTCAGCTGGTCGCGGTCGGTCCGGCGGAAGGGGCGCACCTGGAGCGCCGGCATGGGGTACCTCCGGGCAGGGTGCAGAGCCGGCGGCCGCCACGCGGTGCGGTACGGGGCGAGGGTACGCCGGGGCCGCCGCGGCGCACCACCGGGTTTCCCCCGGATGGCAGTGAGCCCGGGAGGCGGCTTAGCGTGCTGGAGGGGACCCCCGCCGCTCGCGGAAGGAACGCCATGAAACTCGACGCACCGGTGACCGGCGGTCCCTGCTGGACCGAGCTGGGGACCAGCGATCTGGACGCGGCCCGGCGGTTCTACACGCGGCTGTTCGGCTGGCGGCCCGAGACGGACGCGCGTCAGGAGGCCGGCGGGTACACCGTCGCGCACCTCGGGGACGCGGCCGTGGCGGCGCTCGCCCCGCTGTACCAGCCGTCGCAGCCGGTCGCGTGGAACGTGTCGTTCGCGGTGGCCGACGCGGACGCCGTCGTGCGTGCGGTGACGGAGGCCGGCGGGTCGGTGCTGTTCGGCCCGACGGACGTGTTCGACGCGGGCCGTTTCGCGGTGGCCGCCGATCCCGGCGGGGCCGTGTTCCAGCTGTGGCAGGCGGGGACCTTCCCGGGCGCCGGGCTGTTCAACGCGCCGGGTTCGCTGGGCTGGGTGGAGCTGATGACGCGAGATCCGCAGGGGGCGGTGTCCTTCTACACGCGGGTGTTCGGCTGGACGGTCGCCCCGTCGGACCGCTACACCCAGTGGGGCGTCGGCGGCGCCGACTTCGGCGGCATGGTGACCATGGACGAGAAGTTCCCGCCCGAGGTGCCGGCGCACTGGCTGCCCTACTTCGCGGTGGCCGACGTGGACGGCACGACCGCCGTCGTGCAGCGGCACGGCACGGTCCTGATGGTGCCCACCTCCGTTCCCGACGGCCCGCGCATCGCGGTGCTGCGGGACCCGCAGGGGGCGGTGTTCGGCGTGTACCGGGCGGACGACGAGCGCTGAGACGACGGTGTGTGACGCCGAGGGCATCGGTGGGGGCTTGCGCTGAAGTGCACTCCAGCTCCTAGCGTCCTGCGCACGACCTGCCCGAGAGGACAACCGTGCGTTACACACTGTTCGGCAAGACCGGTCTGCGCGTGAGCGAGCTGAGCCTCGGCGCGATGACCATCGGCGACGACTGGGGCTGGGGCGCCGGTGAGGAGACCAGCGCCCGGATCGTCGACGCCTATGCGGAGGCGGGCGGCAACTTCATCGACACCGCCAACAACTACACCGACGGCAGCTCGGAACGGATCCTCGGCGAGCTGCTCGAAGGCCGGCGCGACAGGTTCGTACTGGCCAGCAAGTACACCTGCGGAATCCGTGACGGTGACGTCAACGCCGCGGGCAATCACCGCAAGAACCTGGTCCAGTCGGTGGAGGCGAGCCTGCGGCGGCTGCGTACCGACCGGCTGGACGTGCTGTGGGTGCACGCCCGGGACAACTTCACACCGGTCGAGGAGGTCATGCGGGCCCTGGACGACCTCGTCCGCACGGGCAAGGTGCTGTACGTCGGTGTCTCGGACTGGCCGGCCTGGGAGATCGCCCGGGCCAACACCCTTGCGGAGCTGCGGGGATGGACCGCGTTCGCCGGTTCGCAGCTGCGCTACAGCCTGCTGGAACGGACGCCGGAGCGCGAACTGCTGCCGCAGGCCCGGGCGTTCGACCTGGCCGTGCTGGCGTGGGCGCCGCTCGCGGCCGGAAAGCTCACCGGCAAGTACCGCAAGGGCGAGGCGGGGCGTCTCGACACCACCGGCGGGGACGCCGACCCGCGCGAGGAGGCGGTGGTCAGCGCCGTGCTGGAGGTGGCCGAGCAGGGCGGCTGGAGCCCGGCGCAGGTGGCGCTGGCCTGGTTGCTGGCCCGGCCGGGGAACGTGGTGCCGATCATCGCGGCGACCAGGGAGAGCCAGCTCGCCGACAATCTGGCCAGTGTCGACGTCCGCCTCGACACGGACGCCCTCGCCCGGCTCGACGAGGTGAGCGCGGTGCCGCTCGGCTTCCCGCACGATTTCCTCCGGGAGCCGGCCATCACCGAAGCCGTCTACGGCGACCGCTGGGAGGCCGTCGACGACCGCCGCTCCACGCATCGCCGCACGGTGCACGAGGTGCTGTGACCGGTGCGCCGGCGCGTCCGGGCCGGTGGCCGCATCAGGCCCGCAGCGCTCCGAGCCGCCCCTCCAGCTGGCTGAGCAACTCTCCCAGCGAGGAGGCCAGTTCGCCCTGCGCGGAGCCCTCGATGCCGGACAGCACGGCGGTCTCGTAGGCGAGCTGGACGGGCAGGATGCCGTCGACGAGGTCGCGCCCGGCGTCGGTGAGGCGCAGGTGCACGACCCGCCTGTCACGGGTGTCCCCGCGCCGTTCGACCAGCCCGCGCTCGGTCAGCTGCTTCAGGCGCTTGGTGACGGCGGCCCCCGAGGAGAAGGTCTCCCTGGCCAGCTCCCCGGGCGTCAGCTCGTGCCCCGTACGACGCAGCGCGCCCAGCAGATCGAACTCGGGCCGGCTGAGCCCCGCCCGGCGCAGGGGAGCGTCCTCGGCCTGCTGCAGCAGAGCGGCACAGCGGTTGATCCGCCCGATGATCTCCATCGGCCCGGTGTCGAGCCCGGGGTGCACGGCCTGCCACTGCCGCACCACGGCGGCGACGGTGTCACCCCGGCGGCCACCCGGGGTGTCCGCTTCGGCGGGGAGGCTGCCGCGGACGGTGTCGTCCCCACGGCCACCACCCGGAGCGCCGGCCTCGGTGGAGGGGCCGCCTCCGGGGTCGCTCGCCGCGGTGGCCGCTCCCGTCGTCCCCGCCTCGTCGGCCGCCCGCTCCTCCGCCGCCGGCTGCGGGCCGTGACCCGTGTCGCTCCGCTCGGGCGATGGTCCTTCGGTCGGCGTCATGGCCGTGCGTCCTCCGCTTCTGTGGCCGGGTCCCGGTCCGGGAGCAGGCCCTGGCGTCGGGCCGTCGCGGCGAGCGTACGGTGTCCGGACTGCTCGGCGAGCACGACCCGCTCCTGCGGCAGGGCCCGCTGCCACCATTCACCGGCGGCGGCGTCGGCGGCGGCACGCAGGTCGGCGAGCGCGACGGCGAGGCCTCGGCGAGCCGATTCCAGGCCCGTGGTGCCGGGGCCCGGCTCGGCCAGGAGGCGGGCGGCGTGCTCGCGGGCCCGGTCGGCGGTGGTCAGCGCGTGTTCGACACGGTCGCCCGCGCGCCGGTCGGTGACGGCCACGGCGGCGACGAATCCCACCAGCGCACCGACGACGGTGTCCACGACCCGCTCCGTCATCAGCGTCCTGGGCTCCTGGTATCCGGCGAACTCCGTGATGAGCAGGGCCATGGGCGTCACGCAGACGCTGCCGAGCCAGTAGTTCCGGCTGATCAGCACCTCCGCGCCGAAGCTGAACGCCAGGCAGCACAGCACGAGCGCCATCGGTCCCAGGTGCGCGAGCGGCACGACCGCCAGGAAGACGAGCACGCCGACGACGTTGCCGACGACCCGCTGGACGGCCCGGCTCCAGGTCAGAGCGGTGTTGGCCTGGTAGAGCGAGGCGGCGGTGACCAGTGCCCAGTAGGGGCGGCCGATGCCGAGGGCGAGGGAGGCGTAGCCGGCGAGCGCGCAGCCGAGCGCGGTACGCACCGCGAGCGGGGTCAGTGGCCCCAGCCGTGCCCGGAGGGGCCGGGCCGCGGCCACGCCGAGCAGTTGACCGGCGCCCGCGTCCGGCAGTCCGGCCTCCGGGACGGGCCCGGTGCCGCGCAGCGAACCCGCCCACGCGCGCAGCCGGCCCGCGTCCGCCTCCGCCGGCGCCGCGAGGGCGACCTCGGCACGGACGACGAGCCGTTCCAGAGCGCGCCGGGTCCGGGAGGGGGCGTTGGTGGACAGCAGCGACTGCCAGGCGGCCTGCACGGCGGCATAGCCCGCGGCGCGGGCCCGGGCATGGCCCTCGCCCGTGCGGCCGGTGGCGGCGTACCCGGCGGCGGCCTTCAGAGCGGCGGCGGTGGCGCGGCGCTCCGGTCCGTGCGGCCTGAGGAGCGCGGGCGCCATGCAGACCAGCCAGGCCCAGGCACCCGTTCCTGCGGCCAGGGCCAGATGTCCGGGCACCTGCCCCATGGTCTGCGGCGCGAACAGTGAGGCGGAGCTGACGAACGTGAGGACGACGTTGCCCGGCGGGCCGACCCGGGTGGCGTCGCACAGCACCTTCTGCGCGGCGGCCAGCAGCGCGCCGACGGTGACCAGGACGACGGCGCTGCCGGTGAGCGAGGCCGCGACCAGGGCGACGGCGAGCCCGCCGAGCATGCCCAGCACCACCCGCGCCAGGACCCCGGCCCGGGCGGCGTAAGGGCGGTTGTGTGCGTACAGGGCGCACAGGGAGCCGGCCATCGTGTACATCACCAGGTCGAGCCGGCCGAGCGCGAGCAGGGTGAGGGCGGGCGGGGCGATCGCCGCGACCACGCTCACAGCGGGCTTGAACCAGATCTCCGAGGGCCTGCCGAGGCGCAGCACACCCGCCAGCGGGAGACGCCGGGCGGGTGGGGTGGAGGGCATGGGGGGCGCACTGCTCATACCCAGAAGATTAACATGTATTTTACTCGTGAAGCATATCCCCTCACCTGGCGTGCTCCGCCGAATGCTCCCCGTGTACACCCTTGCGCTTGCGTGCGCGCCGCATGGCCCGGGCATCGAATGACCGACCGTCCAACGGGGAGGTGCGCGTGCACGGACCGGCTTCGTCCGGCTGGCTGCTGGTGGCGCTCTGCGCGGTGACCGGCGCCTACTGCCTGGCACGGATGCGCAGCGGCGCCGAGGGGCAGCGCAGCGCCGCGGGCGGCGAGGCACTGATGGGTTTCGGGATGGCCGCGATGGCCGTGCCGGCGGCGGTGTACACGCCACCCGCGTGGGCGTGGCCCGTCTTCGCCGCGGTGTTCGGGGCGGCGGGCGTCCACGCGCTGTGGGCGGCGCGGGCCGGCACGCACCATCTTCATCACCTGGTGGGGGCCGCCGCGATGGTGTACATGTCCGTCGTCATGGCCGGCTCTCCCGCGCACGCGCACGGTCAGGGCGGATCGGGAGTCCCGCTCCTGACCGGGGCACTGCTGCTCTACTTCGCCGGGTACGTGCTCCTGGCCGGGGTCCGTCTGGTGCCGGTCGCCGCCGTGGCCGGGGGCGCCGGCCCCACCGGCCGGGGCGACCGGCCGGAACTGGCTCGGGCCTGCCGGCTGTCCATGGCGATCGCGATGGTGGCGATGCTGCTGACGCTGTGAGCGGGACCGGACCGCGCCCAACGGATCCGTTGCCTGCGTCACTTCGGCGTCAGAAGTCGTACCCCTGAGCGGGGCGGCGCTCATAGGCTGCCCCCATGATGCTCACCGCCGCGCTGTTGCTGCTCGGCGCCCTGACCGCCGTGGTCGCCCCCCGGCTGCTCGCGCGGGCGGACTGGCCGGACCGTGAGCCGGTGGTGGCGCTGTGGGTGTGGCAGTGCGTGGTGGCGGCCGTGCTCGTGTGCTGCGCCCTGTCGATGACGCTCAGTGCGGCCGCGGCCTGGCACGCGGTCGGCGGGCAGCTCTTCGCCTCGGCCCCGCGCGCGGTCGTCGAGGCCTACGCCCTCGGCACCGCGGGCCCCTGGGCGGCGACCACGGCGCTCACGCTGGCCGGCGGCGGGCTGTGGAGCGCGGCGATGCTGCTGCGCGAGATCGGCCGCGCCCGCGCCCGGCGCCGCCGTCGCCGCGCCGATCTGCTGGTCCGGGCTCCGCTGCTGCCGGGCGAGGTGGCCGTCCGGGGCCGGCTGGTCGTCCTGGAGAGCGAGCAGCCCGACGCCTGGTGGCAGCCCGGCACTCCCCCGCAACTGGTCGTCACCACGGCCGCGTTGCACCGGCTGAAGGGCCGGCAGCTGGACGCCGTGCTCGCTCACGAGCAGGGCCACGCCCGGGCCCGGCACGACTGGCTGCTGAACTGCTCCTCGGCGCTCGCCGGCGGTTTTCCGCAGGTGCCGGTGTTCGCCGCGTTCCGCGACGAGATGCACCGCCTGGTCGAACTCGCCGCCGACGACACGGCATCGCGCCGCTTCGGCCGGCTGACCACGGCACTGGCGCTGGTCGAACTGAACGAGCACCGCGGCGTGTTCGGGCCCTGCCCGACACCGCAGGCCCATGTCCCGGCCCGGGTGAACCGGTTGCTCACTCCCCCGGACCGGCTGACGGCGGCGCGGCGCCTGCGGCTGACGGCGGCGGCCGCACTGGTACCCGTGGTGCCGGTGCTGCTGGCGTTCGTGCCGGGGTTGCGGGCACTGGGCTAGCGGGCCCTCCCGAGCACCCTGCCGAGGCCACGGCATGGCCGAAGCACCTCGCCTGGCCGGCAGAAGATCGTCCCCGTACTGGATCCGGACCCCCCGGTTCGGCGAGGATCGCAGTATGCACACCTCGTCCGTCGACTCCCCGCCCCGTCCGGAACACCGCACCACCGCCGGTCTCGCCGGCGCCCTGGCTCTGTGCTCGGCGCTGCTGCTGGTCCTCGTCGCGGCCAGATGGAGCCCGTTGATCGGCGTGGACCGGGACATCTCCGACACCACCCACCGCTGGGCGGTCGGCGAACCGGTCCTCACCCGGACGTGCCGCATCCTCACGGACTGGGTGTGGGACCCCTGGACGATGCGTCTGCTGTGCGCGGCGGTCGTCGTGTGGCTGGTGGTGCGCTGGGCGGCCCGCTGGACGGCGGTGTGGCTGGCGGTGGCCGTCGCGATGGGCACCCTGCTGCAGCAGGGCGTCAAGGCCGCGGTGGACCGTCCCCGCCCGGTCTGGCCCGACCCCGTCGACTCCGCCCACTACTCGGCGTTCCCGTCGGGCCACGCCATGACCGCCACCGTGGTCTGCGGCCTGTTGCTGTGGCTGCTGCACCGGCACGGCGTCGGCCGGGCCGTGTGGCGCACCGCCGTGGCGGTGGCCGTCGTCTCCGTGGTCGGAGTCGGCCTGACGCGTATCTGGCTCGGTGTCCACTGGCCGTCGGACGTGCTGGGCGGCTGGCTGCTGGGCGCCATGGTGGTGGCCCTCGCGGTGTGGGTCCACCGGCGCCGGCAGCCCCCGGCCGGGGATCTTCCCCCGCCGCATGAAGCGGCCTCTTAGGCTCGCCGCCCCTCCCGGCCAGGTCCCGCTGCCCGGCCCGGTACGGTGCGACTCCTTGCACGACCACCGCACGGCCCGGCCGGGTGGCCCCCGACTCCGTCAAGGTGCTGCGCACGTCACGGAAGTGGGCGCCCCCGCCACCGGAAGGTAGCCCGAGGCCACTACCGGGGCCGACTGCTCGCCCGCCTCGGACGATCCCCCGCGTCGCCCGAGGCAGACGGCATCACCGGCCGGACCTGACAGGTCGTGGCCGGACCCCTCTGAGTATAGTTGGCTGGCAGCCAGTCAACACGGGAGTTGCAGCATGTCTCCGCGTAGCGCCTCGGTGAACGAAGAGTTGCGGCGGCGTTCCCGTGAGCGGCTCCTGCAGGCGGCGGTCGAGCTGGTGAGCGAGCGCGGCTACGACGCGACGACGCTCGGCGACATCGCCGACCGGGCGGGTTCGGCCCGTGGCCTGGTGTCGTACTACTTTCCCGGCAAGCGGCAGCTGGTGCAGTCCGCGGTGCACCGGCTGATGCACCGCACGCTGGAGGAGGCACTGGAGCGCGAGCCGCACACCGAGGACGGCCGGGAACGGATGGCCCGGGCGATCGACGCGATCCTGGGCCTGGCCCGGGACCGGCCCGTGCTGATGCGCCAGCACATGGCGGGGATCCTGCAGGCCGAGGGCTTCATGCAGTGCCCGGAGCAGCGGCGGCTGGCCGAGCTGCTGCGGGACACCATGGCCCGGCACGGGTCGCCGGACGTCGAGAGCGACTACCCGATGATGCGCGCGCTGCTGATGGGCGCCGTGTACGCGGCCCTGGTGCCGGGGGTGCCGATGCCGGTGCCGGTGCTGCGGGCCGAGCTGTTCAAGCGCTACCGGCTCGACCGGAAGCTGGGTCTCCCGCCGGAGACCGCAGCCTCCGGCGGGAGGGGCGACGAGGATCTGTCGCGGTTCTTCGCTACCGGGGCCGCACCGGGGTGCGACCCCCGGGATCAGTCGAAGTAGTCCGGCTGTGTCTGCACGTTGAGCTCACGCTGGTGGACCCGGCGGGCCGGGTCGGTGCGCCGGTCGTCGATCTTCAGGACGTCGAAGCCCCGGGCGATCTCGTTCGAGTAGATGTAGCCGTTGTAGTAGTACGCGGACCACGAGCCACCCGTCTGGATCACATCGGTGGTCAGCGGGCCGCGGTCGAAGTAGGCGATCTCCCTCGGCTCGGCCGAGTCGGTGAAGTCCCAGACGGACACGCCGCCCTGGTACCAGGCCTGGACCATGATGTCCTTGCCCTTGACCGGGATGAGCGAGCCGTTGTGGGCGACGCAGTTCTCGGTGTTCGCCTGGTGGCGGGGGATCTTGAAGTAGCTGCGGAAGACCAGCTTGCGCTTGTCGCCCTTGCCGACGATGTCGTAGATGCCGTCGGCACCACGGTCCGGGCCGACCTCCGCGTTGCAGGTGGCCGCGCCACCGCCGCCCAACTCGTCGGTGAAGACGACCTTGTTGGCCTTCTGGTTGAAGGTCGCCGAGTGCCAGAACGCGAAGTTCACGTTGTCCTGTACGCGGTCGATGACCTTCGGGCGTTCCGGGTCCCTGATGGAGAACAGGATCCCGTCGCCCATGCAGGCGCCCGCGGCCAGGTCCTTCGAGGGCAGCACGGTGAGGTCGTGGCAGCCGGTGGTCTTGGACACGCCCGGGTTGGTGGGCCCGCCCGGGTTGCCGCCGCCGTCGGGACCCTCACCCGGGAACAGCACGGGGAAGCCCACGACCTTCGCCTTCTCGGGCGCCTTGCGCGGCACCTTGATGACGGAGATGCCGTCGTGCGGCGGCTGGCAGTCGGGGTAGGCGGCGTTCGGCGAGTACGAGGAGACGTACACGTAGACGTTGCGCCGCTCGGGCACCAGCGTGTGGGTGTGCGAGCCGCAGGCGGTCTCGACGGCCGCGACGTACCTCGGGTTGCGCTTGTCGCTGATGTCGAAGACCTTCATGCCCTCCCACGAGGACTTCTCGGTCGCCGGCTGGGTGGTGCTGGAGCAACTGCTGTCGCTGCGCGAGGAGTCGGTGGACAGGAACAGCAGGTCGCCGGAGACGGAGATGTCGTTCTGCGAGCCGGGGCACAGCACCTGGGCGACGGTCTTCGGCGCCTTGGGGTTGCTGATGTCGAAGATGCGGAAGCCGTCGTAGTTGCCCGCGAACGCGTACTTGCCCTGGAAGGCGAGGTCCGAGTTCGTGCCCGGCAGCACGTCCTTGGGGACGTGGGCCAGGTGCTTGATGTTGTCGGAGTGGACGATCTCGTCCTGGCCGGGTATCTCGCCGCTCTCGATGGCCTCTCGGACCTCGGCCTGGGCGCTCTTGGAGACCTTCTTCGGCGCGGGCGGCGCGTCCCCGGGGTCGGGGGTGGCCCCTGCCGGTGAGGCGGTGAGGAGCGCGGCGAGCAGGCCACCAGCAGCTGCCACAACTCCCAGGCGTCTGCGGCGTGTTCTGCGGTCGTTCAACAGGATCACTGTTTTCCTCCCTGGTTCCGTTCACTGCGGAACGGTTCACGCACCACGCAGTATCGTCTTCGCCATGCTCATACCAACAGGGGGCAACAGAATCGCAATGAAGTTTTCCGATCAATGACCCGCGGAAGCGTGCCAGTACGTCGTCCGCAACTCGAGGGGTTCTCCAACCCGTCTGCCACAGGAGGTCGTTGTGCTGTTCCGCCGTGCGTCCCGGGCGTCCGCCGTCACGACGGGGCTGGTCGCCCTGGCCGTGCTCGCGACCGGAGGCTGTGACTCCGGCCCGGACCGGAAGCCGGCCGCGGCGGACGGGCCGTCCGTGATCGCGCCGGGTGAGCCCGGCGAGGCGAACCGCACCCTGTCCGCCGAGGAGGCCGCCGACCGGCGCTCGGAGAACGACTCACCCAACTCGGCCGACGTCTCCTACGTCCGCATGATGATCGAGCACCACGCCCAGGCGCTGGTGATGACCGAACTCGCCCCTGGACGCGCCGAGTCGAAGGACGTGAAGCGGATCGCCGAGCGCATCGCCGCCGGCCAGAAGCCCGAGATCGAGGCGATGAAAGGCTGGTTGAAGTCGTACGGCAAGCCGCTGAAGGCCGAGCGGCACGAGCACACCGCCATGCCGGGCATGGCGACGCAGGCCCAGCTGAAGAAGCTCCGCGCCGCCGACGGGCAGGCGTTCGACCATCTCTTCCTGACCCTGATGACGACCCATCACCAGGGCGCGATCACCATGGCCACGGACGTCAAGGGACAGGGCAACAACATCCGCGTCGAGGAGATGGCCGACGAGGTGATCGCACAGCAGACGAGCGAGATCACGCGGATGCGGAACATGCTGTGAGCTTGTTCCGCAAGCTGGGCCGAACAGAGGTCGTTTGGCCCGCCCGCAGGCCAGTGGCACGGTGAGCCGGGTGATCGGACGCCTGTACACCGTTGTCATCGACTGCCCCGACCCGGAGCAGCTCGCCGGCTTCTACGAGAAGTTGCTGTCACTCTCACGGCAGGAGGCCTCCGGTGACTTCATCGTGCTCCAGAACGCCGAGGGCATCCCGTTTGTCGCGTTTCAGCGAGTGGACGACTTCCGCGCACCTCGGTGGACGGAGCCCGCGCGACCTCAGCAGATGCACATCGACGTGATGGTCGCGGACCTCGACGCAGCCGAGGAGCAGGTGCTCGCCCTCGGGGCGACACTGCTTGACGGTTCGGACAAGCCGATCGGTTACCGGGTGTACGAGGACCCCGTCGGCCACCCCTTCTGCCTGATCACTCCCGAAGGAGCCTGACCAGGTCTCCGCACGAGCAACAGGCTTCTGGCCACCGGACACCAGGATCACCGTCGCAGGGACCGCCGCCACGGAGGTGACGGAGGCCAGGGCGTTCGGCCAGGGCGGCACCGGCCCGAAACCGCACAGGGCCACCGAGGCCGCCACGCAGGGGCACAGTCGTATCGCCGGCCCATGCGCCCGAGTCCGTTCAGCGTCGGGCGCGGCGTGGTGGGAGCAGGCCTGCGTCGCGGGCCTGGCCGATCAGCCGGAGGGACGCTCGACGGCTGTGCCCGGTCGCGCCCATCACGGCGAGGATCGGGTCGGCGCCGTCCCGCTGGGCCGCGCGGTACTCCTGTGCCACCAGCCGGCGCCCCTCCGGCCCGCGGGGCCAGGACGGTCTGGCGCGGCGCCCCTGGCCCCCGCATCCGTCGGCCCCGGCTTCGGGCCCGCATGCCTCCGCCACCGACTCCTCGATCAGGTCGGCGAGCACGGCCAGGTCGTCGAGGGACAGCGCGGGCTGGGCGCGCATCTCCTCGACGCAGACGCATCCGTCGCCGACGACGGCCAGCGCATCGATCCGGGCACCGTCCGCGAAGACCAGCCGGAACTCGAACCACCTCGTCGTGCCCTCGTTCTCCCGTACTTCCCACGCGGGGCGCACGGACACCGCACCGTCCACCGGAGAGCGATCAGAAAGATTCAGAATGGATGCTTTCAGCACACGCCGAACGTAACCGCATGATCACATTCCCTACAGATCGGACACGCGCCGCGGGTGGAGCACAGCACCCTGTCAGCGGAGCCCTGCCGGTGCGATGCTGGAGGCGTCAGCGCTCTCCTGAGATCCGCCGGTTCCCCCGGGTGAGGAGTTCCGCCGTGCTGCGAGTCGCCGTCGTAGGCTCCGGGCCGAGTGGGTGCTACACCGCCCAGAGCCTCGTCCAGCTGGATTCCGACGTGCACGTCGACGTCCTGGACCGGCTGCCGTGCCCGTACGGCCTCGTCCGTTACGGCGTGGCACCCGACCACGAGAAGATCAAGTCGCTGCAGACCAACCTGCGCGCGGTCCTCGAGCACGACCGGGTCCGGTTCCTCGGCGGCATACAGGTCGGCCCCGGCGGCGTGACCGTCGCACGGCTGCGGGAGCTCTACCACGCGGTGGTGTACTGCATGGGCGCCGCGACCGACCGACATCTGGGCATCCCCGGGGAGGACCTGCCGGGCAGCTGGTCGGCGACGCAGTTCGTGTCCTGGTACAGCGCCCACCCGGACGCCGTGGACGCCGGTTTTCTGCGGAACGCCCGGTCGGCCGTGGTCGTAGGCGTGGGCAACGTCGCCGTGGACGTCACGCGGATGCTGGCCCGGGGCCTGGCCGAACTCACCCCGACCGACATGCCCCAGGCGGCCCTGACCACCCTCGCGGACAGCCGGGTGACCGAGATCCACATGGTGGGCCGACGTGGTCCGTCCCAGGTCCGGTTCACCACCAAGGAGCTGCGCGAACTGGGCACGCTGCCGGAGACCGACGTCCTGGTGGATCCGGCGGAACTGGCCCTGGACCCGGGATACACGGACCCGTCCGCACTGCCCGCGCCCCAGCGCCGCAACGTGGAGGTGCTGCGCGGCTGGGCGCAGACACCCCCCACCGGCGCGCCACGCCGCATCCACCTCCGGTTCTTCCTCCGCCCGGCCGAACTCCTCGCCGAGCAGGGCCACGTGTGCGCCGCCCGCTTCGAACGCACCGCTCCGGACGGCCACGGCGGCCTGACGGGTACGGGCCGGTACGAGGTCATCGAGGGACAGCTCGTCCTGCGCTCGGTGGGCTACCGCGGAGTCCCCTTGGAGGGGCTTCCGTTCGACCCGGTCACCGCAACCGTGCCGAACCTGGCCGGCCGCGTCCTGCGCGAGGGCGTCGTCACCCCCGGCGAGTACGTGGCGGGCTGGATCAAGCGCGGCCCCACCGGCGTCATCGGCACGAACCGCCCCTGCGCGAAGGAGACTGCGACGTCCCTCCTGGAGGACGCCCCCTCGCTCGCCTCGAAGACGGTGGCCGACGACCCCCTGCCCGCCCTGCGCGGGGAAGGCGCCGATCCGGTGGGATGGACCGGATGGCAGTCGATCGAGCGGGCGGAGGCGGCACTGGGCGCATCCCTGGGCCGGGGCATGGTGAAACTCCCCGACTGGCCGTCGCTCCTGGAAGCCGCTCGGGCCGGGGCTCTTTAGAGGCGCGCGTCAGTCTCCCGGAGAGCTGGCCTGCCGGGCAGCCGCATCGAGCAGCGCGGCCATGAGTCCCGGGAACAACTCGTCGAGCTCGTCCCGCCGCAGGCCGTTCATCTTGGCCGTCCCCCGGTACACCTGCCGGATCACCCCGCTCTCCCGCAACACACGGAAGTGGTGCGTGGTGGTCGACTTGGTGACGGGCAGCTCGAAGTCCGAACAGGACAACTCCCCCGGCACGCCCGCGAGTTCCCGCACGATGCGCAGCCGCATCGGATCCGAGAGCGCATGCAGCACGCCCTCCAGCCTGATCTCGTCACTCGCGGGATGCGGCAGGTCACGACTGCTGACTGCGGGCGACGACACGGCGGCTCCACTCCCTCGGGGAGTCCATAGTACGAGAACCTTCGTAGTTTGACATCCACCGTACTACGATGCCTATCGTACGAGTCGACCTCGGCCCCGTGACGAATGGAGTCCGCCGTGACCGCGCTCTTCGAGCCCTTCACCCTGCGCGAGCTGACCATCCCGAACCGCGTGTGGATGCCCCCGATGTGCCAGTACTCGGCGGCGCCGGAGGGTCCCGAGGCAGGAGCACCCACCGACTGGCACTTCGCGCACTACGCCGCCCGCGCCACCGGCGGCACGGGACTGATCATCGTCGAGGCGACCGCGGTGTCCCCGCAGGGGCGCATCTCCCCCTACGACCTGGGCATCTGGAACGACACGCAGATCGAGGCGTTCCGCCGCGTCACCGGCTTCCTCGCCGCACAGGGCACGGTGCCGGCGATCCAGCTCGCCCACGCCGGCCGCAAGGCATCGACGGACCGCCCCTGGAAGGGCGGCGCGCCGGTCGGACCGGACGCCCACGGCTGGGACGCGGTCGCCCCGAGCCCGCTCGCCTTCGACGACGGGCATCCGGTTCCGGCCGAGCTGACCGTCGATCAGATCAGATCCGTCGTCGGGCAGTTCGCCGCCGCTGCCCGCCGTGCGCTCGCCGCCGGCTTCGAGGTCGCCGAGATCCACGGCGCCCACGGCTACCTGATCAACGAGTTCCTCTCCCCGCACTCCAACCACCGCACCGACGCCTACGGCGGTTCGTACGAGAACCGCACCCGCTTCGCCCTCGAAGTCGTCGACGCCGTGAGGGAGGTCTGGCCGGACGACAAGCCGCTGTTCTTCCGCATCTCGGCGACCGAATGGCTGGAGGACGGCGGCTGGAGCTCGGACGACACGGTCCGCTTCGCCGCCGATCTGCGGGCCCACGGCATCGACCTGCTCGACGTCTCGACCGGCGGCAACGCCACCGGCGTCCACATCCCCACCGGGCCCGGCTACCAGGTGCCCTTCGCCTCCCGGGTGAAGAACGAGACCGCCCTGCCGGTCGCCGCGGTCGGGCTCATCACCGATGCCGAGCAGGCCGGGAAGATCCTGGCCAACGGCGAGGCGGACGCCGTCCTGCTGGGCCGGGAGCTGCTGCGCAACCCCTCGTGGGCACGGCACGCGGCGCGCGAACTCGGCGGCGAGGTACGGGTGCCGGACCAGTACCACCGGTCGGTCTGATCTGGCACCCGCTCAGGCACGTCAACCGGCCGTGCACGCCGTCCCGTTGAGCGTGAACGCGGCCGGAGCGGCACTGTTGCCCGTGTGAGAGGCCTGGTAGCCGAAGCTCACGCCGGCGCCCGGCGCGATGGTGCCGTTGTACGACACGTTGGTGGCGGTGACCGAGCCGGACGACGGCGCGATCGTGGCGCCCCAGCCGCCCGTGACCGTCTGCCCGGCGGGCAGCGTGAAGCCGAGCTTCCAGCCGTCGACGGTCGTCGTGCCGGTGTTGGTGAGGGTCACGGACGCGGTCAGCCCCGTGTTCCAGGCGTTCACCGAGGCCGTCGCACGGCAGGCTCCGGGCTGGGGTTGAGGAGCCGGGCCGGAGACGTCCAGACCGAAGAAGGTGAGCACGCGGGACGCCATGCCCTGGGCGTACAGGTTGTGGCCGACACCCTGGAGACTGATGGCCTCCACGGGAGCCCGGTCACCCGTGCCGCCGTAACGGGTGCGGGTCCAGCCCGGCTGGGGAGTGTCGGTACCGGCGGGCGTCTGGCTCACACCCTGCACGTTCGTCCACTGCTCGATCTGCTCCCCGAAGTTGGGATAGCGCAGGACGTCGTCCTCGGTGCCGTGCCAGATCTGCATGCGGGGCCGGGGGCCGGTGTAGCCGGGATACGCGCCCCGGGCAAGATCGCCCCACTCCTTGGCGGTGCGGTTGACCGTGCCGCCCGAGCAGGCGCTGTTCCACTCGGAGCCGTCGGTGGTGGCGAAGCAGCCGAACGGGACGCCCGAGAAGGCGGCGCCCGCCGCGAACACGTCCGGGTAGTCCCCGAGCAGGACGTTCGTCATCATCGCGCCGGAGGAGATGCCGGTGGCGAACACCCGGCTCGTGTCGGCGTCGTAGGTGCGGGTGACCCAGTCGATCATCGACTTGACGCCGACGGGGTCGCTGCCGCCGCCGCGACGCAGGGCCTGGGGCGAGGAGACGTCGAAGCACTTGCTGCTGCGGGTGACGGACGGGTACAGCACGATGAATCCGTACCGGTCGGCGAGCGTGTCGTACTCGGTGCCGTTGTACATGTCCGGGCCCGAGCCGGTGCACCAGTGCACGGCCACCACGACCGCCGGCTTCGGGGTCACGCTCTCCGGTACGTACAGGTACATCCGCAGATTGCTGGGGTTGGTACCGAAGTTCGTGACCTCGGTGAGGGCCGCTGCGGGTACGGCCCCCTTGCGGGCGGGTCCTGGGGCGGAACCGCCGGCGGACCCGTCGGCGGCGGCCGCGGGAGCGGTGAGCGCGGTTGCCGCGACCAGCGGCAACAACGCGGCGACCAGCGCGAGGAGCATCGACCGCAGGGGTCCCCTCGACCTCGGGTGGGGGGTGGCAGGCACGTCCGGGTTCCTTCCGTCGTGGGAGGCGTCCGTTCGGGCATGGTGGCATGGACATGGCCGCCATGGAAGCGCTCCCACACGACTGTCGCCGTGACCAGCGGCGACCGAATCAGTTCCGCTCGAGGCGTTGACCAGAAAGCGCTTGCCCTCTACGTTCCGTTCAGCAGTGTGACCCGCTGGCGCGAACGGGGCACGTGCAGGACGCATGACGATCATGTTTACGAACACCATTCACATATGCGCCCTTCATGGCTTCTGAAGACCTCGACGGAACCCACGATCACCGGAAGGCCCTGACCCCCCATCCACTCCCACGAACAGAAGGACTCGGGACATGACTTCTGCGACACGTTCACGCGCCCGTAGGCGCGCGATGACCGGCACCCTGGCCGCACTCGGCCTCTCGGTTGGCATGATCATGACTGTCAACGCGCCCGCCGCGAGCGCCGCCACCTGGCCGACTCCCAACGGCAGCCAGGGGACCTCGTCCACGATCTCCGTGTCCGGCACCAAGGACTACGGGATGAAGCGGTTCTACGGCACCGGCGCCCTGGCCGGTGACGGCCAGGAGGAGGGTCAGGACCCGATCTTCAAACTGGCCAACGGCGCGGTGCTGAAGAACGTCATACTCGGCGCCCCCGCGGCCGACGGCATCCACTGCGAGGGCAGTTGCACCCTGCAGAACGTCTGGTGGGAGGACGTCGGCGAGGACGCCGCCACCTTCCGCGGCGGCAACGGCGCCACCTACCAGGTGATCGGCGGCGGTGCGAAGAAGGCGGCGGACAAGGTCTTCCAGCACAACGGCGGCGGCACCCTGACCGTCTCCAACTTCGCGGTACAGGAGTTCAAGACGCTGTACCGCTCATGCGGCGACTGCTCCACGCAGTACACCCGCAAGGTCAACCTCAACACCATCGACGTGACCGGCACCGGCTCCACCGCTCGGCTCGTCGGCATCAACGTCAACCGCAACGACGTGGCGACCCTGCGGAACATCACGATCCGCAACGACGCCGGCCGCAAGGTCGTCCCCTGCCAGAAGTACAACAACAACACCGCCGTCGGATCCGGACCCGACAGCAAGAACTGCCTCTACTCCGCCTCGGACATCGCCTACAGGTAGTCCCGGGCGGGCAGTCCCCCCACGGTGAGGGCGGCCGTGTGCAGCGCACGACGAGTGCTGCACACGGCCGTCCGCGTCATGTGCCGCGCACCCGCGCGCGTACCTCCCCGATCAGCTCGCGCTGGTAGGCGGTGTAGACGGCGCGTAGTTCGGCGCCGGGCCAGTCGGCGGGCAGGAGCCCGGGCGGCAGCACGGGGCCGGCGAGCAGGTGCCGTACGACGGCGGGGAAAGCCGTCAGGCGGTCGGCCGGGCGGGGCGAGCCGCGATGTGGGCGAGCAGGGCCCGGGCGGTGGCGGACCAGGCGTCCAGCGGCCACAGGCTGTCGGCCAGGTCGTCCGAGGGGCGGTCGGGGCGCGCCGTGTAGCGCTGGACGACCTGGCCCAGCTCACCGGGGAGAGGACGGGTCAGGTTGGCGGGCCGGAGCCAGACGCCTTCGCGGGGTTCGGCGAGCCGGAGGGCGGTCAGTCGCGTGCGCAGGTCGGCCCGTTCCGCCGGGCCGCGTCCGGTCGCGGTGTTCACGACGTCAACGCGCTCGACGTGCTGCGGGCGCTGAGCCGTGAACCGGGCACCGCCGAGGCCTTGTTCGGCGAGCTCGCCCTCGCCCGGGGAGCGGACGCCCGCCTGGACTCGGCCGTGACGCGTCTCAAGGCCGGTCTGTCCGAGGCGTCGCCGGTCACGGCCCGCCGTCTCGTGGAGCAGATGGCGCTGGCCCTCCAGGCCCCCCTCCTCGTCCGGCACGCCCCGGCGGCGGTCGCCGACGCGTTCTGCGCGACGCGGCTCGGGGCGACTGGGGGCACGCGTTCGGGACCCTGCCGCGGACGGCGGACCTGGACACGATCGTGGAGCGGGCGCTGCCCGGCGGCGAGGGCTGAGGCGCCGGGGGCGGGACCGGCCGGCCGAGAGGGCGACCGGCCGGTGCGGGACAAACCGGCCAGGGCAGGGCCGAACTCGAACTCAAGCCATCATGCGCACAGTTCGCGCACAGTCATCTCCCGATTCCGCTTCGTTGTCAGTGCAGTGGTGCAGACTCCCCGTCGTTGGCACTTCGTCTCGGGGAGGACAGCGTGTTCAGGGGGATGGACGAGGCCGACCGGGCCTCGCTGCGCCACGGGTACGGCAGCGCGGCGGACGTGCCCGGACTACTGCGGGGGCTGGCCTCCTCCGACCCGGCCGAGCGGCAGACCGCCCTCGACGGGATGTACGGCGCCGTGCACCACAGGGACGACGACGTCCACGACTCGGCGCTCGCGTGTGTTCCGTTCCTCCTCGAGCTCGCCGACCGCGACGACGTGCGGGACCGGGCAGGCGTGGTGGAGCTCCTCGTCAGCATCGGGGACATCGCCGCTGCCCGCGACGACAGCACGGCAGAGGTGCGGAACACCCTGCGCGCGGGTGCCGGCGTCTTCGTGCGTCTCGCTGGGGACCCGGACCCCGCGGTGCGGCGGGTGGTCCCGGGCGCACTGGTGCGCTACGCGGACCGACCGGGGCGGGTGCTCGCCCTGTTGCGGGAACGGATCACCGTGGAGCGGGACGACGGTGTCCTGCTCGCCCTCGCGGAGAGCCTCGGCCTGTTCGTCCAGCGCCACCTCCCGGCCGGGAAGACCGCCGCGTCCGAGAAGTCCCGCACAGCCGGGGAGACTCACACGGCCATCGAGGCTCACACGGCCGGCGAGGCGGACGCAGCCGGGGCGGTGCGCCTGCTGACCGAGCTGAGCGGGCCGCCTTACGGCCCCGGTCTCCGGCTCGCCGCCCTCGGCCAGCTCGCGGGGTGCGCCCCGGAACTGCTCCCCGCCGCTCTCGTACCGACCGTCGTCGGGCTGCTCAGAGAGAGATCGGAGGTGCGGGCCCGGGCGGGGGCCCCGGACGACTGTCCCGGTCCGGACACGCTCGCCTCCCGGCTGCGGCGGCTGCGCCCCTCGGACGAGGAGGGCTCCCGGCTGCTGCGGACCCTGCACTCGTCGCTCGGCAGCCGGGTCGCCGACCGTGTCGCCCTGCTGTGCGGGCAGTTGACCAGCCCGGATCCCCTGGACCGGTGCAACGGGGTGTGGATGTCGGCCGGGCTCTTCCGCGAGTGGCGCACCGGCCACGCGGAGCCGGTCCTCCTCATCAGCAACCAACTGGGCGCGGAGGAGAGCCGGTTGCACGACGCGGCGGTCGCGGTCCTGGTGGAGCTCTCCGAGCTGGCCGCGCCCGCCGCGGACCGTCTCCACGCGTTGGTGACGTACCGTCCCGAGCTGCGGGTACGGCATGGGGAGCGGGGTGCTCCGACCCTGGGCGGCGCGCTCAAGGCACTGGCCGGGACGGGCGACGCGCGGGCCGCCGCGGTGCTGGCCGAGGTGCTGGCGGGTCCGGTCGTACCGCTCGATCTGGGGCTGGCCGTACCCCGTCTGGGCCGCACGGCCGTGCCGCTCGTCCCGGCGCTGCGGCGGTCGCTCGCCCGCGTGCCGCTCGACACGTCCGACATCTGCGAGCGGGCCGTTCCCCTGCTGTCGGCCCTCGCCGCGCTGGGTGACGAGGCTTCCCTGCCCGCTGTGCTGCGTCTGCTGCGGGGCATGCCGGACGGGCTGCGGCGGCGTGACACCGTCACGGAGGCGGCGGTTCGTGCCCTCGGCGCGTTCGGCGGCGCCGCGCGCGAGGCGGTACCGGATCTGCACCGGCTGCTGGAGAGCGACTGCGCGGTCGCGGCGGCGGACGCGCTGTGGTCGATCACTGGCGACGCGCATGCCGTGCTGCCCGTGCTGCTCCGCGCGTTGACGGACACGTCGCCGGACACGGACAGCGGCCACCGACGCCGTGCGGCGGCCGTACTGGGGCGGCTGGGCCCGGCCGCTCGCCCGGCCCTGCCCGGGCTGCGCGAGCTGGCCGACCGGGGTGACGCGCAGGCACGGGCCACCGCCGCCTGCGCGGTGTGGCGGGCGACGGGCGAACCGGAACGGTTCCTCCCCGTCCTGCGCTCGGCGTGGAGGGATCACCCACGCACCCGCGCGACGATCGCCGAGTGCGTCCGGGCACTGGGACCTTCGGGAGCGCCCCTGCACGACCTGCTCCGAGCGGAACTCGCCTCTCCCCTGCGGCATCGCACCGGCGCCGGGGGCGACGGCATACGCGAGGACCTGACGTTGCTCCGGACATGCGGTCAGGCACTGGCCGGAGCGGGGCACCGGTAAGGCCTACGCCTCCGGGCAGCGGGACGACGCCACCGGCAGGCCGGCGCCTGCGGAGGGGCCGGACAGGCCGACTCCCGGCAGGACCGGCCCGTCTGCCGCCGGAGCGGGGTGCCGCACGGGCTCATCATGTCCACGGCCTCACCCCGTCGTGCGCCCCCACATCGGGCCGAAGCGGGCCCATTCCGCGTCCCACTGGTCGATGCGGCGACGCTCCAGGCGACCGCGAAGGGCACGGCCGGCGAGCAGGGGGACGGCCGCGGCGCACAGACCTGTCGCGCCACCGATCAGGGAGGCCCGTACCCGCGCCTGGGACTCGGTGACGGGCCGGGTGACCTGACGGCCCTCGGGATCCGTCCACACGGTGACCGGCGCCCCCATGGCACTGCCCGCCGGGACCCGCAGCTGACCGGAGTGCTCGGACCCGTCCGCGGCGGTCCACCGTGCCGTCGCCCACACCGTCTCGGTGCGGGACGCACGGCCGCTCTCGGGGGCCGCCCCGGGCGCGCGCTCGGCGAGCCGTGCCACGAGGGGGCGCCACTCGGCGCGTTCCCGGGCCAGTCCGTCCTCGACGGAGCGGCTCACCGTCGTGCCGGCCAGCAGCCCGACCAGCGCGGTGAGCATCCACACGCCCAGGACGACCCAGGCCTCCACCCGGTCACCACGGCGCTTGAGCGCATTGCGCCGCCAGCGCCACAGCCACACCTTCGGACCACGTAACGCCATCGAAGGCCTCCTCCTCACGAGCCCACGACCATCCCGCCGTTCTCCCCATACGGACGGCGGCGCCTGGATGCTCACTGCACCTACCCGGCGTGACGATCTCCACGGTTCCCCGCGCCCGCGAGCGCCCGGCCGGGGCGGCCCGCGAGCCCCCGGGCCCGCCTCGCCGACACCCCCGCTGACCTGGGGCGCAGCCCGCTCCGGAGGTGACTGTCAGTGGCCGGGTGCAGACTGGCCGGTGTTCGGGACGAGGGCGTCAACGACGACGCCGCGGAGGTGATCGGCATGACCGAGGTACTGCTCGCCGTGGGCACGCGCAAAGGCCTGTTCATCGGGCGCCGGCGAGGCGGTGAGGCCTGGGAGTTCGACGAGAGCCCCTACTTCAACGCGCAGGCCGTGTACTCGGTCGCCATCGACACCCGGACCGGGACTCCGCGGCTGCTGGTCGGCGGTGACAGCGCACACTGGGGCCCGTCCGTGTTCCACTCCGACGACCTCGGCCGGACCTGGACCGAACCGGCCCGCCCGGCGGTCAAGTTCCCCAAGGACACGGGGGCGTCACTGGAACGGGTCTGGCAGCTGCACCCGGCCGCCGCCGAGCCGGACGTGGTGTACGCGGGCACCGAGCCGGCCGCGCTGTACCGCTCGGAGGACCGCGGGGAGACGTTCGAGCTGGTCAGGCCCCTGTGGGAGCACCCCACGCGTTCGAAATGGGTGCCGGGCGGCGGCGGCGAGGGCCTGCACACCGTGCTCACCGACCGGCGCGACCCGAAGGCGGTGACGGTCGCCGTCTCGACCGCCGGTGTGTTCCGCACCCTGGACGGCGGCGCGAGCTGGGCACCTTCCAACTCGGGTGTCTCCGCGGTGTTCCTGCCCGACCCGAATCCGGAGTTCGGCCAGTGCGTGCACAAGGTCGCCCGGGACGCGGCCACTCCGGACCGGCTGTACCTCCAGAACCACTGGGGCGTGTACCGCAGCGACGACGCCGGCGCGCACTGGACGGACATCGGCGAGGGGCTGCCGTCCACGTTCGGCTTCGCCACGGCGGCGCATCCGCACCGGGGTGGCACGGCGTACGTGTTCCCGATCAACGCCGACGCGGACCGGGTCCCGGCCGGTCACCGGTGCCGGGTCTACCGGACGGCGGACGCGGGCAAGAGCTGGGAGCCCCTCTCGACGGGCCTGCCCCGGGAAGACCATTACGGCACGGTGCTGCGCGACGCGATGTGCACGGACGACGCCGACCCCGCTGGCGTCTACTTCGGCAACCGCAACGGCGAGGTGTTCGCGTCGGCCGACGACGGCGACAGCTGGCAGCAGCTCGCCTCGCACCTGCCGGACGTGCTGTGCGTGCGGGCCGCGCTCGTCGGCTGAGGCAGGGACGAGGACGGGGGGACGAGGCAGGGCAACGGGCGGGGGACGAGTGCGCGCAGGCGTTGGCCACCGGTTGATCGCCGCTGTCCGTACGGCAGTAGGGTGACGCCCGTGGCACCACGACCCTTGCATGAAATCGTCGAAGCGGGCTGGGCTAACGCCCTGGAACCGGTGGCCGAACGCGTCGCCGCGATGGGGGACTTCCTCCGCGCGGAGATCGCCGCGGGACGCACCTACCTCCCGGCCGGGCCGAACGTCCTGCGGGCCTTCCAGCAGCCCTTCGACGACGTACGCGTCCTGATCGTCGGTCAGGACCCGTACCCCACTCCGGGGCACGCGGTGGGGCTGTCGTTCTCGGTGGCGCCGGACGTGCGGCCGCTGCCCGGCAGCCTCATCAACATCTACCGCGAGCTGAACGCCGACCTGGGGCTCCCGCAGCCGTCCAACGGCGACCTCACGCCGTGGACACGGCAGGGCGTGCTGTTGCTCAACCGGGCGCTGACCACCACCCCGCGCAAGCCCGCCGCACACCGGGGCAAGGGCTGGGAGGAGGTCACGGAGCAGGCCATCCGGGCCCTGGCGGGGCGCGGCAAGCCGCTGGTGTCCATCCTGTGGGGCCGTGACGCCCGCAATCTGCGCCCGCTCCTCGGCGACCTCCCCTCCGTCGAGTCCGCCCACCCCTCCCCCATGTCGGCCGACCGGGGCTTCTTCGGTTCGCGCCCGTTCAGCCGGGCCAACGACCTGCTGATCCGTCAGGGCGGCCAACCGGTGGACTGGCGCCTGCCATGACAGGCGCGCCGGAAGGTTCCGGGTTTCTCGCCGTGGACTCCGGCGGTTCCGGGCTTCGGGCCGTGATCGGGACCGCCGAGCGTGGACCGCTGGCCCGCCGGGCGGCCGGTGAGCCGGTGCGCACGGGCGAGCGGGGCATCGATCCCGAGCACTTCATGGCCCGACTCGTGCCGTTGGTGGCCGCGCTGACCGCGGAGGCGGGAGCGGTGCCGCTGACCACCGTCGCCGTCGGCGCCGCCGGGATGGCCTCCCTGGGGGACGGGCTGCGGGCCGAACTGCCCGGGGCTCTGGCCCGGGAGTGGGGGGTGCGCCGGGTCGCGCTGGCCGCCGATGCCGTGACCGCGTACATGGGTGCGCTCGGGGCGCGCCCCGGTGCCGTGATCGCCGGCGGTACGGGGCTGATCACGATGGGAACCGACCTGACCGGCTGGCGGCGCGCGGACGGCTGGGGGCATCTTCTCGGCGACTGCGGGGGCGGCGCCTGGATCGGCCGGGCCGGCCTCGAGGCCGCGCTGCGCGCCCACGACGGACGCGAGGAGGGTTCGGCCCGCCTGCTGGCGTGCGCCGAAGAGCAGTTCGGGCCCGTCGCGGGGCTGCCCGGCGCGCTGTATCCCCGTCCCGACCGGCCCGCCGTGCTCGCCTCCTTCGCACCCCGTGTGGCCGCCTGCGCGGACGAGGATCCCGTTGCCGCGGGCATCCTGCGTAGCGCCGCCCGGCACATGGCGGACTCCGCGGCGGCCGTGTGCCCCACGGGCGGTGAGCCGCGCGTCGCCGTCACCGGCGGCCTGTTCGAGCTGGGCGACCCGCTGCTCGGGCCCCTGGACGAGGAACTGACCCGGCGGCTGCCGCGGGCGCGGCGGGTAGCGGCCGAGGGCGATCCGCTGCACGGCTCGGTGCGCATCGCGGCCGCACTGAGCACCGGTTCCCTCTCGCTGCCGGGTGACGAGAGGCTGCTGTCCGTGACCATCCGTTCGGGTGATTGATCCGATCGCGTCCGATCCGTACCTAACTCAATAGACAAAACGGGACGGATACCGCTCACCTGCACCCTCCCCGAACAGAGGAACCCAGGAAGCCAGTAACATGCGGCGCCATGAGTTCCCCCACTGGGCCCGCGGATGGCCTGCCCGTACGAATGCCGCGCCCCCGCCAGCCCGGACGCCACCGCCGTCCCGAGCCGCTGGTTGCTCCCGAGGGCGCGCCCGCGCTCGTCCTCGCCGTGCCGGGGACGCCCAGTAACACCACGCGCAGCCTCGCCGAAGAGGTCGTGAGCATCGCCCGCTCCGAGCTGCCCGGCCTCGACGCCCGCATCGGATACCTCGACGGGGACAATGCCGAGTTCCCCTCTCTGCAGGCCGTGCTCGTGCACGCGGCCGAGGAGCGCACGGCCCGTTTCGAGCAGGCCCGTGCCGCCGGCATGGACGTCAAGATGCCCGACGGCCCCGTCGCCGTCGTCGTGCCGCTGCTCGCGGGCCCGGACGGTTCGCTGCTGCGCCAGGTCCGCCAGGCCCTCATGGAAAGCCGTGTCGCCGCCGAGCTGACCGATGTCCTCGGCCCGCACCCGCTGCTCGCCGAGGCGCTGCACGTGCGGCTGTCCGAGGCCGGTCTGGCCCGTGCCGACCGTGCCCGGCTGTTCACCGTCGCGACCGCCGCGGACGGCATCATCCTCGCTTCGGTGGGCGGTGACGAGGCGGTGCAGGCGGCGGGCATCACCGGCATGCTGCTCGCCGCGCGTCTCGCCGTTCCGGTGATGGCCGCGGCGCTGGACCAGGAGGGCTCCATCGCCTCCGTCGCCGACCAGCTGCGCTCCTCGGGCTCGCAGCAGCTGGCGCTCGCGCCGTACCTGATCGGCCCGGAGATCGAGCAGGTCCTGCTCGAGGAGGCCGCGAAGGAGGCCGGGTGCTCCGCCGCCGAGCCGCTCGGCCCGTACCCGGCGATCGGCAAGCTCGCCCTGGCCAAGTACACGACGGCGCTCGGCATCGCCCCGCAGCAGCCGCAGAGCACGCCCGCGCGCTGACACCCGGCGCCGCGCAGAACACCGAGAAGGCCCGCTCCGGTTCGGAGCGGGCCTTCCTCGTCGAGGACGCGGCGGGGCGCGGGCGGCTCGGTGCTCCCGCTCAGCCGAGGGTCACGTACGAGGCCGCCGCCACCCTGATCGAGCCGCCTCGCCGCGGGACACCCGTGAGCGGGTCGACCGCGAACCAGGTCACGTCGCCGGAGCGCTCGTTGGCGACGTACAGGAAGCCGTCGTCGGCGGTGAGGGCACGCGGCCAGTGGCCGCCGCAGGGCACCGTGGTGACGAGTCGCAGCCCTTCGCCCTCGACGGCGAGCACGGACAGGACGTCCTCGCCGCGGGTGGCGGTCCAGACGAAGCGGCCGTCGCGTGAGGCGGCGATGCCCGACGGGTAGGCGTCGTGCTTCGGTGCACCGGGCAGGACCGGGGTCTCGGACAGCGGCGTGAGGGCGCCTTCCGAAGCGTCCCAGCGGCATACGGTGACGGAAGGGCTCAGTTCGTTGACGACGTAGGCGTGGCCACCGTCCGGGTGGAAGGCCAGGTGGCGCGGCCCCGAGCCGGGGCGCAGGGCGGTCTCCCGGTGCAGGACGAGGGCGCCGTCGGTCAGCGTGCACACCCGCACCGAGTCCGTGCCGAGGTCCACGCTGACGGCCCAGCGGCCGCTCGGGTCGGGCTGCACCTGGTGGGCGTGCGGACTCTGCTGGCGGGGCGTGTGCGGACCGGCGCCGGTGTGCCGGAGCACGCGGGACGCGGACCGCGCGAGCGTGCCGTCGGGGCGGAGCGGGACCGCGGTGACGCTGCCGGAGCCGTAGTTGGCGGTCAGGACGTGCCCGGCGTACAGGCTGAGGTGGGTAGGGCCGCTGCCGTCGACCGGCACGGGCCGCCCGGCCGGCTCGGGCTTGTCCCCGTCCACCCGGTACGCGGCCACCGCGCCCGCGGCGGTCTCGCTGACCGCGTACAGCATCTCCCCGTCCGGTGAGAGCGTCAGGCAGGAGGGGTCCGGGACGGCGTTCACGCTGCTCAGCACGGTCAGCGCGCCGGTGTCGGCGTCGACCTCCGCCGTCACGATGCCGGGGCCGCCGGCCGCCGTGAACGACCCGATGAACGCCCGCCGCCTGCCGTCCGCCACCGCTGTCCCCTCTCGTCCGCGCGGCCGGGTGGACCGCGCAGCCGATCATGCGCGGTCTAGACCAAACGGTCAAGGGTGCGTCGCCCGGTCGGCCCCGGGCCCGGCGGATCGCGTATCGGCGCCGTGCCGGCGCAGGGCGGCCCATGTCCTCACGGCGCGCATCGCCACCGTGCCTCCCATGGGCCGTTTGCACCTCATGGCCCAGTCGGCCCGTGCCGCCCAGGGTGCCGCCCACGCCTCACAGCCCTGTCACGCGCCCACCAGCGGTGAGCCCGACGGGGTGCGCAGGGGGCGGGCCAGATCGGCCAGGGCGCGCTCCAGCCCGTGCAGATGGGCCAGGGCGGGTTCCGCGTGGGGCAGGCCGTCCGCGTGGACCGCGATGTCCCTGCCCTCGGTGAGGGCCTCCACGGCGGCCTCCACCCGCCGGCAGGCCGTGGCGAGACGGGCGTCGTGGGAGGCCTCCGGGTCCGCGGCGACGGCGACCAGACCACGGATCTCGCGGGCGCAGTCGTCGAGGAGGGCCAGCACGTGCCGGGCCCGCCGCTTGCGGCCGAGCATCGGGTTCAGCGGGTGCACGAGCGGGGCGACCGAGAGCCGGACCCGGGCGAGGAGCTGCTCCAGTTCGGCCACCAGCGGACCCGGGTCGGCGTCCGCCGCACCCGCCAGGCGCCGGGCGGTCTCGACGGCGCAGGCGTGCACGCTGCGCAGGGCCCGCCGGATCCAGGCGTCGGTGATGCTGTGGGTGGTCACGGGCAGGACGAGGACCACGGCCAGGGCGGCGCCGAGCGCCCCTACGCCGGTCTCGGCGAGCCGCAGGGCGAGCAGACCGGGGCCGAGCACGCCGAGGAGGCCGTAGAGCAGCCCCGCGAGGAGGGTGACCCAGAGCATCATCCAGGTGTAGGACACGGCGGCGGTGTAGAAGATGCCGAACACGCAGACGGCGGCCAGCGCGGCCGTGACGGCCGGGTCGCCGTGCACGGGCACGGCCACGAGCAGGCCGAGGGCGATGCCGATGACGGTGCCGAGCAGCCGCCGGAAACCACGGACCAGGGTCTCGCCGCGCGAGGTGGTGTTGACGAAGATCCACCAGGTGGCGCCGACGGCCCAGTACCAGCGCTGTCCGGACACCAGCTGGCCCACGACGAGGGCGAAACCGGCCCCGGCGGTCGCCTGGACGGCCTGGCGGGTGGTCACCCGGGCCAGACCGGTGCCGCCCGGCGGCACGGGCACGACGGGCGGGGGCAGGCGGCGCTCGTAGCACCACAGGCCGAAGCGCACCGCGGCGGCGGCGAGGACCGACAGCAGCACCGCGGCGTACAGCTGGGGCAGCCGGTCGGTGGTGGCGTGCAGGAACTGCGCCACGAAGAAGGTCATGAACGCGAACACGCCGAGGCTGTGACCGCGCGGGCCCCAGCGTCGCGCGTACACGCCCGCGCCGACGACGGCGAGAAAGGTGAGGTCCCTGGCCACCGGGTGGTCGTGCAGCTCGGCCGCGGCGGTGAGCACGGGCAGGCCGACGGCGGGCAGCAGCGCGGTCGTGACGGCCTGAGCGCGCACCGTGGCGTCGGTGACGGTGAACAGGGCGAGCAGGGCGGCGAGGCCGCCGGTGACGGCTCCCGCGAGGGAGTGCCCCGCGAGGCCGCACAGGGCGACCGCGAGCGTGATGCCGAGCACGGCACGCGCGGCGAACCGCAGCCGTGTCCGCCCCGGATCCGGAGCCATGAACACCCTCTTCAGCACCGCTTACCGCCCCTCTCGAACACCGGCCATGAGCACGCATGAAAAAGGCGCCGCGGGGTCCGCAGCGCCATCGACTCCCCCATATCAGCATCCCGGAGGCCACTGGCTCAACCGGCTCTTTCTAGACTGGTCCATTGGTACTGCTGGAGCGGCTGATGGGCGGCCGCAGCAGAGCCAACGGACGACGAGGAGGCGCCATGCCCGTGGACGAGCTCGACACCCGTGTCCTGCGGCTGTTGCTGGAGCAGCCGCGCACCAGCGTGCGCGAGTACGCGCGGATCCTCGGCGTCGCCCGGGGCACGCTCCAGGCCCGGCTCGACCGGCTGGAGCGCGACGGCGTGATCACCGGCACGGCGCCGTCCCTCTCCCCCGCCGCGCTCGGGCATCCCGTGCTCGCGTTCGTCCACATCGAGGTGACCCAGGGCCATCTCGACGAGGTGGGGGACGCCCTGGCGGCGGTGCCGGAGATCGTGGAGGCGTTCTCGATCACGGGTGGCGGGGATCTGCTGGCCCGGGTGGTGGCCCGGGACAACGCACATCTGGAGGACGTCGTCCAGAAGCTGATCAGCATGCCCGGGGTGGTACGCACCCGTACCGAGGTCGCCCTGCGCGAGCGTGTGGCCCATCGGATGCTGCCGCTGGTGGAGTCGATCGGGCGGTCGGCCCGCGGATGATCTTTGAGAGCATGGCCGCATGAGCAAGCTCCGTGGAATGTCAGTCATCTTCGATCTCGACGGAACACTCGTGGACAGCGAGCCGAACTACTACGAGGCAGGCCGCCGGACGCTCGCCGAGTACGGCATCAGGGACTTCACCTGGGCGGACCACGAGCGGTACGTCGGCATCAGCACGCAGGAGACGGTCGCGGACTGGAAGGACCGCTACGGCCTGCCCGCCTCGGTCGACGACATGGTCGCCCTGAAGAACCGCCACTACCTGGAGCTGGCCCGCAGCGCCACGCGCGCCTACCCGGAGATGCGCGCGTTCGTCGAGCTGCTGGCGGCGGAGGGCGTACCCATGGCCGTGGCCTCGGGCTCGTCGCCGCAGGCCATCGCGGCGGTGCTGACCGGAACCGGACTGGACGCGCGCCTGCAGACCGTGGTCTCCGCCGACGAGGTCGCGCACGGCAAGCCCGCGCCGGACGTCTTCCTCGAGGCGGCCCGACGGCTGGGCGCCGCCCCGTCCGGCTGTGTCGTGCTGGAGGACGCCGCTCCGGGGGCCGCCGCCGCGCACGCGGCGGGCATGCGCTGCATCGCGATCCCGTACGTCCCGGCCCAGGCGAACGCACCCGAGTTCGCGACCGCGGGCCTGCTCCTGCGGGGCGGCCAGGAGCAGTTCACGGCGCGATCGGCCTACGACTGGCTCGCCGGCTCGGCCGACCTGTCCTGATCTGGCCTCTCCCGTCCCGTGCGGGGAGCGGGACCGGCGGGTTCTGCGAACTTTTTTGCGGCAGCGGTGATTGTTTCGCCCCCGGCGTCCGTACCTCTTGGTGTTGGGCCGTTCATATCCCAGGAGGCACGATGCGCATCTCGCGCAGCACGGCAGGAACCGCGTTCGTGGGCGGTGCGTTGATCCTTACGCTCACCGCGCTCGCCTACCCGAGCATGCTGGGCGTGCAGAACGCCGCTTCCGGCCAGGACCGCATCATCGCCAACACCCAGTGGGGTCCGCTGACCGAGGCGGACCGCGACTTCGTGGTGCGCGTGCGCGCAGCCGGACTCTGGGAGTACCCGCTCGGGCAGATGATCAAAGAGCGCAGCACGTCACCGGAGATGCAGGAAGTCTCCAAGCACCTGCTCGTCGGTCACGGCCGGCTCGACGCGGGCTGCCGCAAGATCTCCACGGACCTGGGCATCACCCTGCCGAACGAGCCGTCGCCCCAGCAGCAGCAGTTCGTGGCGACGGCCGAGGGCAGCACCGGCAAGGAGTTCGAGTCCACGGCCGTGACCATCATGCGCGTCGCACATGGCGGCATCTTCCCGACGATCGCCAAGATCCGGGCGACCACCCGGAACAGCCTCGTGCGGGAACTCGCCGACACGACCAACGACACCGTCCTGGACCACATCACGGTCCTGGAGAAGACCGGCCTGATCAACCAGGAGCAGGTCAGCTTCCAGATCACCGCGCCGCCCAAGCTGCCCGGGGACCAGACGACACCGCCGCCGCCGCAGCAGGGTGCGCCGGTCCGCGTGCTGCCGATCCCCGACGACCTGAAGGACTTCCAGACGGTCGCCCCCAACCCGTCCTACGGGGCGCCGGCGCCGTCTCCGTCGGCAGGCTGAGCAGACACGGCCATGCGTCCGGGGCTGCGGTCGGTCCGCCGCCCCGCACCGCGGACCACGGCCGGTCCGGGCCCACGGACGAGGGCGGGACCCGGTGTCACGAACGGCGGCGGGGCTTGCCGCGTCCGGTGCTCCTGGGCGCGCCGCTCCCGCCCTTCCCCGTCCGCTTCGCCCCCGCGGACTTCCCGGCCGCCGACTTGCCGGGCACCGGCTTCCGCCGGGCGTCTCCCCGGCCCGTGGCCGCGTCCTTGGACCGCTCTCGCGCCGGCGGCTGCTGACGGCCCCGTGTGCTGTTGACCGTGCGGCCGCGGACGATGCCGATGAAGTCCTCGACCTGGTCCGTCTTCGCGTCCTCGGGCCAGGAGAGGGCCACGCTCGACTCGGGGGCGTCCATGAGGGGCCGGTGGGTGAGGTCCTTGCGGTGGTGCAGCCGGGCGAGCGACAGCGGGACCACGAGGACGCCGATTCCCGCCGCGACCAGTTCGACGGCGTCGGCGGTGGTGACGGGCCGTTCGAGGGCGGGACGCCCGGGGAGGGTCTCCCAGTCGAGGACGTCGTCGAGCGGGTGCAGCACGATGTCGTCGGCCAGGTCCTCCGGCGCCACCTCGTCGACGGCCGTGACCAGGTGGTCCTTGGGCACGACGACGACGGTCTGCTCGGTGTAGAGGGGAATCGCGCTGAAGACCGTCCGGTCCACCGGTGTGCGGACGAGACCCGCGTCGGCGTCCCCGCCCAGCAGCCGCTCGGCCACCTCTCCGGCGGGCACCTGCGTGAGGGTCAGCGGGACATCGGGCTGCCGCTCGTTCCAGATGCGCACCCACTTGTCGGGCATCACCCCGGGGACGTAGGCGAGCCGGAACGAGGGGGTTTCATCCGAGCCTGTCACCTCGCCAGGTTACCGGGCGTGGTCAGGGGTCGTGCACACGCTCGATACCCTGGGAGCCATGACGTCGCACCAGAGCACCCAGACGATGAAGCCCGCGACAGCGGCGAAGAAGCTGGGTGTGTACCTCGAGGCCACACCCGCCGAGTTCCGGGACGGTGTCGTTTCGCGCGCCGAGCTGAACGAGCTCCAGGCGAACCCGCCGCAGTGGCTGCAGGACCTGCGGCGCAACGGCCCGCACCCCCGCCCGGTGGTGGCCGCCAAGCTCGGCGTCTCCATCGCCGGTCTCGCCCGCGCGGGCGTCACCGAGCCCCTCACCACCGAGCAGATCGAGGCGCTGAAGCAGGAAGGCCCCGAGTGGCTGGAGCGGGAGCGCACCACCCAGGCGGAGGTCCGCAAGGAAGCGGCCCGGATCAAGAAGAAGAACGCCGAGCACCAGGCCTGACCTCAGTACCCATCGTTTTCGGACGGCCCCCACCGGATGATCCGGTGGGGGCCGTCGCTGTTTCCTCGGTGTTCTCCGGCGCCGTGTGGCATCGGTGAAATCTTTCGGCCATGTCTTGACATGGTGCTGAAACGATCCGTAGCTTGGCCGATCATTTAGATTCGTGAAGCGGGTTCACGAATATGAACGGAGAACCACCCATGCGGGATCGCCGACGAAGTCTCCGCCTGGCTGCCACGCTCGCCGTTTCGGGGCTCGTGTTCGGAGCGGCCGGCTGCGGCTCCGGTTCCGGCAGTGCCCGGGCGGGCGACCCGAACACCCTGGAGGTCTGGACCCGGAGCGATCCGGACTCCGCCAAGACCTACGACCGGGTGTTCGCCGCCTTCACCAAGAAGACCGGCATCAAGGTCGACTACCAGCCGGTCGTGAACTTCGACCAGCAGCTGCAGAGCCGCGCGTCCGTCAAGGACCTGCCGGACGTCATGATCAACGACACGGCCCTGATGGGCAGTTACCAGTCCCAGGGCCTGCTCAAGCCCATCGATCCGGCCTCCGTCGCGGGCCACGACGAGATCACCGCCAAGTCCTGGTCGTCCACCGTGGGCCGCGACGGCAGGCACTACGGCATCCCGTACTCCCGCCAGGCCATGACGCTGTTCGTCCGCAAGGACTGGCGCGAGAAACTCGGCCTGCCGCAGCCCAAGACCTGGCAGGACACGCTCGCCCTCGCCAAGGCGTTCGCCACCCGTGATCCGGACGGGGACGGCAAGAACGACACCTACGGCATGGTCGTCCCGGGCAGCGCGCAGAACGGCTACGTCGCCTGGTGGGGCGCCAGCTACCTGTGGCAGGGCGGGGTGCAGATCCTGAAGAAGGAGGGCTCGGGCTTCCGGCCCGCCATGGCCTCGGCCGCCGCCGTGCGCACCGTCACCTGGATGAAGAAGAACCTCTTCTGCGGCGACAAGGGCGTCGTCCAGCCCAGCGCCCTGACCTCCGTCACCTCGAACACCACCAACTTCCAGGACGGCAACGCCGGGATGTACCTCACCGGCCCGTACAACATGTCGACGTTCGACGAGGCGCTCGGCAAGGGCACGTACGAGGTACTGCCCGCCCCCGCCGGCCCGGCCGGATCCACCGTGCTGGCCGAGGGCGAGAACATCTACTTCGGCGCCAGGACGGGCAAGGCGAAGCAGGAGCGGACCCTCGCCTCCTTCCTGGTCTCCCCCGAGGGTCAGAAACTCGCCATGACGGGCGCCAACCAGCCCGTGGTGCGCATCCCCGTCAACTCCACGCTCGACGCGGCGAAGGTGCACGACGACCCGCGCTGGAGCGTGGTGCAGAACGCGTACGAGGACCACTCCGAGCAGTTCCCCAACGCGCCCGCCTTCGCCCCCATCAAGCAGGACACCGCCGACGCGCTCAACGCGATCTTCACCTACTGCGGCAGCGACGTCCGCTCCGGCCTCAAGGAGCTCGACGACACCCTCGCCGGTGACCTCAAGGACCAGGAGCTGTTGAAATGACCGCTACCGCGACGACGCCCGGGCCTCGCAGAGCCCGGGTCATCGGCAGGAAGGCCGTACTGCCCTGGCTGTTCCTCGCCCCGGCTCTGCTGCTGGCCCTCGTCTTCAAGTTCCTGCCGATGGGCAAGGGCGTCTGGCTCAGCTTCTTCGACGTACGGCCCTTCCTCGGTGACAAGTGGGTCGGCCTCGACAACTACACACGGGTCCTGACCGACCACCGCTTCCAGGACGCCATCGGCCACACCCTTCTCCTCGGCGTCGGCATGTCCCTCGGCGGGATCGTCGTCGGCTGCGCGCTGGCGCTGCTGCTGGAGGGTCAGGCCCGCTCGCTGAAGATCATCCGCACCGCCGTGTTCCTGCCCGTCGTCACCGCCACCGCGGTGGTCGGCGAGATGTGGCGGCTGATGTACTACCCGACCTCCGACGGTCTCATCAACAGCGGTCTCGGGCTGTTCGGGCTGGGGCCCGTGCCCTACCTGGACAACCCCGGCACGGCGCTGTGGGCCACGATGGCCATGGGCATCTGGATGCTCGCCCCGTACAACATGGTGATCATCCTCGCCGGCCTCGCGGGCGTGGACCGCTCGCTGTACGAGGCCGCCGCGATGGACGGCGTCTCCCTGTGGCAGCGCCTGCGCCACATCACACTGCCCGCCATCCGGCCCGCCCTCGGCATCGTCCTCACCCTCGCCGCCATCCGCGGACTGCGCGTCTTCACCGAGGTGTACGTCCTCACCGGCGGCGGCCCGGCCGGCTCCACCGACGTGTGGATGACCCGCGCCTACACCCTCGGCTTCACCCGTAACGACATCGGCGGCGCCTCGGCCGCCTCCGTGGTCCTGCTCTGCGTGACGCTGCTGCTCACCGTCACGGTCAACTACCTCCGCAAGAGGGGAGACGCGAAATGAGCGCCCCTGCCATCGAACCCGTCCGGACCCCGGTGACCGCCTCCCCCACGCGGCAGTCCGGCGGCAACCGGCGCACCACGCCCGCCCGTTTCGACACCGCTCTCGGCTGGAACGACCGGCCGGGCCCCGCCTGGGCGCTGCGCGTCCTGCTCTGTCTGCTCGCCCTGGGCGTCTTCGCGGCACCGTTCCTGACGATCTTCTCCGGTTCCTTCAGCGAGAAGGCCAGCGGTTCGACGCTGTCGTTCCTCCCCCACCACCCGACCCTGCTGAACTTCGAGGTGGCGGGCGAGCGCGGCATCTGGGACTACTTCGGCAACTCGCTGGTCATAGCGGGCGGTGGGCTGCTGCTCCAGCTCGCCGTGTGCACGCTGGCCGCGTACGCGCTGGCCCGGCACAGGTTCCGCGGGCAGGCGCTGGTCCTGACCCTGTTCATGCTGACGATGATGCTCCCCGAAGAGGTCATCGCCATCCCGTTGTCGCTGGTCCTCGGGCACGTGCCCGTGCTCGGCATCGACCTCAAGGGCACCGTCTGGGGTGTGATCCTGCCGCTCGGCGCGTGGGGTTTCTCGGTGATGCTGCTGACCGAGTTCATGAAGGACATCCCCACCGAGATTGAGGAGGCCGCCCGCATCGACGGTGTGGGCGAGCTGCGGATGCTGTGGCAGGTCGTCCTGCCGCTGTGCAAGCCCGCCCTCGGAGTGGCCGGTGTGCTCGGCTTCATCATGATCTGGGACCAGTACCTGCTGCCCCTGATCGCCGCCAAGGACCCCACCGACTACACGGTCACCGTCGCCCTGTCCATCCTGCGCACCGACCCCCAGGTCGGCTCCGGTGTGGTGCTGGCCGGTGCGGTCGTCGCCCTGATCCCCAGCCTGATCGTCTATCTGCTCCTCCAGCGCTCGCTGGTCACCGGCATCGCCGCCGGGGCCACCAAGGGCTGACCACCCACCCCCCACGTTTGAGGGAGACATGAAGTTCCACGGAGTGCTGTTCTTCCCGGTCACGCCGTTCGCGGCGGACGGTTCACTGGACGAGGAACGGCTGGCCCAGCACATCGAGTCGGGTGTCGCCGCGGGCGCGGGAGGTGTGTTCGTCGCCTGCGGCACCGGAGAGTTCCACGCGCTGTCGGCCGAGGAGATCGAGCGGGCCACCCGGGTCGCCGTCGAGACCACGGCCGGACGGGTGCCGGTCCTCGCGGCGGCCGGCGGCCCCACCCCGGTCGCGCGCGACCAGGCCGCCCGCGTCGAACGCGCCGGTGCCGACGGCATCCTGCTGCTGCCGCCCTACCTCGTCAGTGCCCCGCAGCAGGGCCTGGTGCGCTACGTCGAGGAGGTCATCGCGGCCACGGACCTGCCCGTCGTCTTCTACCAGCGCGGCACCGCCCGGCTCACCGCGGAGACGGCCGCCGAGATCGCCGCCCTGCCCGGGGTGGTCGGACTCAAGGACGGCACCGGTGACATCGAGCGGATGCACCGCATCGTCCGCGCGGTGCGAGCCGTGCCCGGCACGGAGGACTTCCAGTTCTTCAACGGGCTGCCCACCGCCGAGATGACCGCGCCCGCCTACCAGGGCATCGGCGTGGAGCTGTACTCCTCGGCGGTGTTCGCCTTCGCCCCGGAGATCGCCCTGGCCTTCCACCGGGCCCTCGCCGAGGACGACGACGGCCTGGTCTCGCGGCTCCTCGACGAGTTCTACGGCCCGCTGGTCGCCCTGCGCGACGAGGTCCCCGGGTACGCCGTTTCGCTGGTCAAGGCCGGTGTGACCCTGCGCGGTCTGGATGTCGGCGGTGTACGGGCGCCCCTGCTCGACCCGACGCCGGAGCACCTCGCCCGGCTCGCGAAACTCCTCGACCACGGCCTGGAGGTGGCCGCCGCATGAGCGCCACGCGAATCCGCGAGCTGATCATCACCCCGATCGCCTTCGGCGACCCGCCGCTGCTCAACTCGAGCGGCGTGCACGAGCCGCTCGCCCTGCGGATCATCCTCCAACTGGTCCTGGAGGACGGCACGGTCGGGATCGGCGAGTCCCCGGGGGGTGCAGCCCGCCTGGAGCGGCTGCACGCCGCCGCGAAGGTCGTCGTCGGCATGGACGTGTTCGACGCGACCGCCGTGTCCGCCGCGATCGACGCGGCGCTGCAGCCGACCGTGCCGAGCTCCCACGAGCGCGGCTGGACCACCTCGGCGGTCGAGGTGGCCTGCCTGGACGCGCAGGGCAGGCTGCTCGGCCGTCCGGTCAGCGATCTGCTGGGCGGGAAGGTCCGTGACGCGGTGCCCTTCGCCGCCTACCTCTTCTACAAGTGGGCCGAGCACCCCGCGCTCGACGGCCGTGCGGCGATCGGCGACGACTGGGGCGAGGCCCTCGACCCGGCCGGCATCGTCGAGCAGGCCCGGCTGATGCAGGAGCGTTACGGGTTCCGGTCGTTCAAGCTCAAGGGCGGTGTCTTCCCGCCCGACGAGGAGATCGCCGCGATGCGCGCCCTGGCGGAGGCCTTCCCCGGGCAGCCGTTGCGGCTCGACCCGAACGTGGCCTGGACGGTGGAGACGTCGAAGTACGTCGCCCGTGAACTCGACGGTGTGCTGGAGTACTTGGAGGATCCGGCCCGGGGCATCCCCGGCATGGCGGAGGTGGCGAAGGACTCTCCCATGCCGCTCGCGACCAACATGTGCGTGATCGCCTGGGAGCATCTGAAGCCTGCCGTCGAGCAGGGCGCGATCCAGGTCCTGCTCACCGACCACCACTACTGGGGCGGGCTGCGTCGCACCCGTGAACTGGCCGCCGTGTGCGAGGCGTTCGGGCTCACCCTGTCGATGCACTCCAACTCGCACCTGGGCATCAGCCTCGCCGCGATGACCCATGTCGCCGCCGCCATCCCCAACCTCGACCACTCCTGCGACACGCACTACCCGTGGAACTCCGCGGACGACGTGATCGTCCCCGGGGTGCTGGAGCTGCGCGACGGTCAGATCGAGGTGCCCACCGGGCCGGGGCTGGGCGTCGAGCTCGACCACGACCAGCTGGAGCGACTGCACCGGCGGTACGTCGACTCGGGGAAGCACAGCCGGGACGACACCGGTTACATGCGGCGGTTCAGGCCGGAGTTCGAGTCGCAGCTCCCGCGCTGGTGACGGCCGTGCGTGGCCGGCTCGAAGTCGAAGCTCCCGCATGGGTGACGGCTGTGCGTGGCCGGCTCGAAGTCGAAGCTCCCGCATGGGTGACGGCTGTGCGTGGCCGGCTCGAAGGTGAACGCGTTTGCACAGAACGTGCCTTCGGCTGTCCTGGTTCGACCGGGACCGGCGCGCCCCAAACGCCACACCGCGCCACCCCTTCCGGCGCGTAGAAATATCTACGAGCATGGCTTCGGCCGGGCGGCACGCGGAACCCCGCGGGCCACCGGCCGTGTCCAGCGCGCGCCCGACCACGGCGCCACCGACTGTGCCTGGGGTGGCCATGCAGAGCGTCATGTGGAAGCAAGCCGTCGAGTGGCTCGCCGCGGCCGCCACGGACCCCAAGGAGTGCAAGCGGGAGTGGGACTACGGCGCGGGGACCATGCTCGTGGAGGCCGGGCGGTACTGGGACGTGCTCAGCGTCCCCGACCGGCTCGGCCTGCTCGCGCTGGACATCCTGTGGCGTGATCCGCTGAAGGTGCCGGGCCCCACTCTGGTCGACTGCGCCGCGCGCAGAGTGGGGTTCTTCCTGCCGCCCGATCCGGTCAGCGAGTGGATCGGCTTCGGTGTGCGGCACGTCGGCCGGGGCTCGTGGGTCGCAGTGCCGCCGCCGTACCGGCCCGCCGGCCGGCTGGAATGGCTCGTGCCGCCGGACGGAACCGGCACCCTGCACACCCCCGGCGCGCTCGAATCTGCCCTGCGGGAGGCCAGCGGCACCCTCGCGGTGCTGGCACCGGTCAGCGCGGAGCCGGTGGTGACGGACGGCTGGTGAGGCGGGCGCCGGACGACGGCCCGGCCGCCCCCGGGTGCCGGCCGGAGGCCGGGCGGGTGCCTGCGGGTGCGGCCGGGCGAGTGCCTGCGGGTGCGGCCGTACCCGGGTGCCGGCCTGCCGCAGGGTGGGGGGCGACAGCCGAGTGGGGGGTGGCAGCCGGACGTGTGCCGGCGACGACCGGGCCCAGGTGCCGGCCGGCGGTCCACGAGGGGACGGCGGTCCAGGTTTCACTGTCGGCCGGCGCGGCGAAGGAAACCCATTGGCCGTCGCGATGCTCCGGGACCGCGTGGCCCCGCGCCTCCCACTCGGCGACCAGAGCCGCATAGATCGGCGGATGTCCCGCGTACCCGCTGGTGAGTTCGGCGTAAGAGCCGGGCGCCGCATCGTTCCCCGGAAGGCGCCGCGCCGTCTCCGTGCTGTCCATGCCGGGGGAACGCGGCGCCGCGCACCGGTGGTACGCGGGCCGGAGACCGTCCGTCGGGTCGAGTGAACCCGTCACCCAAACGGCGGCACGTGAGCCCCGGACAAACTTCCGGTCCGGCGGTCGCCCGTTCAGAACTCGCCCCGGGTCCGGCGGAGTTCTCGACCGGGGCCGACGCGTCCGGTAACACTGACCTCACCCCGAGAAACCGGTACGACGGCAGGGAGAGGCCATGTCACAGCGCCCTGACCTCACGCAGCGCAGGGCCGTGCTGGAGCACGAGTGGTCCCGCTGGGTGCCGCGGCTGGGCGTGCCGGGCACGCGGCCCGGCGGCACCGCCGTACTGCGCCACGAGGTGAGCGAGTCCTGGGCGCGTTCCCTGGGCAGCGTCGACCCGGGCCGCGACAGCGCCCCCGTCACCGACGACGGCCGGGTGCACCAGCGCTGGACCTCGTCACCGTTGTACGGGCCGGTCTCCGCTCTGGCCGGGGAGCTGCACAGCATCGCCGAGGACGCCGGGTTCGTCTCGGCGGTCACCGACGAGTCCGGCACCATCCTGTGGACCTGCGGCGGCCCGGCCATGCGCCGCAAGGCCGAGCGGGTCAACTTCGCGCCGGGTGGCTGCTGGGAGGAGCAGGCCATGGGCACCAACGCGCTCTCCCTCGCCCTGCGCACGGGCCGCCCCAGCTCCGTGTTCTCGGCCGAGCATCTTGTGTCGGCTCTGCACGGCTGGGTCTGTTACTGCGCGCCCGTGCACGGCAGGGACGGCAGCGTCCTCGGAGTCCTGGACCTGTCCACGACCTGGGACCGGTCGCACCCGCTGGCCATGTCCACCGTGCGCACGCTGGTGTCGACGATCGAGGCCCGCCTGATCACGGAGGTCTCACGCCCGGCGCGGCTGCGGCTCAGGTGCCTGGGCACCGAGCGAGCCGTGCGCGACGGGCGGTCGCTTCCCCTGCGCCCCCGGCAGTTGGAGATCCTCACCCTCCTCGCGCTCGAACCCGACGGCTTCTCCCCACAACGGCTGCGCGCGGCCCTGTACGGCGACCGGCCGGTCACGTCGTCCACCTTCAAGGCGGAGATCTCCCACCTGCGCCGGGCGCTGGGCGGCGCGATATCCCCCCGTCACTACGCCCTCACCACCCCCGTGTCCTGCGACGCGGCCGACGTCCTGCGCGCGCTGGAGCAGGGCGACACGGACACCGCCCTGGGCCACTACGGCGGCCCGCTCCTGCCCCGCTCCGCGGCCCCCGGCATCGAGGAGTGGCGCACCCGTCTCGAAGTGGCGGTACGCGAGGCCGTCCTGGCGAGCACGCGGCCGGACCACGCGCTGCGCTACGGCGAACGGGCCCCGTACGACGTGGAGATACACGAGCACGCGCTGCGGCTGCTCGGGCCGGAAGACGGGCGCCGTGCCATCGCGGCGGGCCGGCTGACGACGGCCCTGCGCGACTGACGGCCTGCCCGGCCGGCGCCCTGTGCGACCGGTCTCCTGTGCGACCGGCTCCCCGTGCGTCTGACGTGGCGTCTTTGCACGCCAACCTTGCGCCAACCTCCCTGGAGCACAGTGAGGGACGTCGCGACCGTCCCGCACCGTCCTTCACCGAGGAGAGCCGCCATGGTGTACGCGCAGCCAGGAACCGAAGGCAGCATCGTGTCCTTCGCCCGCCGGTACGACAACTTCATCGACGGCGACTGGACAGCGCCGGTCGAGGGCCGCTACTTCGAGAATCCGACACCGGTGACCGGCAAGGTCTTCTGCGAGGTCGCGCGTTCCACCGCGGCCGATGTGGAGCTCGCCCTGGACGCCGCGCACCGGGCGGCCGACGGATGGGGCCGTACGTCCACGGCGGAACGCGCGAACGTCCTCAACAGGATCGCGGACCGCATCGAGGAGAACCTGGAGAAGATCGCGGTCGCCGAGACGTGGGAGAACGGCAAGCCGGTCCGCGAGACCCTGGCCGCCGACATCCCGCTGGCCGTGGACCACTTCCGCTACTTCGCCGGAGCCGTCCGCGCCCAGGAGGGCAGCATCGCGGAGATCGACGCCGACACCGTCGCGTACCACTTCCACGAGCCGCTGGGCGTGGTCGGTCAGATCATCCCGTGGAACTTCCCGATCCTCATGGCCACATGGAAGCTCGCGCCCGCGCTGGCAGCGGGCAACTGCGTGGTCATCAAACCGGCGGAGCAGACCCCGGTCAGCCTGCTCTACGTCATGGACCTCATCGCCGACCTGCTCCCGCCGGGCGTGGTCAACGTGGTCAACGGCTTCGGTGTGGAGGCGGGCAAGCCGCTGGCGTCCAGCCCCCGGGTGGCGAAGGTGGCGTTCACCGGCGAGACGACGACCGGCCGCCTGATCATGCAGTACGCGAGCGAGAACATCATTCCCGTCACCCTCGAACTGGGCGGCAAGAGCCCGAACATCTTCCTGCCCGACGTCATGGCCGCCGACGACGACTTCCTGGACAAGGCGGTCGAGGGCTTCGTGATGTTCGCCCTCAACCAGGGCGAGGTCTGCACCTGCCCGTCCCGCGCCCTGATCCCCTCCTCCATCTACGACGACTTCATGGCCCGCTGTGTCGAACGCACGGAGGCGATCGTCGGCGGCGATCCGCTGGACCCGGCCACGATGATCGGCGCGCAAGCGAGCAACGACCAGTTCGAGAAGATCCTCTCCTACCTGGACATCGGCAGGAAGGAGGGCGCGGACGTCGTCACGGGCGGCAGGCCCCGCACGGTGCCCGGCCTCGAGGGCGGCTACTACATCGAGCCGACCGTCTTCCGCGGCACCAACGACATGCGGATCTTCCAGGAGGAGATCTTCGGCCCGGTCGTCTCGGTCACGACGTACGACTCGGTCGACGAGGCGTTGAAGATCGCCAACGACACGCTGTACGGCCTCGGCGCGGGCGTCTGGACCCGCGACGGCAACACGGCCTACCGCCTGGGCCGCGAGATCAAGGCGGGCCGCGTCTGGACCAACTGCTACCACGCGTACCCGGCCCACGCTGCGTTCGGCGGTTACAAGAAGTCGGGCATCGGCCGCGAGACGCACAAGATGATGCTGGACCACTACCAGCAGACGAAGAACATCCTTTGTTCTTACAGCCCTAAGAAGCTCGGGTTCTTCTAGAGCTCGAAGTCGGGTTGCCTGGAGGCATCTTTGCGCTCCAGGCAACCGGAGACCGCCGTCCAGACAAGCTGGAACCCCCGCTGCCCGGCCGGCAGGAGACGGGCAGTCTTGCCGCAGAGAAGGGCGGTTGCCGTCCCGTTGCGCCGCCCACCGGTACGTCGCCGACATGCTCGCCGGCATGGACGTCCGTCACGACCTGAGCGACGACCACCGGCTCGTCGGCACCCTGTGCCCGGACATGAAGTTGGCGCCATAGCGGCCCGACCGGACGTCGTCACCGCGGTGACCCGGTCGGCGGACCTGCTGCGTGAGGGTCGTGGGCTCCTGCCGAGCCATGCCCACCGGGCAGGCACTCGCCGCCACCACGCTGGTGCGTGCGCCGGGCACATGGTTCGGCCCACCGCTCTGAGCACCGCATTAACACTCGCCTCAGGTTCGCTCAGTACGAAGTAGGCATCCAGACAAGCGATGCAACCCGTATGTAGGAGGCTAGTGATGGCAGTCGACGCAGCGCCGTCCGGGGAAGCGCCGGCCGGCCGGTTGGCAGGCCGGTGGGTGCCCTGGTTGGTGATCGGCTTGTGGCTGGTGCTGGCGGCGGGCATGGTGCCGCTGAGCGGAAAGCTGAGCTCGGTCACCACCGACAGCGCCGTGGACACCCTGCCGGCAGGTGCCGAGTCCACCAAGGTGGCGGTGCTGGACGACCGTCTCCCCGGCGGTGACAGCAACACGTTCGTCTTCGTCTACCACCGCGCCGGCGGCATGACCGACGCCGACCGCGCGACGGTCGAGCGCCACTACGACACCCTTGCCAAGCGGTACCCGCCGAAGACGACGGCGGCGGCCGACGAGGACGACGAGGGCTCACCGACGAGCCCCTCCACCGACCGCAAGGCGATGATGTTCACCCTCGAGGTGAGCACGGCCCACGGCGCACCGGAGGACATCGTCGGCCCGTTACGTGACGCCGCGAAGGACCGCCCCTTGGGCCTGGAACTCGACGTGACCGGCCCGGGCGCGATCGACGGCGACATGGACGCCGTCTTCGACGGCATCGACGTACAGGTCCTCCTCACCACCGTCGTCGTCGTCACGCTCCTGCTCATCCTCACCTACCGCAGCCCGGTGTTGTGGATCATCCCGCTGGTGGCCGTCGGCGCGGCCGCACTGACCTCGATGGGGACGGTCTACCTGCTGGTCAAGGGCTTCGGCATCGTGGTCAACGACCAGAACTCGGCGCTGCTGACGATCCTGGTGTTCGGCGTCGGCACGGACTACGCGCTGTTGCTCATCGCTCGATATCGGGAGGCACTGCACCACCATGAGAACGTCCGGGTCGCGATGGTCCACGCGCTACGCGGCGCGGCGCCGGCCATCGTCGCGTCCGCGGCCACCGTGGTCGCCGGCCTGCTCTGCCTGCTCGTCGCGGACCTGAACAGCACCAGCGGGTTGGGCCCGATCGGTGCGGCCGGCATCCTGTGCGCGCTGGTGGCCATGCTGACGCTGTTCCCGGCGGTGCTCGTGGTGCTCGGCAGGCGGATCTTCTGGCCGGCCGTCCCGCGGTTCAGCACGGCCGTGGAGGAGAAGCCGGGGCTGTGGGGACGGCTCGGCACCGCCATCAGCCGCCGCCGGTGGGTGGCGACGCTCGGCTCGCTCGGAGTCCTCGGCGTGCTCGCTCTGGGGCTGGCGGGCAACACCGGCGCCCTGCGGGAGCAGGACCAGTTCCTGTCCGCGCCGGAGTCGGTCACCGGTTTCACCGTTCTCCGCGAGCACTTCCCGGAGCTCGGCGGTCAGCCGATGACGGTCTTCACGCGGCCGGCGCACCAGGAGCGGGTGCTCGACGTAGTCAAGGACACTCGCGGGGTGGCCCTGGCCGTCCCGGAGCAGACCAGCGGTGGCTGGTCCAACATCTCCGTGTTCCCGAAGGACGCGCCGGACACCGCCGCGGAGTACGACACGGTCAAGCGGGTGCGCACCGCCGTGCACGCGGTGAGCGGGGCGGAGGCGATCGTCGGCGGGCCGAGTGCGGAGAACCTCGACACCGAGGTGACCACCCAGCGCGACGAGAAGCTGGTGATCCCGCTGGTGCTCGTCGTGGTCCTGATCGTCCTCGGGCTGCTGCTGCGCGCGATCCTGGCCCCGCTGGTCCTGATGGCCACCGTGATCGTCTCGTTCGCCGCGGCCTTCGGCGGCAGCGTGTTCGTCTTCGACACGATCCTCGGGTTCAAGGGGATCGACAATTCGGTGCCGCTGCTGGCATTCCTGTTCCTGGTGGCGCTCGGCGTCGACTACAACATCTTCCTGGCCAGCCGGGCCCGGGAGGAGACCGTGCGGATCGGCACCAGAGAAGGCATGCTCAAAGCCCTCTCGGCCACCGGTGGCGTCATCACCTCGGCAGGCCTGGTCCTGGCGGCCACGTTCGCGGTCCTCGTCACACTTCCGCTGGTGATGCTGGTCGAGGTCGGGTTCCTGGTCGCCTTCGGCGTGCTGCTCGACGCCCTGCTGGTGCGGTCGGTCCTGGTGCCCGCCCTCACCTTGCTGATCGGCCGCCGGATCTGGTGGCCGAGCCGGCTGTCCCGGCCGGCGGCGGAGCTGCCGGACGGTCGACAGCCGCTCGCCGACGACGAGGCGGAGCCCGCGCTGCAACGGTGAGCGCGGCGGCACGGACGAGATCCGGGACGGGCCCCAGGCCCGTCCCGGACTCTTTTCACGGGCCCGGCGGTCGCCGCCCTTCGGTCCTACGCCACACGCCGGGGCTGGGGTCGGCGCATCGCGGTGTCCTGCTCCGGCGGTGAGCCGCGCGGGGGCATGTCCGAGGGCCGCCGTCCCCTGTCCCGCACCGCGTCGCCGGGGCGGGTCAGCACGCCGCGGTGTCCTCCCCGGCGGTGAGCCGCTCGATCGGGGCGGGCGGGGCCGCGGCCGGAAGGTCGACCCGAAGCAGCGCGCCACCGCGTGCGGAGCGGGCGACGCCGGCCCGGCCGCCGTGGGCATCGACGACCCGCTGCACGATCGAGAGCCCCAGACCGGATCCCGGCAACGCCCGGGCGCTGTCGGCACGGTAGAACCGGTCGAACACCCGCGGTACGTCGGTGGCGTCGATGCCCGGCCCGGCGTCGTCGACCTCGAGCACCACCGACGCGCCCTCGGCACGGAGCCGGACCTGGACCGGCTGGTCCGCGGGGGACCACTTGCCGGCGTTGTCGATGAGGTTGAGCACCGCCCGCTCGAGTGCAGCAGGACGCCCGCTCACCCACAGGGAGGTCACGTCGAGCGCGACGTCGATGTCAGGCGCGCGGGACCGCGCCCGGGTCGCGGCGGCCCCCACCACGTCGGCGAAGTCGAGCACCTCGGTGCTCTCGTCGCTGACCTCACCACGCGCCAGGTCGGTCAGCTCGGCGGCGAGGGTGCTCAACTCGGCCACCTGCGCGCCGAGATCGTTGAGCAGCCGGGTCCGGCTCTCCGCCGGCAGTGCGCTGTCCAGGGTGCCGCGCCGATCGAGCCGGATCAGCAGCTCGACGTTGAGGCGCAGGCTGGTGAGCGGGGTCTTGAGCTCGTGGGCGGCGTCCTCGGCGAGCAGCCGCTGCGCCCGCCGGGAGTCCCGGAGCGCGGCGAGCATGTCGTTGATCGACCGGATCAGCCGCCGGATCTCCCCACCGCCCTCATCCGGGATGCCGGCGTCGAGATCCCGGGTGTGCGCGACACGTACCGCGGCGGCGGTCAGCCGGTCGATCGGTGCCAGCCCGGTCCGTGCCACGGTCCGCCCGACAAGGGCGCCGCCGACCACGCAGAGCAGCCCGATCAGCAGCATGCCGAACCCGAACCGATTGATCGGGCTGTCGTCGGCGGCCTGGGCCACCTGGACCGCGCCGTCGCCCGCCCGCAGCGTGTAGACGAGGTAGCCCTCCTCGTCGCTGTCGTTCGACTCCATCAGGTCGGCCGACGCGCCCTGCGCCACGCGCCCGGCGTTCTCGCTGACCGGGGGCAGCGCGGGTTGGCCGGCCGGCGTGCGGGTCGAGCCGTCGGGCAGGATGACCCGCACCAGCCGACCGGATCCGGGATACGGCGGTAGCTGGACCTTTGCCGGACCGGCGCGCTGCACGTTCGTCGCCAGGACGCGGGAGTCGGCGCGCAGCTGATTCTCGGCGGTGCCCCGCAGCTCCCAGTCCAGCAGCTCGCTGGCCACCTGGAAGGCCACGAACACGCTGACCGCGATGGCCGTCGCCGCGATCACCGTCAGCCTGGTCCGCAGGGACCGCCGGCGCCACCATCGGGTCAGCCGGCGCGGTTCCCGGCCGGCGGGCCCGCTCACGGACGAGTCTCCCGCAACGTGTATCCCAAGCCGCGCAGCGTGTAGATCAACCGCGGCTCACCTTCGGCCTCCATCTTGCGGCGCAGGTAACTCACGTATACCTGGAGGTTGTTGGCGGTGGAGCTCATGCCCCAGCCCCAGATCGCCTCGAACAGCGCGTCGCGGGTCACGACCCGGGTCGCGTTGCACATGAGGACCTGCAGGAGGGCGAACTCGGTCCGGGTCAGGCGCAGCGGCCGCCCACCCCGCCACGCTTCGAACCTGTCGGGATCGAGCCGGATGTCGGCGAACGACAGGATCTGCGACTCCTCGTCGGTCGGCGTGCGCCGGCGCAGCAGGGCACGCACCCGGGCCAGTAACTCCTCGGTGGCGAACGGCTTGGGCAGGTAGTCGTCGGCGCCCGCGTCCAGCCCCGTGACCCGGTCGGAGACCTGGTCACGTGCGGTCAGCATCAGCACCGGCAGATCCCGACCCGCGGCCCGCAACTGCCGGCAGGTCTCCAACCCGCCGAGGCGGGGCATCATCACGTCGAGGATCAGCAGATCCAGCGTGTCTCCGTCGGCCCCACCGACCCCGTCGAGCACGGCGAGACCGTTGGCAACGGTGCTGGTGTCGTAGCCCTCGACCTGCAGCACCCGCTCCAGCGACTCACGGATGGCCGCTTCATCATCCGCGATCATGATCCGCACGCCGGCCCGCCCCCTTCCAGTCGATGTTTTTGCCGCTCATTGTCCCCGGTCAACCTGAGGCCAGGATTAGAGCGTCGCTGGGGACCGCGCTCTTACGGATACCTGGGAAGAGCCACCGCCCCGCAATCGGCAATCAGTCAAGATCCGGACCAGTCCGGGCCGCGGCCCCGGCAACGTCCCCACGGCCTGCCATATCCTCAGGTCAGCGGGCTACTTGCGCTGTACCACCAGCAGACCAAGAACATCCTTCATTCTTACAGCCCTCAGAAGCTCGGCGTCTTCTAGAGCCTGAAGTCGGGTGTACCTGCAGGTGGCGCTGGGCCAGGCGGTGTCCGCCCGCCTGCCGGAACACTCGGACAGCCTGCCGTAGGCAGGAGGATCCCCACACCTCTCGCTCCAGGCGTCACCCACACCGTCGCGGAAGTCACCACTCCGTAGACGGCGACTTGCCGATGCCTTGACGATCCGTTCCAAATGCGTTCAATCAACTGCCCCTGCCTGCGCTGCGTGCGGTCCCTAAGTTTCCTGAGGGCTTTGGGAGACAGGGACTATGAACACATTCCTCGCAGTCCGGGCTCGTGGGATCACCAAGAGTTTCGGTGATGTCGTCGCCCTCGACGGCATCGATCTGGATGTGGCGCAGGGCCGGATCCACGGTCTGGCCGGGCCGAACGGGGCCGGTAAGACGACGTTGCTCGGTCTCCTGCTGGGTCTGGCGGCAGCCGACGACGGCAGCCTGGAGATTCTGGGGGTGCCGGTCGGGCGGGCGCTCGCCGCTCCCGGCGGTGTAGCCGGTTTCGTGGACGGGCCCGGTCTCTATCCCTCGCTGACCGCGCGCCAGAACCTCGCCGCGCTGGCGGCCCTGCGCGGTCGCAACGCGCGGACGACGGGGATCGACGACGTGCTCGAGCAGGTCGGGCTCATCGACGTCGCCGACGACCGGGCCCGTGGCTTCTCCCTCGGCATGCGTCAACGGCTGGGGCTCGCCGCGGCCTTGCTGACCAGGCCCCGGCTGCTGGTGCTCGACGAGCCCTCCAACGGTCTCGACCCGGCCGGGACGAAACACGTCCACGGTGTCCTCACCCGGCTCGCGGCGGAGGGAACCGCCGTCGTGCTGTCGAGCCACCGAATGGACGACCTCGAGGCCCTGTGCTCCGACGTCACCATCATCGCCACCGGCCGGGTCGTCTTCTCCGGCCCGCCCGGCAAGCTGGCCGCCGAGAACCGTGAGCTGGACTACCGGCTGCTCACCTCCGACCCGCGGGCCGCCCGTCAACTCGCCGTCGGCATAGAGGGAATCCGGGTCAAGGACGAAGCGGGGGCCCGGCACCACGCCGACGTGCTGGTCGTGCGGGCGCTGGTGCCCGCCCTCGACGAACTGGTGGTGCGGCTCGTGCGGGCGGGCGTCGCGGTGCGCGAGCTCGCCCCCGTGGTGTCACCGCTCGAGGCCGCGTTCCTCGCCCTCACCGAACAGCAGGAGGCCACCGTATGACCGCGACCATCGCCCCACCCCACGTCCAGGGGCCGCCCCGCGTATCGGTGGCGCGCGGATACCGCTTCGAATTGGTCAAGTTGGTCTCGCAGTGGCGGATCCGTCTGCTGGTTCTCGCCTGCTGGATCGCGCCGGGGCTGTTCGTGGCCGCGGTGAGCCGGCAGAGCACGCTCCCCTCCGACACCCTCTTCGGCCGCTGGATGCACACCACCGGGTGGGCCGGGCCGCTGGTGCTGCTCGGTTTCGCGGGCACCTGGGCGCTCCCGCTGCTGACCTCGGTCGTCGCCGGCGACGTGTTCGCCTCCGAGGACCGGCTCGGCACCTGGCGGCACCTGCTCGTGGCCGTCCGGTCACCGCGCCGGATCTTCGCGGCGAAGGCACTGGCCAGTCTCACCGTCCTGCTGCTGCTCGTGGCCGGGCTGGCCTGTTCCGGCGCGGCCGGCGGTGTGGTCGCGGTGGGCAGCCGGCCGCTGGTCGGCCTCGACGGCCACCTGCTGACGCCGTCGGACACGGCGGCGAAGGTCCTGCTCGCCTGGGTCTGCGTCCTCGCCCCGACCCTGGCCCTCGCCGGTATCGGACTGCTCGGGTCGGTCGTGCTCGGGCGCTCCCCGATGGGGCTGCTGCTGCCCGCGCTCGTCGCGCTCTCGATGCAGCTGGCCCAGATGATGCCGCTGCCGGTCGCGGTACGCCTCTCCCTGCCCAGCTTCGCCTTCATCTCCTGGAACGGCCTGTTCACCAGCCCGGCCCAGCTCGCCCCGCTGCTCATCGGCATCGTTGTCAGCCTGCTGTGGGCCGCGACCACGACGGCACTGGCGTATCTGCTCTTCCTGCGGCGCGACTTCACCAACCCGAGCGACGACGGCTCGGCGCGTCGCGCCGTCACCGCCGGGGCCCTGCCGCTCGTGGGGCTGGTCGCCGCGACCATCGCGGTCGTCACCGCGACGACCTCGGCCACGGGATCGGGGATCACGCAGGACAAGGTGCAGCGCTCGCTCGCCACGGCGTTCGCTCATCTCTACCGGATGCAGACCGAGCAGCTCCATCGCCCTGCCGTCACCGAAGCGCAGGTGCGGGCAACGGCGGCGTGCAGCAAGGGAGACGGCCAGGTCGCTCCCGAGGGCGCGGGCAACGACTGGCGTTGCGTCGTCACCTGGCACCTGCCCGGCGTCGCGACAGCGGGGCAGGCCGTCTACCAACTCGACGTCACCCCCGACGGGCGGTTCGTGGCCGATGGCGACGGACCGAAGGAGGTCAACGGCTACTTCCTGGTCCGGACCCCGACCGGGGATGCCCCGAACCCCCTGTGGCAGTTCGACGGCAACGCCGAACTGCTCGACACCACCTCGAAGGGATAATTCCGTGCAGGTAACACGGCAGCGCCGGATCAGCGAGCAGGGACAGATCAGCCTCTTCGGCAGACGAGTGGGCCGCCGGACCATGCTGGTGACGGCGGGCATCGCCGTCGCCCTGGGCATCACGGGCACCGCGGTCGCCCGGACGTACCAGTTCGGGACCCAGCAGGTCGGCCAGGTCACCGCCGATGGCCAGGTCGTCTCGGACGACCAGCACATCGCCCCGTACGGCGACCGCACCGTCATCGACGACGGCAAGATCATGTCGTCCTCGGTCAGCCCGGACGGGACCCACCTCGCCGCCGCGGTGACCGACGGTGACGCGGCGCTGGTCATCATGGACCTGAAGACCGGTCAGGTGAAGCAGAAGGTCGGCACCAGCCAGGCGGACGACCTGCGCATCAGCGGCAGCTCGGTCGGCCAGGAGGGCCCGGCGTACTCGCCCGACGGCAAGCAGCTGTGGCTGGGGCAGAGCGACGGCTACACCAAGTTCGACGTGAGCGCGGACGGCACCCTCGCCGACCCGACGACCGTCTCCATCCCGGCCGAGGGCTCCCGGCACGCGCTCGTGGGTGCGGCGGTGTTCTCGGCCGACGGCTCCACCGTGTACTCGGCGGTCAACGGCCAGAACCGGGTGGTCGCCATCGACGCGGCGACCGGGACCATCAAGCAGAACTGGGCCGTGGGCAACGCCCCCCGTGGTGTCGCCCTGGTGGGCGACAAGCTCTACGTCAGCAACGAGGGCGGGCGTCCGGCGAAGGCCGGCGACACGACGATGAACTCCTACGGCACCCAGGTCCCGGCCGACCCGGACACCGGCGCCGCCACCACCGGCACGGTCAGCGTCATCGACCTGGCGGACCCGTCGGCGGATGTGCGGAGTGTCGACGTCGGTCTGCACCCGACCGCGGTCTACGCGAAGAAGGGCGCGGTGTTCGTCACCAATACCGCCGACAACAGCGTTTCGGTCATCAACACCGCCAAGGACAAGGTCGTACAGACCATCGCCACCCAGCCGTGGCCGGAGGCGAAGGTCGGCTACGAGCCCAACGCGGTGACGCTCACGGACGACGGTCACCTGCTGGTGACGCTCGGCCGTGCCAATGCGGTCGCGGTCTACCGGTACTCCTCCCCGCAGCAGCCGGCCGGTTTCCTCGGACTCCTCCCGACGGACTACTTCCCCTCGGAGATCACCACGGTCGGCAAGAAGGTGGTCGTCTCCAACACCCGTGGCATCGACGCCCTCCGTCCCACCACCAACGCCGGGCACGGCACCCACGACACGACTTCCAGCCTGACGCAGTTCACGCTGCCGGACGACAGCGTCGTCAGATCCGAGACGGCCAAGGTCTTCAAGCAGAACGGCTGGACCCCCGGCTCGGTCACGACGGCCAAGGGCAAGAGCCACGCGAAGCCGGTGCCGGTCCCGGTGCGGCTCGGCGACCCCTCGACGATCAAGCACGTCTTCCTGCTCGTCAAGGAGAACCGGACCTACGACCAGGTCTTCGGTGACATGAAGCAGGGCAACGGCGACTCCTCGCTCACCCAGTTCGGTGAGAACGTCACGCCGAATCAGCACGCGCTGGCCCAGCAGTTCGGCCTGTACGACAACTTCTACGACATCGGCACGAACTCCGCCGAGGGGCACAACTGGCTGATGCAGTCGGACAACCCGGAGTACACCGAGTCCTCGGCCGGTGAGTACACCCGCAGTTACGACACCGAGGACGACGTCCTCGGCCACCAGAAGTCCGGCTTCATCTGGACCGGCGCGCAGGCGGCCGGCAAGTCCGTCAAGGACTACGGCGAGTTCCAGTCGGTCGAGAGCAAGCCGGCCGACGCGACCTGGCAGAACCTGTACTGCGACGCCAGGAACATGGAGGCGACCGGGCAGAAGACCGCCTACCCCATCCAGACGGGTTCGGCGATCCCCTCGCTCAACAAGGTGTCGGTTCCCGGCTTCCCGCTGTTCGACCTCAGTGTCCCGGACGTCTACAAGGAACAGATCTGGAAGCAGGACTTCGAGAAGAACGGTCCGGCGAACCTGAACATGTTCTGGTTCTCCAACGACCACACCGGTGGTCCGCCGAGCCCCGCCGCCGAGGTCGCGGACAACGACCTCGCGGTCGGCAAGACGGTCGACGAGATCACGCACAGCAAGTACTGGAAGGACTCGGCGATCTTCGTCGTCGAGGACGACTCACAGGCCGGCCTCGACCACGTCGACGGCCACCGTGCCCCGGTCCAGGTCATCAGCCCGTGGGCCCGGCACGGCACCGTCGACAGCCACTACTACTCGCAGATCACGATGATCCGCACCATCGAGCAGATCCTCGGGATCCACCCGATGAACCAGATGGACAGCGCGGCCACCCCGATGTTCGGCGCGTTCACCCGGAAGCCGGACTACACGCCGTTCAAGGCGCAGCCCAACCGGACCTCGCTGACCCTCGGCCTGAGCACCCAGCCCTCCTGTGGTTCGGACACCCCGGCCCCGCAGGTCGCGGGAGCGGCGCCCGCGCAGACCTCGGTGACGGTGCCGGCGTCCGAGCAGAAGGTCGCGGCGCAGTGGAAGGCCTGGCAGTCCCACCAGCGGCTCACCGGCACCAAGGCGGTGCCCGACTTCGCGAACCCCGAGCAGATGAACCGCCTCACGTGGTACGAGACGCACAACTGGTCCAAGCCGTACCCGGGCGACAGCAAGGTCTACGCGCCGCACGACGTGCCGGGCGCCTACATCCCGTCGTCGGAGAACGACGGGATGTAGGACGATCACGTCGAAGGCCCCTGGCCGACGCATCGCCAGCCAGGGGCCGAAACGTTTCTTCGCTACTCGGTGGCTCAAGATTCGGTGTGGGGTCACCGTGACCGGCGCGGGGCGCGATGGGTGCCCCCATCACCCCGAGGCCGACGACAGCGATCACCGTGGTGGCGCCCGACATCACGGATGCCGAGCGCCGGGTGGGGACGGCTCAGTTCCGCTACCGCGTGCTACAGGACGGTGAATCCGAGCAGCGTGTACCCGGCGCGACCCGGGGACTTGCTGGGCCGTCGGCGACGTTCCCGGTTTCACAAAGGGCATGGCGGGCCGCGGGCCGAGCCGTCAGGAACTCGAACACGCGCCATTTCGAACCCCAGGCCTCGCACGCCGACGCCACAGGCCGGGCCAGGATCTGGACCAGCGGCGGACCAACTCGGCTCAGCCGCAGTCAGTTCTCCCCGTAGCCACAGGTCAAAGGCTATGGCGGGCTTGTGCCACGGGCGGACGAAGAATCTTCTGGTGTCGTGCTTGCCGAAGAAGCTGGGGTTCTTCCAGACACCTGCGAAAGGCGCCTGACCTGGGTTTTAACCTGTCAGGCGCCCTGCACTCAACCCACTCTCGACCGAGCCCGGATTGCGCGCCGACTCCGCGGAGCGGACTGGTCACCAGTCGCCTTCCGGTTCGGCGTGTGTCCGCACGACGTCGCGCTGTTCCCGCTCCGCGCGCTCCAGGTCGGCCTCCACCATCATGCGTACGAGCTCGTCGAAGTCGACGGTCGGTTCCCAGCCCAGCTGGGCCCGCGCGCGCTTGGGGTCGGCGCACAGCAGATCCACCTCGGCAGGCCGTACCAGACGGGAGTCGCACACCACGTGCCGCGACCAGTCCATCCCGACCGTTTCGAACGCTACGCGCACCGCGTCCCGTACCGAGTGGGTACGTCCGGTGCCCACGACGTAGTCGACGGGGTCGTCCTGCTGGAGCATCAGGTGCATCGCCTTGACATAGTCCCCGGCGAAACCCCAGTCGCGGACGGCGTCGAGGTTGCCGAGCCGCAGTTCGCTCTGCAGGCCCTTGCTGATGCGGGCGGCTGCGCGGGAGATCTTGCGGGTGACGAACTCCCGGCCCCGGCGTGGGGACTCGTGGTTGAAGAGGATGCCGGAGACGGCGAACAGGCCGAAGGATTCCCGGTAGTTCCTGGTGATGAAGTGGCCGTAGGTCTTGGCCACTCCGTACGGGCTGCGCGGGTGCAGGGCGGTGTCCTCGTTCTGCGGGACCTCGCGCACCTTGCCGAACATCTCCGAGGACGATGCCTGGTAGAAGCGGATCTGCCCGGTCGCGCTCGTGGTGCCCGACCGCCCGATGCCGCTCACCATGCGGATGGCCTCCAGCATGCGCAGCACGCCCAGGCCGGTCACCTCGCCCGTGAGGTCGGCCTGCTGCCATGACAGGGGGACGTAGCTGATGGCGGCCAGGTTGTAGACCTCGTCGGGTTGCGCCCGGTCGACGGCCGCGACCAGGCTGCTCTGGTCCAGGAGATCGCCCTCGACGAACTTCAGCTCGTCGGCGAGCCGGCTGATCCGGGAACGGTGCGGGCTGGCCTGCCCTCTGAGCAGCCCCCACACCTCATAGCCGCACTGCAGGAGGTGCTCGGCCAGGTAGGAGCCGTCCTGCCCGGTGACTCCGGTGATCAGGGCACGTTTCACAGCAGGGCTCCCTCGGTCGGGTCCGGCGCGTCCGGCCGGCGGCAGTCGGGTGTCCATCCGGCCGTCCGCAGGCCCGCTACGAGTTCGGCCACGGCGCCGAGGTCGGCCATGCTGCCGAGGCAGCCGGGGCGCAGCACCTCCAGCGCTCCGCGTCCGGTCCGCACGTGCAAAGACCAGCAGCCGGCGGCTGCTGCGGCTTCCAGGTCGGTGTCGTGGTCGCCGACCAGAAGCGCTTCGGCCGGTGCCACGCCGAGCCGGTTCAGGGCCTGCAGGAGCATGCCGGGGCGGGGTTTGCGGCACGGGCAGCCGGTTTCAGGGAGGTGGGGGCAGTGGAGGACGACGGGCCGTGGCGCTCCCGCCGCGGCGAGGTCTGCGGTCATCCGGTCGTGGATGTCGCGCAGCCCACGCTCGGTGAGCGGTCCCCTGCCGACGACCGACTGGTTGGTCACGACGGCGAATCGTGCGACGCCAAGGCCGGCGAGGCGGGCGCAGGCGGTTCTGGCGCCCGGGAGCCACTGCCACTGTCCCGGGTCGGTCACATGGTCGGGACGGTTGACGTTCAGCACTCCGTCACGGTCGAGGAGGACGGCACGGAACGGCATGGGGGTCCCTTCAGTCGATGCCTTGGGGCGCGAGCACCGAGTCCGCGTGGCGTTCGGTCAGAAGTTCCCGTACGGCTGCGCGGACCGCCGCGTGCGACGACAGTTTCGGGCGCCAGCCGAGGGCGAGCAGGCGCTGCGGGGTGATCCGCAGGGTCGGGATGTCCCCGGTCCAGCCCTGGCCGCCCTCGCCGCACACGATCTCCCCGGGCGGGCCGGGGAACTCGGTGACGGAGATCTCCGCGACCTCGGCCGCCGAGGTCGCGTCGGTGTTGCAGACGTCGTAGGCGTCGAACCGCCGGCCTGTCGCCCCGTCACGCCCGGCGTGGGAACGGGCCAGTGTGGTAAGCGCTTCGGCGCAGTCGGAGACGTGGAGGTAGCTGCGGGTCTGGCGTCCGTCTCCGAGGACGGTGAGCCTGCCGGGGTCGCGTCGAAGCCGTTCGACGAAGTCGTGCACGATGCCCCTGCGCATGCCGGGTCCGACGATGTTGGAGAGTCTGGCGGCGACGGTCCGGAAGCCGCACTCGTGTGCGGCGGCCGACACGAACGCCTCGGCGGCCGCCTTGCCCGCCCCGAACCGGGTGGCGGGGCGCGGGACGCGGGCGGACTCCTCGGCGGGTGCGCCGGCTCCGTCGCCGTAGACCAGTTGGCTGGACGACATCACGAGGACGGCGGGCGGGTGTCGGGCGACTGCTTCCAGCAGGGAGACGGTGCCGCCGACGGTGGTGTCGTAGTCGGCGCGGGCGGCCGCGGCCCAGGACCGGTTCTCGGTGTGCGCGGCCAGGTGGAAGACGAACCGTGCGCCCCGCGCCAGTTGCTCCAGTGTGTGGGTGTCACGCAGGTCCGCCTCCTGGTAGCGGAACCCCGGCGCGTGAGCGTGGGGCCGCAGGCGGTTGGCGCCGTCCCACGGGACGCGGTCCACGGCGCTCACCCTGACGCCGTTCCTCAGGAGCGTTGTCACCAGGTGGGCGCCGATGAAGCCCGCGGCACCGGTGACGAAAGCGTGCGGCGGGTCCTTGCGACCGGCGTCCGTAGGGTCCGGGATGTCCATGGCGGTGTCCTTTCGTCAGTGGGTGGCCTCAATCAGCCCGGGCAGCTGAGCCAGGCTCCGGATGCGGACGTAGCGCTCGGTGTCGTCCGGGTAGATCCCCATGGGGTCGTACAGGACAGTGGGCGGCAGGTGTGCCGGGGCGCCGTCGAGCGTGTCGGCGACGTAGCGGCACTGGTGGAGCGGGCGGCCGAGGGCGACGGCCGCCATGCGGAAGATCCGCGGGTCCGGTTTGGCGATGCCCACGACCGAGGAGTCCAGCACACCGTCGAGGGCGCGCAGCAGCCCTGCGTTGGCGAGTTCGGCGTGGGCCTTGCCGTCGGCATTGCTGACCACGTATCGCTGCACCCGCGGCGGCAGCGTGTCGAGCAGGTCCACCGCCTCGGGGTTGACCAGGCTCCACAGTCGGGTGTCGGGCACTTCCGCACGGACCGTGTCCCACAGCTTGCGGCCCGCTTCGGGTGGGCATCCGGCATGCAGGGACCACAGGTCCTCGAAGGAGTGGTCCGCTCCCCCGGCCCGGGGACTGCCCAGATCGCGGTCGCGTGCGGCGAGGGAAACAGCGTGCCGTGCGGTCGCGGCGCAGATGCGCACGCCGAAGCGGAGGGCGAGGTCCGCGAGGATCTCTCCGTCGATCAGCATCAGCACTCCGCCGGAGTCCAGCAGCAGGGCCGGTGGGTCGGCACAGGGCGCCGCGCGGGAGTAGGAATCGGCCTGTGAGGTAGCGGTCCCCACGGCTGCGTTCATGTCCTCGCCTCCTTGCGGAGTGTGTCGTCGAGCTGCCGTCGTCGTCCGGCGGAGGCGGCCCCGCGGCATGGTGTCGCGGGGCTGCCCCAGGGGCCTGTGGTGACGGGCTAGGCCGGGCCGGGGGTGAGAAGCAGGTTGACGAACTCGCGTTCCGTGGCCTCCGCGGCGGCGGCGAACGCCTCGTCGGGCAGCGCGGGGTCGATGGGCAGGTCGTCGACGACGTCCCGGGTGAAGCCGAGTGAGGAATAGATCCGCAGGACCTCCACCGGGTCGTCGCCGCGGTCGCGGATGCCGGGCGGCCAGAACTCCACCAGCATCCGGGGCCGGCAGCGGCGCAGCGTGCGGGCCATGCCGAGGACGGCAAGGTGATCCGCGCCCTGGAGGTCGATCTTCGCGAACGCGATGTCGGGGACGTCGTCGAGGACGTCGTCGAGGGCGATCACCGGGACAGGGTGGCTCCACGCGCCACCGCTGTCGAGGACCCGGTGGTCGCCGGTGTTGTGGTCCTTGTCCCGCCGCAGGTGGCCGATGCCGGACTCGGCGCCCGCAGCAGCGAACACGGGAACGACGTTGGAGGCGCCGTTGCGGATCAGGTTCTGGACCAGGAGCTGGTGGTTCCAGGCGTCCGCCTCGACGGCGACGACCCGGCCCCTGGGTTGCACGAGTGCCGACATGAGCAGTGAGAAGTACCCCACGTGGGCGCCGATGTCCAGGACGGTGGTGCCCGGCGTGACGTGCTTGCGCAGTGCCTCCTCCTCGTCCTGCTCCCACCGGCCGGTCTCGGAGATCTCCTCGCGGATGATGGCGTCGTCCCCGTCGATCAGCAGCTCGCCGACGTCCGAGGCGAGCCGCTCGGGCAGGTGCCAGGCATCCGGGTCGTCGCCGGTCACGGCCCGGCCGATGACGGGGCGCCACAGACCGGCCGTGATGTCCCCCGCCGACCGGCGGGCCTCGGATGAGGCGTCCCCGGCGGCCGTGACGGCGGCGGCCGCAGCCGCCCGTTGCACGGTGAGCGCGAAGTCGGCGGGTGACGGGCCACCGTAGGGTGCTGCGTGCTGGGTCATGTGCTTCCCTTCCGCGGGCTTTGTTTCCGGCTTGGGTGAAGGTCAGGCAGGGGCACCTTCGACGACGCTGTGGTACGCGGCATCGAGGTACTCGTGGTCGCCGAGGCGATGGGCGCCGGTGAGGCGGAACCCGGCCGCTTCGAACAGTGCGGCGAACTCGCCCTCCGACCGGACCCTTCCGCCGGTGGTCACCAGCAGGTCCATGTCGGTGGTGACGATGCCGTGGGCGGGGCCCAGGTCCTCGGCCCGTTCGGGCATGAGCGGTTCCATCACCAGGAGGCGACCGTGATCCGGCACGGCGGCGCGGCAGTTGCGCAGGATGGTCAGCACGTGCTCGTCGTCCCAGTCGTGCAGCACGCTCTTGAGCACGTACAGGTCTCCGCCCGCCGTCACCCCCTCGAAGGCATTCCCGGCGACCACGTCGCAGCGGTCGGACAGCCCGGCCCGGGCCAGGGCCTGCGGCGCCTGGGCGACTCCCTCGGGACGGTCGAACACGATGCCACGCAGGCCTGGGTGAGCCTGGAGCAGACAGGTGAGCAGAGCTCCGTTGCCGCCGCCCACGTCGACGACGGTCTTGTACGGGGAGAAGTCGTAGCCGTCCGCCAGGGCGCGTCCAGCCACCCGGGTGTCCTCCCCCATGGCGCTGTTGAAGACGGCGTATTCCTCCGGGCGCTCGGCGAAGTAGTCGAAGTACGCCAGCCCGTGGACGCGTTCGAAGGCGTTTCGCCCGGTGCGCACTGTCTCGGCCAGGTCACCCCAGCTGCGCCACATGGCGTCGCCGGCGAACAGGAGCACCATGCCGCGCAGCGAGTCGGGCACGTCGGAGCGCAGCGGTCGCCCCATGGGGGTGAGGGCGTAGCGGTCGCCGGCCTGGGCCTCGACGATGCCCAGGCCGGCCATGCCGCGCAGCAGGCGCCGCATGGACGCCTCGTGCGCGCCGGTCGCCCGGGCCACCTGCGCGCTGGTCCGGGGCCCTTCGGCCAGCGCGTCGGGGACACCGAGGCTGACCGCGGCGTTGATGACCTGGGCCGGCATGGCGCCGAAGGCCAGCTGCCACAGCCGCGGAATGTCCTGGTCGTTGTCGGTCCGTGTCATGGGGCTCCTCCGGTCGCGTGTTCGTCCGGTTCCTCGTCCAACCCGCCCCAGGTGCCGTACGCCTTCACCAGGCCGGCGGGTTCGGGCATGGGGGCCTCTCGCTGTGTCGGGTCGCGGTCACCAGCGGCGTATGCGGCTGGGTTCCACCGGCGGGCGGCGAGTGCCGTCCTCGGTCACATACGGGTCCTCGGGCCCGAACGGCCTGGTCCACCAGTCGTCGGGGGCCGGTGTCCACTCCTCGTCCGGGTAGATGCAGTCGACCGGGCAGACCGGCGGCAGGCACTTGCCGCATCCGGAGCACAGCTCGGGGACGATGGCCATCATGTGACCGAGGTTGAACACCGCCCCGAACTGGGAGGGGCACGCTTCCACGCACGCGTCGCAGCTGATGCACTCGCTCTGTTCGATGCGCAGGGGTGGCAGCCGCCACTGTGCGGGGCGCTGCCGCTGATCGGTCCGTTCGGCGCGTGGTGACCGGCTCGCCTGTTTCCCGGTTGCGCCGCCGCGCCCGTTGTCCGCCGCGCCGGAGGTCGATGTCGTCCGGGCGGCCGTCCTGCCTCGGTCATCGGTCATGGGCAGTGCCTCCAAGGGAAGCGTCGGGAAGGATTCGTTCGCCGAACGCGGCGGCCCAGCCGGCCGTGGTCCGTACCGCCTCCGCCAGGCCTCGTGCGGAGAAGCCGTGGCTGCCGTGCACGACGGACAGCTGCCACGCGGGGTGGCGCGCGGTCTCGGCGAGCATCGTCCGGGCATTGTCCTCGCCGGTCTCCTCGTCGCCGTAGACCACGAGGACCGGGACGGCGCTGTCATGCAGCAACCGCAGGTAGTCGCGTCCGCGGTCGTCACGGTTGTAGGCGACTCCCTGCCACAGCCCGCACCACTCGGCGGCCAGGGTTCCGTCGACCCTGCGCAGCCGGGGCGCGGGCCCCTCGCCGTCCTCGCTGAGGATCGGACCCCACAGCGCTGCCCCTGTGACCTCGGGCAGGGCGTGCGCAGCCATGGCGGCGAGCCGGGCGCCTGCGCTGTTGCCGACGACGACGAAGTGTTCGGCCACGCCCGCCGAGCGCAGTCGCGTCACGGCCGCGGTGAGGTCCTCCAGGCGCCGGCTCCAGGTGGAGTGGGTGAAGGAGCCGTCGCTGACGCCCATGCCCCGGCTGTCGTAGCGGAACACCGGCACGCCATGTGCGGCTCCGGCGTGGGCCAGTGCAGGCCCGCACTCGTGGATGTCGACGCGTTGCCCGGGGTTGCCGGGTTCGTAGACCAGGCACACCGGCCGGGGTGCGCCGCCCGGCCGCGGGCCGGGTTCGTGGAGGACCCCGAGCAGGCGCTCTCCGCCGGAGGTGAGGTTCAGCGAGCTGATCCTGTCGCCTCGGGGGCCGGGCACGGTTGCGGTGACGGTGGGTGGTGGGCCGGACGTCGGGAGCTCGCGGGGCGCGGGGTCGGCGAGCACGTCGTGTACAAAGCCGAGCACGGCGTCCAGCACCGCGCGGCGCGGCTCGGACGACCAGTGCCAGCTGGGTGCCCATGTCGTCGGCTCGTGGTCGATCCCCCTCACGGGGAGGCCGGTGCGGCGAGCGTGGTCACGGTCTTCCTGGTCGGCGGCGACGACAAGGGCGCGCGCGTCGCGCAGGCCGGCGAAGGCCTCTTCGGCCGCGACGGCGGCAGCGGCGAGCAGGGCTGCGTCGACGGGGCCGGCGGGCTGCGGCGGCTGGTAGGGCTCTCCCACCACGGCGTCCAGGAGTGCGGCCGCCCCGTCGTCGTCCTGGAGTTCGTCGGGGGCCACCCTGCCACGCCCGGCGAGGGCGGTCAGGGCCTCGGGCAGACGGGCAGCCGCCTGGTACCGGCCCGTGCCGGGGCAGACGAGTACGCCCGCCTCGGCCTCGCCGGAGCGCAGGAGTTCGGCGACGAGCAGGTTGCCGAGGCCGTAGCCGACGGTGACCACCCGTCCGGAGCCGATCCGACGGGCCAGCGCGATCGCCGAGCGCGCCGCCGTGCGGACGGAGTCCGGCGTGGCAGGTCGGCCGGCCAGGGAGCTGTCGCCCTGACCCGGGTGGTCGTACTGGAGGACGTTCAGGCCCCGTCCGGCGAGTTCCCGCGCCAGGATCGCCCACAGGTAGCGGGGTTCGCTCATGCTCACTCCGAGGCCGGTCAGCAGGACGACGGTCGGGGCGGCGGGATCCGTGCGGTGCTGGACCATGCAGGTAGTCGCGGGGTGCGTGCCGTCGGTGAGGGGATGCGGTGCGAGGAAGAACTGGCTCAGCTCCGTGCCCATGCCGTCCTCCGCTCTTCTGCCGCCCTCCGCTCGAACTCCCGCAGGTTCATCCCTCTCCACGTGAGGTCCAGCAGCAGCTCTTCGGGGAGTTCCGGGTGTTTGCGGGCGAAGACCTTGGCCGAGGCCTCCAGGGAGCCCTGGTAGAAACCGGCCGGCCTGCGGTGTGCGAAGTGGTGGTTGCGGGCGGGCCGGCAGTGGCGGTACTCGGCCCCGAGCCGTACGAGCCGGTAGCCGAGTTCCAGATGTTCCAGTCCCCACTCGGTGAAGTCCTCGTCGAAGCCTCCGGATTCGGCGAACAGCCGCCTGGGCAGCGACACGTTCCCGGACAGGAAGCTCAGCCACCGCACGGGGGAGGTGGTGGTGCCCGCCGAGTCGTACACACCGCAGACCTTTTTGACGAAGGCGGGGATCCGGGCCGCCCGGTCGAGTTCACCCGAGAGCGCCGTGAGCAGATCGTCGAGGGCTTCCGCCCGGGTATCGAAGTCGGAGACGTAGAGCTCCCTGACGTCGCCGACGACGACCCGGTGCGCGCTGCCGGTATGCGCCTCGGCGTGCGCCCGCACGTATCCGGGAACGGGAGCCCGGTCCCCGTCACAGAAGATGATCAGTTCGCCGGCGGCTTCCCGCACTCCGTGGTTGCGTGCGGCGGCGCGTCCCCGCGGCGGGGTGTGGAGGGCGCGCAGCGGCAGGTCGCCGGTAGTGGCCAGCACGTCGGCGGTCGCGTCGCGCGAGCCGTCGTCCACCACCACGATCTCCCAGGTGTCCCGGGGAATGTCCTGGGCGGCGAAAGCGCGCAAGGTCACGCTCAGCCGCGAGGCCTGATCGCGGGTGGGTACGACGACGCTCACGCGGGGCGTTGCTGCGGTCATGGCGGTCTCCGATTCAGACGACGACCAGGTCCTGACCGAGCCAGTAGGCGCGGTGGGAGCGGTCTGTTTCGGCGAAGCGGCGTTCCACGTCGAGGTAGCCGTCGACGAGTTGGTCCGCCGTCAGGAGCTTGGGCTTGAACGTCACGGCCAGGGGGTCGTCGATCCCCTGCGGCCGCTCCTCCAGCAGCCGGCCCTCGGCGCGCAGGTGCTCGTACAAGGGCGTGCCGGGAATCGGGTAGAGGATGCTGAGGAAGAGCCGGGACACCTTGGTGCGGACGGCGAAGTCGTACGTCTCCTCGAAGACGTCCGGGTCGTCCCAGTCGAAGCCGAAGATGACGTTGATCTGGGTTTCCACTCCCGCCTCGTGCAGTCGCAGCAGCAGGTCCTCGGCCTCGGGGATGGTGAAGAAGGTCTTCTCGGTGAAGACGCGGTTCTTCTCCCTGACGCTCTCCACACCGAAGGACACCACGCGCATGCCCCCGTCGAGCGCCGACTGGACCACGTCGGGGTGGCGGGCGAGGTTGAAGTCGGTCTGGCAGCCCCACTCGATGCCCTCACCGCGAAGCCTGCCCAGCAGTTCCTTGGAGCGCTTGGGGAAGACGAGGAAGTCGTCGTCCCGGAATACGACCCGGGGGATCCCGAAACGGTCGCGGTACTGGAGCAGTTCGTGGGCAACGTCGTCAACGGGGCGGTAGCGCCAGTTGCTGTAGAGGAACTCGCTGCAGAAGGTGCAGCGGCGCGGGCAGCCGCGCGCGGTGAACGACGGCAGGACGTACGGCGGCTCGATCTTGGTGAAGTCCACGAGATCGAAGCGCGGGAGCGGATGGTCGTGCATGGGCACGAGTTCGTGGCTCTGGTAGACCTCCTTGAGCTGTCCGCGGCGCAGGTCGTCCAGGACGTGCCGCCACAGCACGTCCGCCTCGCCGACGACGACGCAGTCCGCGAACCTGCGGATGACCGGCACCAGGCCGTGCCCGTCCTCGACGGTCACCGGGCCGCCGACGACCACCCGTGTGCCGCACGCCCGCACCATGCGGGTGATCTCCAGGGCACGTTTGAGTTGAATCGTCTGGCAGGTGATGCCGACCAGGTCGTAGGAGGCGAGGTCGTAGTCGTTCTCCAGGTCCTCGCAGACCTCGTAGACGAGGTCCACCTCCCACTCGGGGGGCACCATGGCCGCGAGGTAGGGCAGGGTCAAAGAGATGAGCTGAGACGGACGCTTCTCCCGCTTGTCCAGTCCCTCGGGCGTGTAGACGGCAGGCTCGATCAGCAGTATTCGCATGGTGATTCCTCCGCGGGGGTGCAGCGCTCCTGCCGTGCACGGAACTCCGCGTATCGCTCGGGGGTGCCGATGTCGGTGAACGGTTCGTGGATGCGGCGGGCGGCGAGTGTCCGGCGCGCGACCAGCAGGCGGTACAGCTCGCCGAGGTCGACGGGATCGGGCCGGCCGGCCAGGTGGTCCAGTGCGGAGCGGCGAAGGACGCACACCCCGGTGTCGGTCCACCTCGCGTCCGTTTCCCCGCCGTTGCCGGCCTTCTGGTAGGCCGTCACCCGCCCGTCTCGGACGGTGGTGTTGGCTGGTACTCCGGTCCGGGCGTCGGTGACGACCATGGCGGCCTCGTCCCCTGGGGCGAGCCAGCCGGCGGCTTCCGTGTAGCGGATCGGCAGGTGGGTGTCGCCCAGAACGAGCAGGACGACCTCGTCCAGGTGGTGCGCTCCGGAGCGCAGGGCCCCTGCGGTTCCCCGGGGGACGGTCTCGACCTGGGCTGTGATCTCGGCCGGTGCCGGCAGGTCGCGCAGATGAGCGAGGACGGGCGCGGCCAGGTGTCCCAGGCAGAAGTGGAAGCGGAGCAGGCCGGAGTCGAGCAGCGGCTCGAGCAGGGTGTCGAGGAAGGGCCGTCCGGCGACGGGTTGCATGATCTTCGGGAGCTGCTCCGCGAGACGTCCGAGCCGGGTGGCGCGCCCGCCGGCCAGCACCACGGTCTGGAGTCCGCCGGGTCGGGGGTTCCTGGGGTCGCCGTGCTGCGCCTGCGGGCCGGTCACCGGTCGTCCCCCGCGGGCAGCAGTCCTCGGCGTTCCGCCAGGAGCAGAGCGAGTGCCGTGGGCGCGTCCTGGATGCGGCCGTCCGCCGCCATGGACAGCGCCTGGTGCACCGGCACCGGGTGCGGGCGGAGGATTTCGTCCGGGTCGGGGTGTGCGGTGCCGGTGCGGACGCCGGTGGCCAGGAACAGGTGCACGCGTTCGTTGGAGGAGCCGCTGGACGGCCAGACCGCGCCGAGAGGGTGCAGCGTGCCTCCATGGGCTCCGGTCTCCTCGGCAAGTTCACGTCGCGCGGCCCGCTCCGGGCTTTCGCCGGGTTCGCATCGGCCGGCGGGGGCCTCGACGCACCACTGCCGGACGGCGATCCGCCAGGACCGGATCAGCAAGACCGTGCCGGAGGCGGTGACCGGCAGTACCAGGGCACATCCGGGATGGTCGACGTAGTACCACCTGCGGGTGCCGCCCGTGGCCGAGGCATGGTCGGCCTCACGCACCGTCAGCCAGGGCGTGGACAGTGCGGTACGCAGGCCGGCCGGTGTTTCCGGGGAGCGTTCACCGGTCATGGGGACGCACCTCCGTGAGCGCCTCGGTGAGTGCCAGGACGACGTGGGCGAGGCGCTGGTCGTCGAGGCTCGGGTAGATCGGCAGGCAGAGCTGGTCGGCGCAGCTGCGTTCGGCCCCGGGGAACTCCGCGGCCCTGTAGCGTTCTCTCAGTACGGGCTGGTGGTGCAGGGGCGTTGCGTAGACCTCTCCCTGGGGCTGTACGCCGTGTTCGCGCAACGCACCCTTGACCAGGCCCCGGTCGCTGCCGGGCGGGAGCAGGAAGAGGGCCTTGTACCCGCTGTAAGGGTGGTCGGGCAGCAGGAACTCCCCTACCGCTGTGTCCTTCAGGGCCTCGGCGTACGCGGCGGCGACCTGCCGCCGGGCGGCGACCGTCTCGGGCAGCCGGGTCAGCTGTGCCCGTCCCAGGACCGCGGCGATCTCCGGCAACCGCGCGTTCCAGCCGAGCCTGGTGTGCCGGCTCACCCACGGTTCGGGCTTGCCGAGGTTGCGCAGCAGCCGGACCTCCTCCGCCACGCCGGGGTCGCCGGTGACGACCATGCCGCCCTCGCCGCTCGTCATCACCTTGGTGGCGAAGAAGGAGAACGCCGCCGCCGTACCGAAGGTGCCGGCGTGCAGTCCGTCGCGCTCACTGCCGTGGGCGTGCGCGCAGTCCTCGACCAGGGCGATGCCCGACGAGCGACACCAGGCGGCGATGCGCCGGGTCTCCGGACCGATCAGGCCGCCCATGTGCACGACGGTCACGGCCGCGGTCCGTGGCGTGCAGGCCGCGCGCACCTGGTCCAGGCTCGGGGACAGGGTGCATGGGTCCACGTCGGCCAGCCGCACCCTGGCCCCGGCGCGTTCGGCGGCGACGTAGGTCGCGAAGTTGGTGTTCGCCGGGACCACCACCTCGCGTCCGCGCACGTGCACAGCCTGGAACACCAGTTCCAGGGCGGCGGTTCCGCTGGAGACCGCCACGGCGTGCCGGGCACGGGTGAAGGCGGCGAACTCCGCCTCGAACCGCTCGACGTTCTCGCCCTGGGAGAATCTGCCGGCACGCAACAGGCGGTCGATACCAGCCAGCACTTCCCGGCGTTCGGTGTCGTCGACCTCGATCTCGACAGCAGGAACGGATAACACACGACCCCCTATCGGAATCGGCCGGAGAACAGCGACATGCCGTCCGGCCTCATTCGCCAACAAACGTATCAGTTCCCGCACGAAGCGCAACCCTCGATTTCCAGCGAACCGGAATGAGGCGCCCTTGACCCTCCCGGCGCGGTGTCTTATCAATGCATGACAGCACACCGAAAACTCCCGGGTTCGAAAGGTGGATCCCCATGGCTCTCCAGCAGACCGCGGCACATCTGAAATCGTTCATCGCCACGCAGTACGATTCCGTGTCCCGGTCGTGGCATCCGTCGGTGGCGGAACTGATCGGCGTCACCGTGCCCTGGCTGGACGGCCCGTGGCTGGAGCCGTTCAACGGCCAACACGCCCGCCAGCAGCTCTTTCGGTCCCTCGTTGCCACCGTGGACCCCTACGCGGTCTTCGAGTCCGGCTCGTACCGGGGCGCGTCGACACGCTTTTTCTGGCAGTCCTCGGGTAAACCCGTGTACACGGCGGAGAAAAACCAGAATTTCGCGCGCTACGTCGGTCGGCGATTCCGTCACGTACCCGAGGTGAGGGTCGTCAACCGTGATTCCAGGGAAGCGCTGCGCCTACTGCACGACGGAAACCACCTCCCGCATTCAGAATGCATCGTGTTCTATCTCGACGCGCATTGGAACGAGGATCTGCCCCTGCGCGAGGAGGTGGAATTCATCACCCGTACCTGGCCGTCTTCGGTCATTGTCATCGACGATTTCAAAGTGCCCGACGACGGAGGCTACGGATTCGATGTGTACGGATCCGTCGAACTGTCGCTGGAGTACCTGGGGGCCGAGGCCATCGGCCCGTACCAGGTCCTGTGGCCGAGTTGCCGCTCCGAGGACGAGACCGGCTATCGCCGCGGGTGCGTGGTGCTGACGTCGCCGAAGACGGCGCCGGCCCTGGCGGAACTTCCCGAACTCCGCGGCGGCCCGGGCACGACCGGCTGACGGCCCGGGAGCGCGGGGCCCGCCCCCGGGGGCCCGGGGCC
>NZ_JBHJPX010000015.1:162560-245954 GCF_042262425.1 Streptomyces sp. NPDC056373
CCCCCCCCCCCCCCCCCCGCCCGGGCCCGCCCCCCCCGCCGGGCCCGGCCCAACCACCCCTACCCGGGCGGCGCCCCGGCCCCCCCGGGCTCCGGCCCGGGGCGGGCCCCCCCGCCCCGGGGGCGCCGGGGCCGCGCGGCGCGTTCGACGGCCGGCAGGTCCGGCGAGCCGGACGTTCACGTCACCTCCTCGGTGGCGCGGAGCCGCTCGTAGACCTCGAGGTAGCCGCCGACCATGTCCCGTGCGTCGAACTCCCGGCGGACCGCCGCCCGGGCGCGACGGGCACCACGCTCCGCCGCCTGCGGGTCGTCGAGAACGGCGCAGATCGCGTCCGCCAGCGCCTCGGGGTCTTTCGGTGGCACGGAAACCGCGCCGGGGCAGCTCTCCAGCACCTCCGAGAGCCCGGGCACCGCGCTGGCGATGAGGGGCCGTCCGGCGGCGATGGCCTCGATGGCGGACAGCCCGAGCCCTTCGCTGTGGCTTGGCTGGACGACGACGGAGGCCGCGGAGTAGACCGCGCGCAGCGATCCGAAGGGCAGCGCGGAGGTACGCAGCAGCACGCGGTCGGACAGGCCGGCGTCCTCGATGTCCCGCTCCACCTGCCGCTGGTAGGCGACGGACGCGGAGTTCAGCGAACCCACCAGGAGGGCACGGGCACGGGGGTGGTGTCGCGTCACCCGGGCCATGGCCCGGACGAGTTCGCGCTGCCCCTTGCGCTCCTTGAACCGTCCGACCAGCAGCACCACTTGGTCGTCCGGTGCCACCCCGAGCCACTGGCGGGCCGCGTCGACCTCACTCCGGTCACCAGGGCCGTACAGGTCGGCGTCGATGCCGTAGCGGGCCAGGTGCACCCGGGCGGGGTCCGCGCCGTACTCCCTGGCCTGCCTCTGGTACTCGGCGCTGCCGGTCACGACGGCGTCGTACGGCAGGTGACCGTAGACCAGCCGCGCCCGGGAGCCTCCGAAGGGGTCGGTGTGCGGGGTGGTCTCGTTCATCGTCGCCACCAGGGGGCAACGCAGGGAGGACTTCATCATCGCGCCGAGCACGGCACCGACCTGGCAGAACGTCTGCAGGATGTCGGTCTCGTCCGGGGTGATCAGGTCCTGCGCGTCGCGCAGCAGCCCGAAGACGCGCTCCTCCCAGGGCACGCAGTCGGCCGACTGCCAGCGCTCCGGATCGGTGCGGGATCGGTGCACCCGTACGCCGGCCTGCACTTCGAGGGGCAGCGAGCCGGGATAGCGCTCGGTCAGTACGGAGACGCTGTGGCCCTCGCGGACCAGTCCGGCGGCCAGAGTGAACGCCTGTGTCTCCGATCCGCCGCGGACCGGCGGGAAAGTGGGCGTGAGGAACCATATCTTCAACTCCGATCTCCCTGCCGTGTCATCGGGTCCGCCACAACTGGGCGAGGTAGCGGTCGCCCACGTACTCCTGCTCCTCGACCGCGACACGGTCGGCGTACCGGGTCAGGTCCCCGTACCCGTCCAGGGGCCGGATCACGGTCGCGGTCGTGCGGCTGGAGACGTTCTGTGCCGCGGGCGTGGGGTTGTGGCCGTCCACGATCAGCAGTTCCCCGCCCGGCCGGACCGCCACGCGCCCCATCTCGCGCACGGACGCCCTGAACTCCTGCTCGTCGACGACGTGTTGCAGGGTGAAGACCGCGAGCACCAGGTCGAAGGCTCCGGACGGCAGCGGGAGCTTCGCCGTGGACGCCTGCACCACCACCGCCGGCCGGCCGGCCACCACATGCCTGGCCCTGTCCACCATCCTGGCCGACCGGTCGATCCCGACGGTCAGTCCGGCGCGGCGGCTCACCCAGCTCGTCAGCCGGCCGACTCCGCACCCCAGATCGACGACCCTCCGCCCGTCGAGGTTCGGCACGAGACGTTCGATCATTGACTTCTGGGCATCGTCGACGCCGGCGCACTCGGCCTCGCTCCAGCGGTTGGAGAGCACCGCGTACAGCCCCGGGTTCTCGGCACGCCTGTCCCAGACGTCCATCTCACACCTCCCGCAGGGGGCGGGCGGCGGCCGGAGCCGTCGCTGCGGGGAGACCGGCCGCGGGTGACGCCGCGTCCGGCGCGTCGATGTCGGCGCGGTCGCGCAACAGGTCGGTGAGCATGTGGTTGACGGCGAGGTGGACGTCCTCGACGACGCCGTAGTGGGAGGCGCTCGCCAGGATGACGTGGTCGGCGAGGGCGCGTGCGGAGCCGCCGTCGAATCCGAGCAGTGCGATCGTCTCGACCGAGGCGGAACGGGCGCAGGCGAGGGCCTCGACGATGTTGGGCGAGTTGCCACTGGCGCTGACGACGATCAGTACGTCGCCCGGGCGGGCCTGGGCGGCCAGCGGTGCGGCGAACACCGCCTCGTAGGAGACGTCGTTGGCCCAGGCCGTCACGGCGGAGACGTCCAGCAGCGGTACCACCCGCAGTCCCCCCGGCCGGCCCCGCGCCGCGGTCTTGGCGAGATCGCAGGCCATGTGGGAGGCGGTGGCGGCGCTGCCCCCGTTGCCCGCGACGAACACCGTCGCGCCCCGGGCCCAGGCGGCCGCCAGCCGATCGGCGGCCGATCTCACCCCTGCCACGCTGAGGTCCTCGACGGTTTCCACCAGCGACTTCACATACTCGTCCGGATCCACTGGGGTTTCTCCGCTCCGCAGAATCGGCAGGGCCGGTCAGGACCGTGCGCAGGTTCGTGTCAGATGGTCGGCCAGGTCGCCGACGGTGTCGTACGAGAAGAGCAACAGCCTTTCCTCGTCGAGCCGCACGCCGAACTCCGCCTCGAAGGCGACCAGCGTCTCGATGAAGGCGAGCGAGTCGACGCCGAGGTCCTCGGTGAGTGACTGAGAGTCGTCGACTTCTTCGGCGGGGCATGGCGGGATGCTGATCGCGGCCAGCTTCTCGGTTATCCAGGCCCTCACCGATGTGGTCGTGTCGTCCGTAAGCGCGGCGCTGCCGACCGCGGTGTTGCCGTTCATGGCTGTCATCAGCCTCCTCGACGTCCGTGCTGGGCGGGGTGGGACGGCTTGCTCGGTCATGTGCGGGTCGGGGTGCGGGATCAGGTCGTACGGGGGTGCCGGGCGATCTTTCCGGTGCGGGTGCGAGGGAAGTCGTCGACCACGACGATGCGCCGTGGCACCTTGTGCGGGCTGAGCCGGCTCCGGCAGAAGCCCAGCAGTTCCCGGTCGGACGGGACGGGCCCGTCCGCCAGGCGTATCCGGGCGGTCAGCGACTCGCCCGACCGCTCGTCGCGTTCGGTGTCGCACACCGCCTCGACGACGGCGGGGTGCCGGGTGAGGCAGGCCTCCACCTCTTCCAGGGAGACGTTGATCCCGTTCACGATGGCGATGTTGCGGAGCCTGCCGCGCAGGTGGAGGAAGCCGTCGTCGTCCAGCCAGCCGAGGTCACCCGTGCGCAGCCAGCCATCGCACAGCACCTCGGCGGTCTCCTCCGGACGCGCGTGGTAGCCGGTCATGACGCCGTCCCCCCGGACGACGATCTCGCCGGCGCGACCCGGCGCCAGGCTGCGGAACGCCTGGTCGCGGATGGTGATTCGCATGCCCGGTACAGCCCGGCCGACGCTTCGGGGGCGGTGGGTACGGTCACACTGGCGGAGGGTGGTGATGCGAGGGCCGGCCTCTGTCTGGCCGTACGTCTCGATCAGTTCGGTGCCCGGCAGCCGGGCCGACACCTCGGTGAGCACCTCGGCCGGGGTGGGAGCTCCCCCGAAGACGACGTGCCGCAGCGACGACAGGTCGTAGGCGCGGTGCCAGTCGCCCAGGCCGAGCAACCGGAGCATCGCCGGCACCAGCAGCGTGGAGGTCACGCGGTGCTGTTCGACGAGGCGGCCGAAGCGGCTGGGCAGGAAGTCGCCGTCCAGCAGCACGATGTGGCCGGCTGCGGCGAGTTGCCCGACGAGCTGGACGGTGTTGCAGTAGCCGAAGCCGAGCGGGACGGTCACCAACGTGGTGTCGCGCACGGTCGTGGGGCCGAGCGAGGCCCGGTGGGCACGGGCGCTCGCCAGCAACGCCCGGTGAGCGAGCACGACCCGCTTCGGCAGGCCGCAGGAGCCCGACGTGCCGAGCAGTACGGCGGGCGACTCGGGGTCCCGAGGCGGCGAGGGGACCGGCCCCGGGGCGCCGAGGGACGGTCGCAGCCCACGGAGATGCCCTTCGGCGCCGGCGCGCACGGATATGCCGAGAACGACGCTGCGGGCACCCGGCCCGGGTGAAGCAGCGCGGGTTCCCTCCGCGTCCCGGATGAGCACACGGGGCTCGCAGTCGTCGAGTTCGCGGGCGGTCTCGTCCTCGCTGAGGTCGGTGGCCAGCGGTACGACGGTGCCGCCGAGTTCGAGAACGGCAAGGTAGAGGACGACGTATTCGGCGGAGCGGCGGACCTGCAGGGCGACCCGATCACCCGGCTCGACCGCTCGGGCCAGCGCACCGGCCACATCCCGTACGCAGTGCAGGAGTTGGCGGTAGGTCAGTTCCAGTCGGCCGTCCGTGAGGGCGGGAGCTGCGGGACTGTCCCTAGCGGAACGTTTCAGCACTTCTGGCACGACCGGGTGTGACCCGCTTCGATCGTGGGGTGGTTCCGACGGGTCGAGGTGCGCATGATGTCCGTCACGCACAGAGGCCTCCGTCCGCTATAGTGGGCGGCCCCCATCAGGGTTATCCACTCAAGTCAGGGCTGTCAACAACAGCGAACAGAGATACCAGCCTTATCGGCACTTGCATCCGCTGTAGCGGACAGCCGAGGATGGGCGTGACATCACCACGCAGCATCGGCGGAGGCGCCCCGTGAGCGACGCAGAGCCATCTCGCAGACGCCCTCTCACCCGGAGGATCGATCAGCATCTGACCAGGCTCATCAACGCGCTCTACCCGGACGAGCGCACCCGGCCGGGCTACACGCGGCTGGCCAAGGAGATCCGTGAGACCACGGGCGGCACTCTCTCGGGCACGTATCTCTGGGAGCTGGCTTCCGGAAGGAAACACAATGTGACGCTCGAACAGCTCGACGTCTTGGCCGAGTTCTTCGGCGTGCCACCCGAGTACTTCCTCAACGAGGAGGTCACCGAGCGCGTCAACTCCCAGCTCCGGCTGGCCACCGCGCTGCGCGCGACCAAGGTCCGCTCCCTGGCCCTGCGCGCCGAAGGCCTCTCGGAAGAATCACTGGACGCCCTGCTGACCATGGTCAACCAGGCCCGCAGGCTCCAGGGGTTGCCCCTCGTCGAGGACCAGGATCCGGACGAGCGCGGGCAGCGGGAGGGCGACGCCGGAGAGACAGACGACACCGCGCCGGGTCGCTGACGGGCAGGCACCGACCGCCACCGGCGCACTCCGCGGGCGATCCCGAACGAAGGGGACACCTTGGTACTGCGATACAGAACCCTGCGGCGGCGCTGCCACTCACTGCTGGAAACCCTGGATCTGTCCCGGCCCGTCACCCTGGACGAACTGTGCCGGCGCCTGGCCCGGCACCGCGACCGCCCCCTGCACGTCCACCCACTGCCTACCCAGCCGGTGGCCCCTGGTGCCTGCGGGGTCTGGCTCGCCACCGACACCGACGACCACATCTTCGTCGAGCCCGCGACCAGCCGTCTCCACCAGGAGCACATCATCCTGCACGAGATCAGCCACATGCTCCTCGAACACGACTCCACCGACCTGGACCCGGCCTCCGCCGCGAGCGCCCTCATGCCGGACCTCTCCCCCGCCCTCGTCCGGCAGCTGCTGGCCCGTACGTCGTACGACACGCCCCAGGAGCAGGAAGCGGAGACGCTCGCAAGCCTCATGTGGAGCACGGCGCTGCACTCCTCCGGCCCGGAGCGGTCCACCTCCGAGGGACCGCTGGGGAAACTGGAGAAGGCGCTGGGGCTGGACGGCCCGTGCTGAGCGAAGCGGTCGCGGCCGGAGACCGATTACAGGCCCTGGGCACCCTGGCCATGTGGGCCGCCATCCTGCTGCGAGCGCCCCATGCCCTGGTGTCACAGCGCCAGCGGCCGCTGTGGCTGATCATCCTGGCCGCGGCGGTGGCCAACTCCCTGGACCTCGAGCAGACCGGGCAGCTCCTCGGCGGGTGGGGCTGGAACGGACACGGCATGGACCTTGTGCGCAACGTCTGCGGGGTCGTCTCAGCGGTCATCCTCCTGGAGTTCATTGGTTCCGTCACCGGCGACCGGACTCTGCGGCGCCGACTGCGCGTGGGGGCGGCCACCGTCGTGCCGGCCCTGATCGTCCTCGACGTCGCGAGCGCGCCGCACGCCGCGCACGGCATCGGGGCGCAGGGCCCGCCCACGCCGTCCACGGCGTACTGGCTCCTCATCGTCCTCACGCACCTGGCCGCCAACTGGGTGTGCGCGCTGGTCTGTCTCAGGCACCTGCGCGACAGCGGGAGCCGTCGACTGCGCGTGGCGGTCATCCTCTTCTCATCCGGAACCCTGTTCGCCAGTCTGTTCTGGCTGGGGGTCCTCTGCCAGCTCGCGGCAGGCCCTTCCTGGCCGCTGTCGCTCAAGCCGTTCTTCCTCGCCTTGCACGGGCTGCTCACCTCCGCGGCCCTGACGGTTCCGTCCGTGGCGGCGATCCGCCAAGCCGTGACGGAGTCGTGGAGTTGCTGGCGGATCTGGCCGATGTGGCGCGAGCTGACGGACGCATGCCCGAACGTCGCCCTCGCCAAGCCGCGTCCACGACTCCTCGAAGTCCTCTCCCCGAAGGCGAAACGCCGGCTCCTGCTCTACCGCCAGGTCGTCGAGATACATGACGCCATGCTGGTGCTGCACGACTACGCGCCCGCTGAAGCGCACGCCAGGGCACGGCACTTGAGCGAGTGCAGGGGCCAGGGCACGGACCGGGCCGCCACCGCGCTGGCGTACCTCCTCAAGGAGGCACGCCGGGCGAAACTCGCCGGCTACCCGCCACAGCGCCACGCCGCCACTGTCACCGGTCCGGGCTGCGCCGACCTCGCCGAGGAGCGGGCGTTCCTGACCCGGGTCGCCCAGGCCTACGCCACCGCTCCCGTGCCGGAGTTCCCCTCCCCTGCGGCGCACCGGCCGGCCGGTCGGCACCGCACACCGGCAACAGACGAAGAAGCACACGGAACACACGAAGGAAATGCCGCATGAGCACAGCCGCCCCGCCCCGTGCCGGACGGCGGGAGTGGACCGGACTCGCCGCCCTGGCCCTGCCCACCCTGCTCATCTCCATGGACATGACCGTCCTGTATCTGGCGATGCCGCAACTGAGCGCCGATCTCGGGCCGACCTCCACGCAACTGCTGTGGATCACCGACATCTACGGCTTCCTCATCGCCGGGGCGCTGGTCCCGATGGGGGCGCTCGGTGACCGGGTGGGCCGTCGCCGGCTGCTGCTGACCGGCGCCGCCCTGTTCGCCGCCGCTTCCGTCCTCGCCGCGTACTCGACGAGCGCACCCATGCTGATCGGCGCTCGTGCCCTGCTCGGCCTCGCGGGGGCCACGCTGATGCCCTCCACGCTGTCGCTGGTCCGCGTGATGTTCGAGGACGCGCGCCAACGGGGCTTCGCCGTTGCCGTGGTGATGACCAGTTTCTCGGTCGGCACCACCCTTGGTCCGGTGCTCGGTGGCGTCCTGCTGACGCACTTCTGGTGGGGGTCGGTGTTCCTGCTGGGCGTTCCGGTGATGGTGCTTCTGCTGGCCGTGGGGCCGACCGTGCTGCCCGAGTACCGCGACCCCGACGCCGGCCGGCTGGATCCGGTCAGCGCCGCCCTGTCGCTGGCCGCCCTACTGCCTGTGGTCTACGCGGTCAAGCAGCTGGCGGAGCACGGCGTGGGGTGGGTGCCGGCGGTGACCGCCGCGTTCGGGGTGGCGGTGGGCACGGCGTTCGTCCGCCGTCAGCGGCGGCTGAGCGACCCGCTGCTGGACCTCGGACTGCTCGGCGACCGGGTCATCAACGCCTCACTGGGCATCTACCTGCTGGGGCTGCTGGCCATGGGCGGTACCCAGTTGTTCATCGCCCTGTACCTCCAGGAGGTCCTGGGTCTGTCGCCCATGCTCGCCGGGGCGTGGATGGTCCCCGCCGCGCTGGGCACCATCGTGGGTTCGCTGCTGGCTCCGCTGCTCGTACGCCGGCTGCGTCCGTTCGTCGTCATCAGCGGCAGCCTCCTGCTGGCGGCCGTGGGCTTCGGCACGATGACCCGGCTGGGCAGTGACGACCTCCCGCTGCTCATGGTCGGCTATGTGATCGTCGCGCTGGGCCTGAGCCCGATGATCGCCCTGTGCACCGACCTCGTCATCAGTACGGCGCCGCCACAGCGAGCGGGAGCCGCATCGGCCCTGTCCGAAACCAGCGGCGAACTGGGCGTGGCGCTCGGCGTCGCGGTGCTCGGCAGCCTCGGCTTGGCCGGTTACCGGGACCGGCTGTCGCACACGGCGCCGGACGGTCTGCCCCCGGAGGCGTCGGACGGTGCGGCGGATACCGTCGCCGGCGCGCTGCGGATCTCCGGGGAACTCCCCGGCCACCTCGGCGACGCCCTGGCCGACGCCGCCCGTGCGGCCTTCGCCCACGGCCTCGCTCTGGCCTGTGCGGCGGCCACCCTGATCGTGATCACGGCCGCCGTCCTCGGTGCCGTCCGACTCCGTGAACTGCCCGCCTCCGCTGCCACCGCGGTCCAGCCGGACAGCGGCCAGGACACCTCGTCGGGACCGGACACCGAGGGGCGTGCCACCTCGACGCAGCCTGCCGGTGTCGGCGGTGACGGCGAGCAGGGCCACCGTAGCGACAGGAGGAAACAGTCATGACCCACGACATGGTGATCACCGACGGCGCCGCGCACCTGGTGGCCGAGGACATCATCAAGATACGCGGGGACCGGACGGTGCTGAACGGTGTCACCCTCACCGTCTCCGCGGGAGACCGCATCGGCTTGATCGGGGAGAACGGGGTCGGCAAGTCGACTCTGCTCCGCGTCCTCGCCGGCGGCGAGGACGCGGACCGGGGACAGGTCCGGTACGCACTGGACGGAGACCCCGGCCATCTGCCGCAGGAACCCGAACTGCCGGGCGACTGGGACCTGTCCCGGTGCCTTGAGCTGGCCCGCGCCGACCTGGACAGGATCGGCGGGCGGATGCGCGAGCTCGAGCGGCGCATGACCGAGGACGACGAGACCGGGCTGTCCCCGGTGCTGGACGAATACGCCACACTCCAGGAGGAGTTCGCGGCACGCGACGGCTGGCGCTTCGAGGCGCGCGCCACAGAGGTCTTCGAGGCACTCGGTCTGCGCCGGCTGCCGCCCGACCGGCTCGCCCGCGACCTGTCCGGTGGCGAGCGGGCCCGCCTCAGCCTGGCCCTGCTCATCCTGCGCCGACCGCCCGCGCTGCTTCTCGACGAGCCGACGAACCATCTCGACGACGCGGCTGCGGACTGGCTCGCCGGTTGGCTCCGCTCGTATCCCGGGCCGTGCCTGATGGCCTCGCACGACCGGGACTTGCTCGACAGCGCCGTCACCGGCCTGATCGACCTGGACGGCCCCGAAGGCACCGCCGTCCGCTACGGCGGACGGTACGGCTCGTACGCCGCCGAACAGGCCGCGGCACGGCGACGCTGGGGGACCCGGTACCGGGAGTGGGAGGACAAGCGCGCCGTCGCGCAGCAGCGGCTCGCCCGCGCCAGTGTGTCGGCGCGCTCCTACCGGGGCCCGCGCGACACCGGGAAAATGGAGTACGACGCCCGGGCCGTCGGCGCGCAGGCGGCCGTTTCGCGGCAGGCTCGTTCGGCCCGGGAGGAGCTCCGGCGTCTCGAAGGCGCTCCCGTCCCGAAGCCGCCTGCGCCGCTGCGTTTTGGGGCGGTCGGCCTCGGCGGCGTCGAGTCCGACGGGCTCGGCGCACCGGACGTCGACGACGGTCTCCTCGTCGACGCCGAGGCCACGGTGGCGCTCGACGGCATCCGTCTCCCTCCGGTGGCTCTCGGGGGCAAGGACCGCGTCGTGGTGGTGGGCCCGAACGGCGCGGGCAAGTCCACCCTGCTGCGAGTGCTGGCGGGAGAGTTGCCTCCGGACTCGGGCACGGTCCGGTGCAGGACAGGTGTGCGTATCGCACACCTGCCGCAGGAGAGCCACTTCGGCTCCGGCCATCGCACCACGCTGCGGGCCTTCGCCGAGAGGGTGAGGGCCTCGGAGGACGAGGCCGCCGAGCACTTGCTCGACCTGGGCCTGTTCCGGAAGGGGGACCTGCGGGTGCCGGTGGGTTCGCTGAGTGTGGGTCAACGGCGCCGGCTCGACCTGGCCCGCCTGGTGCGGCTCCAGCCTCACGTACTGCTCCTGGACGAGCCGACCAACCATCTGAGCCTGCCGCTCGTCGAGGACCTGCAGGCAGCGCTCGACGAATTCCCCGGCCCGGTCCTCACCGTCACACACGACCGCCGGCTGCGCCGCACGGCAGGGCGGCTCATCCACATGGGAGTCAGCTGTTCGCCTTGATCGTCACACCTTCGGCTGTCGACGGCCGCTGCTGACCGGACTGCTCGTGTACGTGGCGGCAGGCGCGGTGTGCGCATTCGCCCCGAGCCCGTCGGTGCTCATCGGCATGCGTCTGATCCAGGGTCTGGGCGGCGCCTCGGGCATCGTCATGCCCGGGCCGTCGTCCGGGACCTCTACGACGGACTCGCCGCCGCCCGCCTGCCGTCCTCACTGATGCTGGTCTCCGGTACCGCGCCGATCCCGGCCCCCGTACTCGGCGCCCAGTTGCTGCGACTGACGTCCTGGCGCGGAATGCCGGTCCACCGCACTGCCCATGGCGGTGTCGGCCCTCGGCCTCGCGCTGGCCGCGGCGGGCTGCTTCCTGGCCCTGTGCCGCCCATGGCGGCCGGCCCCCGATCCGCTGTCCCGGTGAGGCACTCACACGTGTCCGATCCGCCGCCGGCCGTCCGTCGCCCGCCCGCCGTCCCGCGGAGAACCTTCGTCTCACGGGGCCGCGCTCAGGAACGCCGGTCCGGTCGGTCCGAGGGCGACCGGATACAGTGCGCGGGACCGCAGCACGGTGAGAGAGGGAAAGCGTGCCGGACACCAGCGACGCCCGACCTGCCGGGGGTGAGGCGCGAGCCTCGCGGCAGAGCCGACTGCACCGGCTGATGCGCTTCATCCCCCTGATCGCCCCTGTTCTGCTGTGGGCCGTGCCCTGCTGGGTGCTGCTGTACACCGGCCAGCACTGGCCGCTGCCCGTCGCGCCGGCCGGAACCGCCCTGTTCGTCCTCGGCCTCGTAGGCATGCCGCTCGCGATGGCGCGCGGTCACGGCCGGCGTCAGCAGGACCGGGCGGCGATCACCGGTGACACCCTGCTGGGCGCGAGCTGGGTTCTGTTCGCCTGGTCCGTTCTGCTCGGCGTCCTCTTGCGGCTCGCCCTGACCGTGGCCGGCGTCGGCGAGAGCCAGGACCGGGCCCGCATCGTCACGTGGGCCGTTCTCGGCGTGAGCGCCGCCCTGCTCGGCTGGGGGTACGCCGAGGCCCGCCGCGTGCCGCGCGTGCGCCGGCTCGACGTTCGACTCCCACGACTGGGTGCCGGGTTGGACGGCACCCGCGTCGTCCTCATCACCGACACCCACTACGGCCCCCTCGATCGCGCCCGCTGGTCGGCCCGGGTGTGCGAGACGGTGAACACGCTGGAAGCCGACCTGGTCTGCCACACCGGCGACATCGCGGACGGCACGGCCGAACGCCGCCGCGCCCAGGCCGCACCACTCGAAACCGTGCGGGCCACCCGGGCTCGTGTGTACGTCACCGGCAACCACGAGTACTACAGCGAGGCCCAGGGCTGGGTCGACCTGATGGACGAGCTGGGCTGGGAGCCCCTGCGCAACCGCCATCTGCTGCTCGACCGCGGCGGCGACACCCTCGTGGTCGCCGGCGTGGACGACGTCACCGCCGAGTCCTCCGGTGTGGCGGGCCACCGCGCGCACCTCGCCGGAGCCCTGCACGGCGCCGACCCCGACCTGCCCGTCCTGCTCCTGGCGCACCAGCCCAAGTTCGTCGACCGGGCGGCAGCCGCCGGCATCGACCTCCAGCTCTCCGGCCACACCCACGGCGGCCAGATCTGGCCCTTCCACCACCTCGTGCGCCTCGACCAGCCCGTCCTCGCCGGCCTCAGCCACCACGGCCGCCGCACCCTCCTCTACACCAGCCGCGGCACCGGCTTCTGGGGCCCGCCGTTCCGTGTCTTCGCCCCCAGCGAGATCACCCTGCTCGTACTCCGCTCCCCGCACCAGCCCACCTCGGCGTAGCGCTCGTCCGGGCGGCACGGTCGCCGGCGCCCTCGTTTCGGCGAACCGGCCCTCTGCGTCCCTCGGTCCGAGGCGGACGTCGACGGGGTGGAGTCAGGACCGTCCTGGCTCCACCCTTGGTGCGTCGGTTCACTCTTTCGCAGGTCGCATGTCCCCTCAGGTGCGGGTCCAGCGCTGGTTGCCGCCGTTCGAGCAGGTGTAGAGCTGGATCAGGGTGCCGTTGGCGGTGCCTCCTGCGACGGCGTCGAGGCAGAGGCCGGACTGGACGCCGACGATGGAGCCGTTCGAGTCGATGCGCCATTTCTGGTTGTCGCCGCCCCAGCAGCTGTAGATCTGGACCTTGCTGCCGTTGCCGGTGCCGGCGGCGTCCAGGCACTTGTTGCCGTAGACCCTGAGCTCACCGGCGGCGGTGTACGTCCACTGCTGGTTGGTGCCGTTGTGGCAGTCCCACAGGTTGAGCTGGGTGCCGTCGGCGGTGCCGGTGCCGGGCACGTCGAGGCAGCGGCCCGAACCGACGCCCTTGATCGTTCCAGCACCCGAAGGAGGCGTGGAAGTACCGCCGTTGAGGGCGTTCAGGACGGCGGTGTAGGCGGGCTTCTTGCTGCCGTTGCCGTTGAACAGCAGCGGCGTCTGCTCCGATCGCCAGGAGTCTGTGTCGCGCACACCCCAGACGGTGATGCCGAGGCAGCGCGGGACGGCCAGGCAGTCGTTGGTCACGTCGGCGTACGTCGTGGCCGGGGCGCCCTGGATGTCGAGTTCGGTGATGGCCACGTCGACGCCGAGGGCGGCGAAGTTCTGCAGGGTGGTGCGGAAGTTGCTGTTGTAGGGGCTGCCGCTGTTGAAGTGCGACTGGAAGCCGACGCAGTCGATCGGCACGCCGCGCTGCTTGAAGTCCCGGACCATGGCATACATCGCCTGGGTCTTCGCCCAGGTCCAGTTCTCGACGTTGTAGTCGTTGTAGCAGAGCTTGGCGGCCGGGTCGGCGGCGCGGGCGGTGCGGAAGGCGACCTCGATCCAGTCGTTGCCGGTGCGCTGCAGGTTGGAGTCGCGCCGGGCGCCCGAACCGCCGTCTGCGAAGGCCTCGTTCACGACGTCCCACTGGGCGATCCTGCCCTTGTAGTGGGCCATCACGCCGTTGATGTGGTTGATCATCGCCTGGCGCAGCGTGCTGCCGCTGAGGCTCTGCATCCAGCCGGGCTGCTGGGAGTGCCAGGCCAGTGTGTGGCCGCGCACCTGCTTGCCGTTCTGCACCGCCCAGTTGTAGACACGGTCGGCGGCGGTGAAGTTGAACTGGCCCCGCTGCGGTTCGGTGGCGTCGATCTTCATCTCGTTCTCGGCCGTCACCGAGTTGAACTCTCGGTTCGCGATCGTCGTGTACGCCGAGTCGCCCAGTCTGCCGGAGGCGATGGCGGTGCCGAAGTAGCGGCCGCTCTGCGCCGCGGCGGCGCCGAGGGTGCTCTCGGCGGCGTGTGCGGACGGTGGCGCGACCAGTGCGGCGACCACGCCGAGGACGCCGGTGACCAGCGCCAGCAGCAGGCCGCGGACCTTCCGGCGGACAGCGGGTCTGGGAAGGACGTACGAGCCCATGGCTGTGCCTCCAGGGTGGGAATCATGGAAGGACGGAGAGGGCAGCACGGAGTCACCGGACACCGCGGTCGGAGGACCGGGGCGATCTCGACCGGACGGCACCCGTGCAACGGTTGGTTCGACATGTCGAACTACGACCGGCCCTCAGGCAGGGATGATTGAGGCGTTGACGATGAGTCGTCAATACTCCCGGCCGAAGAAGATTTCGTTCTCTCGCCCGAAACTTCCGGAGCCCCCGGGAGTCGAGCGGCGCCTCCTGTGGCCGTCGGCGGCCGCTGTGGAGCCGACGTGAGGCGCTGTTTGTGGACAGATCGGCGACAGGCCTTGACCTATAGCCTCCGCATTCCTAGCTTGTGGCGTCGAACCTTCCGGGAATTCCTCGAAATGTTTCGAGGCTGCTCCGCCCTCTCCCGGCACGTCCGCTCCGCGGTTCATCGGGGTCACCTCACCCCCACTCCGAAGAAGGAGGCCCTCTGATGTGGTTTCGTCCTCAATCCCCGGTCCGTGCCAGACGATTACTCGCCGCTCTCGCGCCCCTGCTGCTCGTGGCCGCCTTCCTCGGTGCCCAGCCGGCCGCAGCGGCGACCGTAGACCCCAACGCCTCGTATGTGCTGGTCAACCGCAACAGCGGCAAGGCCCTGGACGTCTACAACATGGCGACCGGTGACGGCGCCCGCATCACCCAGTGGTCCAGGAACGACCAGAACCAGCAGCAGTGGCAGTTCGTCGATGCCGGGGACGGCTACTACCGCATCAAGTCCCGCCACTCGGGCAAGGTCCTGGACGTCCACAACCGGTCCACCGCGAACGGGGGCCCCATCGTCCAGTGGGCCGACCTGAACGGCACCAACCAGCAGTGGCGGCTCGCCGACAGCTCGGACGGCTACGTGAGGCTCATCTCGCGTCACAGCGACAAGGCCCTCGAAGTGCAGGGCGCGTCAACCGCCGACAACGCCGAGGTCGTCCAGTACGACGACTGGGGCGGCACAAACCAGCAGTGGCAGCTCGTCAAGGTCGGCGGCGCCAATCCCGCCCCCTGCGATCTCCCCTCCACGTACCGCTGGACATCGACGGGTGCGCTGGCGCAGCCGAAGCCGGGATGGGTCTCGCTCAAGGACTTCACCGTCGTCCCCTACAGCGGCAGGCAACTCGTCTACGCGACCACGCACGACACGGGGACGCGCTGGGGGTCGATGAACTTCGGCCTGTTCACCAACTGGTCGGACATGGCGTCGGCGAGCCAGAACACGATGTCGACCTCCACCGTCGCGCCCACGCTCTTCTACTTCGCCCCCAAGAACATCTGGGTGCTCGCCTACCAGTGGGGCGGAACCGCCTTCTCCTACCGCACGTCGAGCGATCCCACCAACCCGAACGGCTGGTCGTCCCAGAAGGCGCTGTTCTCCGGCAGCATCGGCGACTCCGGAACAGGCCCCATCGACCAGACGCTCATCGGGGACGGGACGAACATGTACCTGTTCTTCGCCGGTGACAACGGCAAGATCTACCGTGCCGGCATGCCGATCGGGAACTTCCCGGGCAGCTTCGGCTCGACCTCGACCGTGGTGATGAGCGACACGAAGAACAACCTGTTCGAAGCCCCACAGGTCTACAAGCTGCAGGGCCAGAACCGCTACCTCATGATCGTCGAGGCGATCGGTGCGCAGGGCCACCGCTACTTCCGCTCGTTCACGGCCACCAGTCTGAACGGTTCGTGGACACCGCAGGCCGCGACCGAGGGCAATCCCTTCGCCGGTAAGGCCAACAGTGGCGCCACCTGGACCAACGACATCAGCCACGGCGAACTGATCCGCACCGGCCCCGATCAGACCATGACCGTCGATCCCTGCCGGCTGCAGCTGCTCTACCAGGGTCGCAGCCCCAACTCCGGTGGCGACTACGGTCTCCTCCCCTACCGTCCGGGCCTGCTGACACTGCAGCGCTGACGGTCCGAGAAACAGGCAGGCCGGGAAGCAGGCGAGCTTCCCGGCCTCACCATCTGCCGCCCTCCAGGTGCGGAGGGGCACCTGATCCCCCCGGGGGGGAATTCGCCGGGCGCACTGTTCGCGAGCGGTCAGTCCGGCAGGGGTTGTTCCGCCCAGATCGTCTTGCCCTCCGCGGTGTGACGGCTGCCCCAGCGCTCGGCGACCTGGGCGACGAGCAGCAGTCCCCGGCCGCCCTCGTCGAAGACCCGGGCGCGGCGCAGGAGCGGCGCGGTGCTGCTGCCGTCGGAGACCTCGCAGACGAGGACGTCGGCGCGGATGAGGCGCAGCTCGATGGGGGCGTGGCCGTAGCGGATGGCGTTCGTGACCAGTTCGCTGACGATCAGCTCCGTGGGGAACTCGAGCTCGGACAGTCCCCAGGCGGCCAGTTGTTCGCCGGCCATCCGGCGGGCCCCGGCGACGGCCGCGGGATCCACGGGCAGCCGCCAGACGCGTACCCGGTCGGTGCCCAGACCACGGATCCGGGCCAGGAGCAGAACGATGTCGTCGGCGGCGGGCTCGGCCCGTACCTTGCGCAGCACCTCCTCGCAAGCTTCCTCCAGGCCGGCGGCCGGGTGGCGCAGCGCCTCGCTCAGCAGCTCCAGTCCGACGTCGATGTCACGGCCGGGGGTCTCGACGAGGCCGTCGGTGTAGAAGGCGAGCAGGCTGCCCTCGCCCACGTCGATCCGGGCAGCCTCGAAGGGCATGCCGCCCAGGCCGAGCGGTGGCCCTGCGGGCAGGTCCAGGACCTGCACCGTCCCGTCCGGGTTCACCAGGACGGGCGGCGGGTGCCCGGCCCGGGCCATGTCGCACCGGCCGGCGACGGGGTCGTAGACGGCGTAGAGGCAGGTGGCGCCGACCTCCGCCGAGGCCCCCTCGCCCTGCCCGCGGGTGTCCGGGCCTTCCTCCCGGTCGAGTCGGATGACCAGGTCGTCCAGGCGGGTGAGCAGCTCGTCGGGCGCGAAGTCGGCGTCGGCGAGCGTACGGACCGCGGTGCGCAGGCGGCCCATCGCGGCGGAGGCGTGCACGCCTTGGCCCACGACGTCGCCCACCACCAGGGCGACCCGGCCCCCGGACAGGGCGATGACGTCGAACCAGTCGCCGCCGATCTCGTCGCCCGAACCGGCGGGAAAGTAGCGGTGGGCGAGGTCCAGGGCCTGCGCTCGGGGCGGCCCGGGCGGCAGGAGGCTGCGCTGGAGAGTGATCGCGGTGTGGCGCTCGCGCGTGTAGCGGCGGGCGTTGTCGATGCTGACCGCCGCCCGGGCGGCGATCTCCTCGGCCAGAAGCAGGTCGTCCTCGCCGAAGGCGTCCGCGGTGCGGTGCCGCACCAGGTGCATCACACCCAGAGTGACGCCCCGGGCGCGCAGCGGCACCATCATCACCGCGTGGATCCCGAACCTCCGCACGCTCTCGGCGCGGGCCGGGTGGGCCGTCGACCAGTCGCCCAGCAGCGGATCGCCCATCCGGTACACGGCACCCCGGCCCGAGGTCAGTGCCCGGGCAGGTGGCGAGCTGGGCGGGCAGATGTCGATGCCGCCCTCCGGGACCACGGATTCCGGGCATCCCGGCAGCACCGACCGTTGTGCGGTGCGGCGGAAGACGATCTGCGTGCCGAAGGGGATCGGTTGCGGCTCATGGCCTTGGGCGACCGCCTCCAGCAGGTCGACGGTGGCGAAGTCGGCGAACCCGTCCACCGCCACCTCGGCCAGTTCCTCGGCCGTCCGGGTCACGTCCAGGGTGCTGCCGATCCGCGTGCTGGCGTCGTTGAGCACCGCCAGGCGGCGCCGGGCCCAGTACTGCTCGGTGATGTCGATGACCAGGGCGGACATTCCCAGGGTCTGCCCGGCCCCGTTCTTCAGCGGGGAGAGGAAGACCGACCACGCGTGGTCGCGGATCTCGCCGGAGGCCCGGAAGGGCTGCTCCTCGCGGACGATCATCTCGCCGGTGCGCACCACCTCTCGTTGCAGGCGGTCGATCTCGTCCAGCGGCGGGGTGGGGTAGATCTCCCACAGGGTCTTGCCCCTCATCTCGTCCGGGGTGAGACCCATGGCCCGGCTCATCACCTGGTTGCAGGTCACGAAGCGCGCCTCACGGTCGTAGACGGCCACCGGCAGCGGAAGTTGCGCGAGGGTGAGGTGCCACAGCTCCGTGGGCTCCTCCTCGGTCGGCCCGGCGGGGTAGGTCACGGCCGCCGGGGTGACGACCCAGGCGGTCCTGCCGCGCGCGTCCGCCAGCGGGGTGCCCCGGAGCTGCGCCTTGACGCGTCCTCCGTCCCGCTTGCGCAGTCCCACGTCACTCGTCCACGGTTCGCCTGCGGCCAGGTGGCGTCGCATCGCCACGGGCAGCTTCGCGGACAGCAGGTGGGAAGCCTGCCGGCCCACCACCTCCTCGGGCTCGTATCCGAGCAGCCGCTCGGCTCCCGCGCTCCACACCAGCACGGCACCGCGGGCGTCGATGACGGCGGCGACGTCCTCGGACGCCGGCGCGCCCCCTTCTGGTGTGTTCGTGTCGGGTTGGTTGTCCATGGGGTGTCCCGACTTCGTTCCCGCCGCGCCCGGCACGGCCTGTGCCACCCGTCACGGGCGGTGCCTTCAGCATCCCGCCGCGGCCCGCCTCGCTCAACCGGCGGCGCCGGCATCGGTCCGCGCCCGGGTACGGACCGACGTCCCGCTGTTGAAGGGGACGGGCCGGGCTCTGCGGGCGGCCGGGGCGCCTTTCGCGTCGGCATCCCACGCCGGAGCACAGCACGAGGGCGCCTGACCAGGTCGGATCCCTGTCAGGCGCCCTCACCAGCGGCTGGCTAGCGCCGGTGGTTTCCTACAGTGACGACTCCCTTCGTACGGGCGCCTGTCTTGTTGTCGTAGAGGACGTCGCCGGTGGACTTCTTCCAGATCCTGATGCGGAAGGTGTCCGGGCCGTCGGTGGCGGTGACGCGGAAGGCGTAGCCGCTCTTGCCGCCCACCGTGCCGGTGCCCTGGTAGACGGCCCGGGAGCCGTTCACCACGAGCCAGTCGGAGCCGGTCGAGCGGAAGGCGAGCCGGGCGGAGCCGAGGACGAACGTGGCCTTGCCGGTGGGGACGGTGGCTCCCTTGCGGTACTGGGCGGCCAGGGTGAACGCCGCCTTTCCGGTCAGCCCCGGCCTGCCCGGGTAGGCGCCGGCCGGTGAGGTGATCGTTCCCGCGCCGGCGGCGGGCCCGGCGGCACGGTCGTAGGCGATCAGCTCGGCGAGCGTGGTGCTGTCCGTGCCCTTGTCGTCGTCGGTGACGGTGATGACGGGCCGGTGGATGCCCGCCGCGTCGTAGACGTGTGTGGCGCGGCAGCCGGAGTCGGTGACCTTGCCGGCCGTCGGCCGGCCGCCGTCCTTCCAGTCGACCGCGCAGGTGTGGCGGTCGGCCGTGCCCGGGTCGTCGAAGGACGCGGTGACGACGGCGGTCCTGCCCACCGGGACGGGCGAGCCCGGTCCCTCGGCGGAGGTGACCGACGGGGCGGCGTTGGAGACCTTGACGGTAGCGGTGTCGGTTCCGCGTCCGCCCGTGAGGGTGACCCGGAAGGTGCCGTCGTCGGCACAGGTGAGGGTCGTCCGGGCCGCCGCCGGGTCCTTGACGGTGCACGGGGCGCCGTCCTGCACGGTCCACTCGGGCGTGCCGGCCCCGGACACGGTGCCGGCGAGCGTGATCGCCTCGCCCTCGGTGCCGGTGGCGTCCGGGCCGGCGTGGACGACGGTGACCGGGTCGATGCCGCCGAGGGTCGGGACGACCTTCTTGATCAGGCCGTCGGAGCCGAACTCCAGCTTGTCGATGGTCGTTTCGCGGTGGGTGCCGTCTCCGCCGGGGATGGCGAAGCGGTGGTAGGCGATGTACCAGTCGTCGGTGTTCGGGACGTGGACGACGGAGTGGTGTCCGGGCCCCTTGATGCCCAGGGAGAGGTCCTTCTCCAGGATCACGCCCTGCTTGGTCCACGGGCCGGTGGGCGAGGGGCCGGTCGCGTAGGCGACGCGGTAGTTCTCGTCCCGGGTGTCGTTCTCCGACCACATGAAGTAGTAGGTGCCCTTGCGCTTGGTGACGAAGGTGCCCTCGTTGTAGCCGCTCGGGGTGATGTCCTGGACCTTCGAGGTGTCGACGGACGTCATGTCGTCGCCGAGCGGGACGACGTAGGCGCGGCCGTTGCCCCAGTAGAGGTACTGCTTGCCGTCGTCGTCGGTGAAGACCGCCGGGTCGATCATCTGGCCGCGGAAGTCACCGGCCTTGAGCAGCGGCTTGCCCAGGGCGTCCTTGAACTGCCCGGTGGGCGAGTCGGAGACGGCCACGCCGATGTTCGCGTCGGCGCAGAAGTAGAAGTAGTACTTGCCGTCCTTCTCGGTCATGGCCGGTGCCCAGGCCCTGCTGTCCGCCCAGCCGACGTCCGGTCCCAGGTCGAGGATGACGCCGTGGTCCTTCCAGTGGACCAGGTCCTTCGAGGAGTAGGCCTTGAACTGCGTGCCGCTCCATCCCTCGAAACCGTCGGTCGTCGGGTAGATGTAGAAGGTGTCGCCGAAGCGCACGATGTTCGGGTCGGCGTTCAGGCCCGGCAGGACCGGGGTCCTCATGATCAGTGCCGAGACCTTCCAGGTGCGCTTCTTGCCGTCCGCCCCGGTGACTTCGTAGGTCACGGGCTTGGTGAAGTCGTGCACGCTGCCGGAGGCAGGGCTGATGGCCGCACCCTCGGCGAGGGCGAACTCCGGTGCCAGCGCGGTGAGATCGGTGCCGTCCTTCATAGGCAGGGTGATCGTGCCGGCCGCGTTGCCGACGAGCGCGTCGACCTTGAGAGCCGGGTGGGTCGCCTTGGCGATGCCCGCCGTGTTGCCGCTCAGTCGCATGACCTCGGTGCCGGTGAGGGCACGGTCGTAGATGCGGAAGTCGTCGACCTCGCCGCCGAAGTACGGGTCGGCGGCGTAGAGGGACCGGCCGATGTAGCCGCTGTAGTCCTTGGCCGCGCTGTACAGCTCGGACGGTTTGATGGTGGTCGTCGTGCGGGCCGCCTCGATGCCGTCGGCGTAGAGGACCATGGTCCCGGTGGCGCCGTCCAGCGTCACCGTGACGTGCCGCCACTGGCCGGGGGTGAGCTGCGAGCCGGCCGTGAGCTTCGACTCCGCCGACCAACTCGCCTTCGTGATGGCCGAGTAGAGGCTGGAGCCACCGTTGGACGGCGTGGCGAACAGGTACTTGTCGCTGTCGGGTCCGAGCCCGAACAGCCACTGGAAGCTGCTGCCGCCCTTCCACTTGGCGTACGTCGACACCGTGACGCTGCCGGCGTCCTTCAGCACCCCGTTGGGGATCTTCACGTACGGCGAGTCGGAGCCGCCTGACATCTTGAACGAGCCGCCGTCGACACCGGTGCCGAAGTCGGGTGGGCGCACATAGGTGCCGTGGTGGCCGTGTCCGCTGGAGTCACGGGCGATGGTGCCGTTCGTCTCGTCGAAGCCGTAGTGCAGGAGCAGGTCGGCCGGGACGTCCGGTCCCTCTTCGGACACGGTGACCTCGGCCCGGACCGGTATCGCCGCGCCGCCCGGCAGGCTGCCGGTGACGGTGAAGGTGCCGGCCTGGGCGTACTTCGACGCCGGGACGTCCTCCCAGTCGACGGAGACCGGCCGCTCGACGCCGTCGGCGTACTCGGCGATCACCGTGGCCGGCAGCACGGGGGCGTCGCCGATCCGGGTCTTCACCGACACGTCCTCGACGCTCTTCACGATCTGGTCGGGCTGGTAGGCGCGCAGCAGCCGGTCGTACTCGGCCTGCGTCACCGGCAGCACGGTGCCGTGCCGGGGCCTGGCGGGCAGGTCGTAGCCGGTGGAAGGGGTCCAGGTGCCCGAGTCGAGGTCGGTCGTCTCGAACGGGATGTAGCCGCGGCCGCCGAACTCGTCGAGGAACGCGTACCACTTCTCCTCGGTGTTGGACTTGAACACCAGCGGCCCCTCGGCGGCGTTCATCGCGCCCTTGCCGATGCCCTCGGCGACGGGGGTCCAGGACGGGTTCAGGATCGAGTCGCTCTTCTCCTGGAAGATGAACTTGCTGTTGGGGGTGGAGGAGCTGTTGTTCCGCTCGTCCTTGGAGAGGCGGTAGTACGTGCCGTCGTGCCGGATCATCGTGGAGTCGATGACCGAGTAGCCGCGGTCGATCCAGACCTTGGGCTCGCTGAAGGTGTAGAAGTCGCGGGTGGTGGCGTACATCATGCGGTTGTACGTGTCGCCGGAGTGGTCGGCGTTGTCGTACAGCTTCGACGCCCAGAAGACGACGTACTCGCCGCGCTCGGCGTCGTAGAACGCTTCCGGCGCCCAGGTGTTGCCCGCGCTGTCGGGTGAGACCTTCACCAGGCGCTGGTTCGTCCAGTGCACCAGGTCGGTGGACTCCCAGACCATGATGGACTTGCTGCCGGTGCGTTGGGAGGCGTCCCAGTCGCCGTTGCCGTAGATCCTGAGGTCGGTGGCGATCTGGTAGAACTTGTCGCCCTCCGGGGAGCGGATGATGAACGGGTCGCGCAGGCCCTTCTCGCCGAGCGTGGAGGTGAGGACCGGCTTGCCGTCGTTCAGTTCGCGCCAGTGCAGCGGGTCGTCGCCCTTGCTGAGGGCGGCGTAGAGCTGCTCGCCGTCGGAGGTGCCCTCGCCGGTGAAGTAGCTGAACATGTAGCCCTTGAGGGGCGCCGTGGCGGGGAGTTCGGGCACCTTGGCCGTCAGCACTCGCGTGGCTCGGGCCTCGCCCTTGGTGACGGTGGCGGTCAGTTCGACCGTGGTGGCCCCGTCGCCGTGCGCGGGGCGGTGCACCTCGCCGTCGGCGGAGACGACGTCCGGCTTCGCGGAGGACCAGGTGACGGCCGTGCCGAGGGCACCGCTCCCGGGGAGGGTGAGGTTGCCGCGGGCGTCGTCGAGGTTGTGGACCGTGAGCTGCTCGGCCGCCTGCCGGACGGCGGCCGCGTTGTCGAGTGCGGGCCGGACGGTGACGTCGAAGGTCTTGGTGCCGGTCACGGTGCCCTTCTTCAGGGTCGCCGTGAGCGTGGCGTGGCCGTCGGGCGAGCCGGCCTCGGGGCGGGTCACCTTGCCGGTGCCGGACACCACGGACGGGTTGTCGCTGGCCCAGCTGACGGCGGAGCCGCCCGCCGGGCCGGTCTTCGGCAGGTCCAGGTCGGCGGTGACGCCACTGGTGTCGCCGAGACTGAGGGCGTCCTTGTCTGCGGCGACGCCCTGCGCGGCGACGGGGAGGGAGAGCTGCTCGACCTCCGAGCCGTCCAGGGCCCTGTCGTACACGCGGAAGTCGCGGATCCGGCCCTTGAAGAGCTTGTCGCCGTCGTAGACGGACTTGCCGATGTAGTTGGCTCTGGTGGTGCCGGAGCCGATGGCGCCGGGTGTGGTGGTGACCGAGGTGTTGCGGCCGACCTCGACGCCGTCCTCGTAGAGCACGCCCGTGGAGCCGGTCTGGGCGTAGGTGACGTGCTTCCACACGCCGCGGGTCAGGTTGTGGGAGTCGGACGGCTTGGTGGTCTGCTCGGTCGACCAGTTGCCCGTCGCGGCGGAGGTGCGGAAGGAGTTGCCGGTGGTGAACAGGTAGCCGTTGCCGGTGCCCGCGCTGGTGTTGCCGAAGCCGTAGAGGAAGTAGGGCGTGCTCTGGGCGGAGTCGATCAGCACGTCCATGGAGACGGTGATCGAGTCCATGCCCTTCATGATGTCGTCCGGCACCTTGATGTAGGTGTCCGATCCGTTGAAGGCGAGTCCCTGACCGGATGCCGACCAGTCGGCGGTGCCGCTGAGCGTGCCGTCGCGGCCGTTGCCGGAGGCGTCGGTCACGGTGGCGCCGGTGCCGGCGTCGAGCTTGTACCACAGGGCCAGGCCCTCGGTGAGGTCGGCCGCTTCGGGCGCCGGTGCTTGTGGGGCCGCCTGTGCGGAGACGGCGGGGCCGCCGAGGGCGAGCAGCATCGACGCGGCGGTCAGCCCGGCGAGGGAGCCCGCCCAACGTCTCGCGCGGCTGCTGGGTCGTGCGACGTGCGTCATGTGTGGGGTCCTCTGCTGAGGCATGGCTGATGACGGACAGGGCGGAGCGGTGGGCGCGGAGATGACGAGGCGACGGCAACTTCTTGCCGCGGGCCTGGTGTTACGCGCAGGTGAACACGTGTGGCGAGAGTTTCAGCCGACGGCCCGGGCAGCGTCAAGAGGTTCCGAACAATGTCCGGCAGGTCGAACAGGTCTGTCGCAGGCACCCACCGCCCGCCGCGGTGTCCGGCGCGGCGTTGTCAGTGGCGGGTGGCAGCATCGGGCCCATGACGGAGACCACGGCGTTCGACTGGCGGTCCTTCCTGCTCCGGTGGAGTGGGGAGTGGGCGGATTCCCTGACGGAGGACACGACCCGGGGAGCGGAGGACGAGGCGGCGCGGCAGACCCGGTGGCTGGGGTTCCCACCCGCGTCCGAGGAGCGGATCGCGGCCTTGGAGGGGCGCCTGGGCAGGCGAATGCCCCCGTCGTACCGGGAGTTCCTCGCGGTCACCGACGGGTGGCGGCACGCGGGCGGGTTCGTGTGGCTGCTGGCGGGGACCGAGTCCGCGCACTGGCACGCCGACGCGTCCGGGCTCGCAGGCATGTTCGAGGAGTATCTGGGCGAGGACGCAGGGCCCGAGGAGCGGCGGGAGGCGGACATCTGGCGGCGGGGGCTGCAGCTCGACGTCGAGTCCGACGCCACCTATGTCCTCATGGACCCCGAGGACGTGGACGAGGACGGCGAGTGGGCCGTGTACACGTGGGCGAGCTGGCGTGCCGAGTCGCCCGGGCGGCACGCGAGTTTCGCCGCCTTCATGCGGGACGCGTACCGGGAGTTCCACAGCCTGCGCTCGCACGGGGGCGCGGAGCAGCCGGTGTTCGCGAACGACACGACGCGCACGCTGGACGCGCGGCTGGAGGAGTCCCGCATCGAGGCTCTGCGCGGCGGCTGGGAGCGGGCGCTGGAGATGCTGGACGAGGCCAAGGGGTACGGCAGACCGCGGGCCGCCGGGCTGGGTGACCAGATCCGCCGCCTGCTCGGGCAGACCTACCTGGTCGGCTTCGACGGCCTGGCGACGGATGCGCGGTACGCGTCCGAGCTGCTGCCGCCGTTGATCGCCGAGCACGCGGCGCACTCCTACCGGGATGATGCCGACCTGAGGTTCGCCCTGCGGGGCGGCGACGAGGACGTGGTGGCGTCGGCTCACGCGATGGTGGACCGGATACGCAGCGGCACCTACCGGTACGCGCCGACGGGACCGTTCGGGGAGGCGGTCGAGCGGGCCCGGCAGTCGGCGCGGTGGGGAGACACCGACGGGGCGTGGCGGACTCTGATCGACGCGCTGCCCCTGTGGGAGCCGCTGGGGCAGGATCACCTGGCACCGCTGGGCTGGGTGGCGGACCCCGTGCTCGGGCCGCTGCTGACCCCGGAGCGGGGCCGGGAGCTGCTGTCCACGCCGAGGGGCGGGCAGTCGGGCGATACGCCGGGTCCGTCGGCCGGGCTCGACCCGGGCGGCCTGGCGTGGCTCGCGGAGCCCCACTTCGGCAACAACCGCACGTCCTACCGGTTCGTCCTGGTGGAGGGGGTGGAGCCCGAGGAAATGCCCGGACGCCTCGCAGTCAGGGACGAGGGCGGAGACGGGGACGGGGACGGGGACGGCAGCGTGCTGAGCGCACCCATGACCTGGTGGGAGGCACGCCGGGCATGGCTGGGCGGCCGCAGGGAGTTCTCCTCCTACGACGACAAAGCTCTCATGGCGGTCGGCCGGGCCGGTGCGGGGTGGAGCTTCGCCTTCGACAGGGATCCGGCCCCGTTCGATGCTCGGCGGTTCGTCTCCCCGGCCGTGTCAGCCGCCGCCGGAGCCCGCGCCGTGGTGGTGTGGAGCGGTCTGAGGGCGACGCGCGGGGGGCAGTTCTTCCACCTTTCGGTGGCGCGGGACGGCGCCGAGCAGTACTCCTTCACCTACGCGGACGGAGAGGTCCGGTCGAGCGGGGCGATACCGGCGGCGCTGGACCCGAACCGCTTCTTCGGTGACCCGGGGGGCGGTGCCGGAGTGGAGCGGTCGCTGCTGGAGACGGTGGCCGAGGAGTTCGGCGCCGGTCTGCCGCGCCATGCCCTCGTGAACGGACGGCTGCACACGTTCGTCACCCGTTCATGGACGCGGCCGCCCGGGGACGGAGAGAGCTACATGGCGATCCGGGTGGGCTGAGGAGAGGCTTCGACGCGGTCGGCGGGCGGGCCGGGGCACCGGTGCCGGTAGCGATCCGGAGTACGCCCTTGCCGGGGCAGGCGATGCCGTTCTGCTCCCCCTCGGCCTGCCGCCGCCCGCGTTCGCTCCCTGACCTGCCCGGAGCGGGCTGTGGGCCCGGCGCGGGCGGGCGAAAGGGCCAACGCGGTGTCCCCCCGGCTGTGTCGAGCGGCCGGGTCGCAGCGGTTCGGCCATGCTGGGCAGGTCGCGCCCCCTCTCCACGACAAGGAGCCCGGTATGCCCACGGACCCGCTCGGACGATTCCTGGCAGCTCTGGACCCCGAGCACCGCGAAGCGGTCGGTGCCAGGCCCCGCCAGGAGCAGGAACGTCTCGCGGCGGCCTGGGAAAGGGAACTGGAAGCGGACGACGAGCTCGACACCCTCGACGAACTGTCACCGGCGGCGGCCGAGGCCGAGGCAGCCCGCCGCGTCCTGGAACGCGGGAGCGACTAGGAGGGCCCGGCAGCGGTTCGCGGCCGGGGCCGGTGCCGCGTGGCGGACCTTCACCGGTTACACGCACGGCATTCTGCTGGTGGCGGCGGCCAACGCGGTCCTCGTCGGCATCACGCTGTTCGCCCTCGGGGTGCCGCTCGCCGTGCCGTTGGCCCTGCTGGAGTTACTGGCGGCGTTCATCCCGCTGATCGGTTCGCCCATCGCCCTGGCGATCGCGGCCGTCGTAGCGCCGGCGTCGAAGGGGCCGCTCGTCGCCCTGGTGGTCGTGGCACTGATCGTGGTGATCGGCCAGATCGAGGGCTACCAGGCCCTGCGGGACCCCACGGGCGAGGCTGCCTGAGTGTCTCTCGGGGTGCCCCCGTTCGTCCCACCGCGTTCTCCCACGAGACTCGAGGTGGGCTGCCAGGGGTCAGACAGGGGCCGAGAGCCGCCGCATCAGGCGGTGTTCCTCCTCCGCGAGTTCATGCACCAGCTTCGACGCGCTCTCGACGGGCTCCCGCTCCCCCGTGGTTCCCGCCTCCCGGAGGAGTTCCGCCACACGGGTCCATTTCCTCGACACCACGCGGTACGCGTCCGAAAGGCCGTGGTACTCCCCCGCACCCGTCAGTTCGGCGGTCTCGGCCAGGAAGTCGGCCCACATGGTGCGGAAGAAACCGCCGCCGGTTCCGCCCTCCTCCATGATCGTGGAGATTTCGACGAGCGCCTCCTCCGGGGATTCGAGGTCGTCGATCCAGCCGGGCATGAGGTCGGCCGCTTTGTGCATTCCCTTGGACCCCAGATTGGATATCGGTGGGTTCAGAAAGCTCTCCGCTGTGGCCCTGACGGACCGGCGGGCGGCCTCGCCGAGGTCGGGCAGCGGGCCCTTCGGAGGGGCGATGGTGAACGAGAGGTTGCGTGAACTCATCGGGCCCCGGGCGCTGCGCGCACGCGCCAGGGACGCGCCGGAGGCCCACTTCAGCCCGAGCGGCCTGGTCTCGACGAGGGCGAACCGGTCGTCCTCGTAGCCGACGCAGGCGACGTAGTGGGCCGCGAACCGGTAGTCGTCCGTGGAGTAGTCGAGGTGGTAGCGGTCGAGCTTGAGCCCGACCACCGTCCCCGAGTCGAGCTCCTGGAGCAGTTGTTCGCGGGCCCGCCTTTCCGAGGAGGTCTCCCTGACGGTCAGTCGGAGACCGAGCGCTTCGGTGAGGTGGGCGGTCAGTCGATCCGGCTTGATCCGGCCGCCGAGGAACGGCGTGGGCATCTGCCTGGTACGCCAGTAGGTGAAGGACAGACCTCTGCCGAGGCCGAAGACGAGCGGCTCCGACAGGTCGATCCCGTGTTGCCGAAGAAGGTTGACCAGGGATGTGGATTCGCAATGACGGCCGATGTACGGCTGCTCGTCGAGGAGTGGCACGACTCATTTCTCCCTCTGTGGACGGTTGCTGTCACATACCGGGCCGCCGGCTTCACCCGTGGGCCTTCTTGCCGAGCGCCATCAGGGAAGCCCGCGATTGCGGGTCCATCTTCTCGATCGCGTACCGGAAGGTGTCGCGGGGCATTTCGGTGTGCCAGGTGCGCAGGAATGCGGCCACCTCCTCCTGATGGACCTCGGCGGTGACCTTGAGCAGCCAGCCGCAGCCCTTCCGCACGTACACGTCGTCGTCGTGCATGAGCCGGATGCAGTTGTCGAAGACGTGCGGCAGGGGCAGTTCGAACACCGTCCGTCCCACCGTGCGCCGGACGAACTTCACGACGGCCACATTGGCGGCGCGTCTCGCCCAGGGCGACGGGGAGGCGACCCAGCGCCGCGTCTGCGGGATCCGGTCGAGGTGGCCGCGGAAGAACGGGTACAGCAGCTTCAGGCACAGGTCGTCGCACTGCGCCCAGTTGGAGACATACGTTTCGAGCCAGTACTCACAGCGGTCGAGGATTTCGTCGCCCAGCCCGGCCCTTGCGACCTTGTGCAGCAGCGCGAAGCCCAGCAGGACCTCCTCGTGGTACGAGGCACGTGACAGCACCTCTTCCGTCAGGGCCAGGCGCGTCGCCGGGGGGATGTCCGGCCGCGCACGGAAGCAGCCGGCCGCGACCTCGACGACGGCTGCGTTGCTCACCCCCAGGGCACGGATCTCCTGCGGGAAGTACCGCTGCGTTCCGGCCGCGAAGTGCGCGTCGCCCCGCACGGCCAGGGACGCCAGGAGTTCCCCGGCGGCGGCTGCCACGTCCATGATCCGGATCCCTCCGTCGGTTCGCCCCGTCCGTCCCCTGCATCGCTCCATCACCTCGCCCGTCCATCATCACGCCCGGGCCGGTCCCACGATCCGAAGTGGGACAGACACGAGTCCCGGGCGAGGGCGGGCGTCCCTTCGCCGCGTGAGCGCCGGGCGTCCCCGTATCATCGCGCGGTGGGCACTGGGGTGGGGATCACGGCGCCGTTCGGCCGGCTGCTGCGCGCACTACGGCAGAGCCGCCGGCTGACGATCGAGGAGCTGGCCGAGGCGTCGGGCGTCTCGGGGCGGGCCATCGGCGACATGGAGCGAGGCCGGAGCAGGCGTCCGCACCGGGGCACCATCACCGCGCTCGCCCAGGGCCTGGACCTGGACGAGGCGGCGCACGCCGACCTCCTCGCCGCCGCCCGTGCGGCCCGGCCCGGGGCACGGCCCGCCGAGCCGGTCAGGGCCTCGCACCACACGCTGCCGAGGGGCGTGCGGGACTTCGTCGGCCGGCAGGCGGAACTCACCGAGCTGCGCGCTCTCGCGCGGGAGGCAGCCGAGGGCGCCGCGGTCGCGCCGCCGGTGGCCGTGGTGTCCGGGCCGCCCGGAAGTGCTGGCGCTGGCCCCGGCGGTGAGATCCGGCAGTGGGCCCGCCGGGGCGAAGGAGGCCTGAGCCGGGGGGCGGGGCCGCCGGTAGGGCCTTCGGCGAAAGACCGTCTGCCTCACGCCCCTGACGAGGTTGCGGAACCCCATGCACCCCACGCGTTTCAAGCCTCCGCGATTCGGCCATTCCCGGGGCTGCCGGGAGCGGCCCCAGCAACGAGGCGCCCCTGTCGATCCCTTGCGCGGCAAGGGACCCGGCGCGTCCGGAATCGAGCGCGTTCGAATCAGAGGCCGTGTCGTTAGGCCGTGCACCGCCGTGCCGTCCGGGCGCGGCACGGACCCCAGGAGGGCTTCAGGTGACGGTGCCCCATGCCTCGACCGCTGACGAGAACACTCCGCCTCCTCCCCCGCCGGCGACCATCACGTTCGAGGGGAAGTACGGCAAGAACCCGCTGGCAGACGCCGGTTTCGGAGCGATGTGCCGCCGCCTGCCGTCCGTCCTCGGACACACCGCGCGGATGGCGTGGGCCGTCGACCGGACCGGCGTCGTGCTGCTCCTCGTGTGCCAGCTCCTCACCGGCATCGCGGCGGCGGTCGTGCTCGCGTTCACCGCGCAGGCCATGACGCACATCCTCGGCAGTGGCAGTGTTCCCGAACGCCTGCACGGCGCGCTGCCGGCCCTGATCGTGGTGACGACGGCCGCGGCCGTCGGCCGGGTCAGCGCCGCCCTGTCCTCCTACGCCGACGGCCGCATCACTCCGCTGCTGACGACCGAGGCCGACATCGCCCTGGTCGCCTCGGTGTGCCGGGTGGAGACCGCCGCCTACGGCGAGGACGGCTTCGCGGACCGGCAGGAAGCGGCCGAAGTCGGGGTCACCCGTACTCGGATGATGGTCCAGGACGCCCAGCGGTTCGTGTCGGCACTGATCCGCATGATCGCCGCGAGCGGAGTCATCACGGCACTGCACCCGCTGATGCTGCCACTGCTGCTCCTGGCCGTCCTCCCGGCCGGCGCGGGGGCCGTCCTCGCCGCCCGCGTCGACTACGAGACCCACTACCTCAACGTCGGCGACCGCAACGTGCGCTCCATGATGCGCTGGTGGGCCACGTACTCCCGATTCGGCGACGAGGTCCGCGCCAACGGCATGACCGGCTATCTCATCTACTGGTACCGGGCCCTGTCCGACCGCATCGACCAGCGCACCCTCACCGCCGCCCCGCGCCTGCTGCGCATCGTGCTGACCACCAGCGCACTGGGCGGAGTGTTCCTGCTGTGCACCTGGGCCACGCTCGCCTGGCTGGCCGCCGGCGGCCGGGTCGCTCTGCCCGTCGCCGCCACGGCCGTCGTCGCCGTGCAGACCACCCTTGCCGCGCTCGGCCAGTTCGTCGTCCACGGCGCCGCGATGTTCCACACCTCGCTCTACCTGGCCGACATGCGGTCCTTCCTCGACATGGCCGCCGAACGCGCCCCGCGGCGCGGTGAGCTGACCATCCCGGAACGCGTCGAAGAGATCCGTCTCGACGAGGTCGTGTACCGCTACCCGGACAAGGAGGAACCGGCCGTGGCGGGGGTGTCGCTCACCCTGCGCCGGGGCGAGATCCTGGCGGTCGTCGGCGAGAACGGCTCGGGCAAGTCCACCCTCGCCAAGCTCATCACCGGCATCCTCCTCGCCGACAAGGGACGCGTGCTCTGGGACGGCGTCGACCTGGCGCACGCCGATCCCGACGCCGTGTGGAAACGGACCGCGCTCGTACCGCAGAACTTCGCCTGCTGGCCGCTGCGCACCCGCGAGAACATCACCCTCGGGCAGCCGAAGAGCTTCGACGACGGTCCCGTGTGGGATGTCGTCGACGCCGTCGGCATGCGCGAAGCCGTCGAGAAGCTGCCCCGGCAGCTCGACACGCTGCTCGCCAAGGAGCTGTGGGGCGGCGCCGAGATCTCCGGCGGGCAGTGGCAGCGGCTGGTGTGCGGCCGGGCCCTGTACCGCCGGACTCCGCTGCTGATCCTGGACGAGCCGACGTCCCAGATGGACGCGCGCGGCGAACACGCCATCTTTCTGGAGATCAAGAGAATCGCCGCCGAACGCATGACGATCGTCGTCACTCACCAACTGGCGAACACCCGCCTCGCCGACCGTGTCCTCGTCATGGATCAGGGCCGGGTCGTCGAGCAGGGCACGTACGACGAGCTCGTCCACGCCGGCGGCCTGTTCGCCGAACTCGTCGCGCTGGCCGACGACCGCTGACCCCGGCCGGGGCGGGCCGGTGGCGTCGCGCCGCGGGCCCGTCCCCGCCGTGCCGGATGGAACAATCAGCCGTACGAGTCCGAACCGAGGAAGTCGGTCATCTCACCGTGGATCCTCCAGCCGTCCCCTTTCCTCCTGCGCCGTGGCACCTCACCGGTGACATGATCGTCTCGCTGTGGCGCGTCCCCGTGGGCGAGCTGCCGCCCTGTTCCCTGCCGTCCGGGGTCCGCCCGTGGATCATGCGGCGCCGCGCGACCCTGGTCACCTTCTGGGTGGACTACCGGCCCGGGGGCGTGCTCACCTACCGCGAGTTCCTCATCGCGCTGGTCGTGCACCACGGACGCCGCCTCGTCGCCACCAGCGTGGCCGCCTGGGTCGACGACGAACGGTCCCTCGCCGGAGGGCGCGCCCTGTGGGGCATCCCGAAAGAACTGGGCGCGATCACACTCCGCACGCAGGGCCGGGGCACCCGGGGCGAGCTGACCGCTCCGGGGGCTCCGGCCGTCCGCCTGACGTACCGCGACGTCCTGCGGCTGCCCTGCCGGCTGCCGGCCCGTGGCCACCTGGTCCAGCAGTCGTCCGACGGTACGCGGTGCCGCGTCCCCATGCGGATCAGCGGACGACCTGCCCTCGGCCGCGGCCGTGTCACCACCGGGCTCGAAGACCCCCTGTCCGTCCTCGGCCGGCACCGGCCGCTCTTCTCGTTCGCACTCCGCGACTTCCGCGGTGTCGTGGGCAGCTGAGCCGCGCGGGCTCCTGCCCGCGCGGCCCGGTGTGGTCCGGTGTGGCCCGATGTGGTCCGGATACGGTCTCCGAGCCCGACGGCACCCCCTCGCGGGCCGCCTCCGGAGCGTGCGGCGCCGAGTGCACGCCGCCCGTGACCTGAGCCGTTCAGCAGCAGCGGCTGTGACTGCGGGTCTCCTTCTGCCGCAGACGCAGCACCTGGTACTCGCGACGGGTCGGGACCGGCGCGAGAGGGTCGTGGCGCCGGTGCCGCTCGCAGTGGCGGTCGTACTCGGTCTCGCCGGTCAGCTCGCGCAGGTACCACCGCACGGCCCGCGCCCAGCGCCGGATCCTCACGAGCGGGCTCCGGCCGCGGATTCAGCTCCGGCTCCGGCCAGGGGCTCGACCGGACTGCCCGACGCGTCGATGCGGGACTCGACGTACGGCGCCTCGGTGGTCGGCAGCGGCGTCGCGGACCGCATCGCGCGTACGCAGACCACCGCCGCGTTGCCGATCACCACGGCGACCAGGAGCAGGAAGAGGGCGATGAGGACGCCGTCGACGGTGGAGTTGGTGATCACGGTGTGCATGTCGGCCGTCGACTTGGCGGGGGCGAGGACCTGCCCGGCGTCCAGTGCGTCGGCATAGTGGGCCCGTTGGGCGAAGAAGCCGATCTTCGGGTCCGCGGAGAAGATCTTCTGCCAGCCGGCGGTGAAGGTGATCGCGGTGACCCAGGCCAGGGGGACACCGGTGACCCAGGCCCAGCGCAGGCGGCCGGACTTGATCAGGATCGTGGTGCAGACGGCGAGCGCGATGGCGGCGAGCAACTGGTTGGCTATGCCGAAGAGCGGGAAGAGCTGGTTGATTCCGCCGAGCGGGTCGGTGGCGCCGGTGTGCAGGAAGTAGCCCCAGGCCGCGACGACCAGGCCGCTGCACAGCCAGATGCCGGGCTTCCAGTTGACCCGGCCGAGCGGCTTGAAGACGTTGCCCAGCATGTCCTGGAGCATGAAGCGGCCGACCCGGGTGCCGGCGTCCACGGTGGTCAGGATGAACAGCGCCTCGAACATGATCGCGAAGTGGTACCAGAAGGCCTTCATGGCGGATCCGCCGAAGACTCCGGAGAAGATCTCCGACATGCCGACCGCGAGGGTCGGGGCCCCGCCTGAGCGGGCGATCAGGGTGTGCTCCTCGACGGCCCTGGCGGCCTGGCCGAGCTGGTCGGGGGTGATGGTGAAGCCGAGGCCCGCCACCGCGTGGGAGGCGGACTCGGCCGTCGCGCCGAGCAGGCCCGCCGGTGCGTTCATGGCGTAGTACAGCCCCGGCTCCAGCGTCGCCGCGGCGATCAGCGCCATGATCGCGACGAACGACTCCATCAGCATGGCGCCGTAGCCGATCAGCCGGACCTGCGACTCCTTCTGGATCAGCTTCGGTGTCGTTCCGGAGGAGACCAGGGCGTGGAAGCCGGACAGGGCTCCGCAGGCGATCGTGATGAAGAGGAAGGGAAAGAGTGAGCCCGCGAAGACCGGCCCGGTGCCCGAGGTCGCGAAGTCGCTCACCGCGTCCGCCCTGAGCACGGGCGCGGCCACGACCACACCGACCGCGAGCAGCGCGATCGTGCCGATCTTCATGAAGGTGGAGAGGTAGTCGCGCGGCGCCAGCAGCATCCACACCGGCAGCACGGAGGCGATGAAGCCGTAGCCGGTCAGGCAGAAGACGAGGGTGGTGGGGCTGAGGGTGAACGTGCCGGCCAGGGAGGAGTTCTGCACCCAGCCGCCGCCGACGATGGCGAGGAGGAGCAAAGCGACCCCGATGAGGCTGGTCTCGACGACCCTGCCGGGGCGGACGCGGTGCATCCAGAGGCCCATGAAGAGGGCGATGGGGATCGTCATCGCGACCGAGAACGTGCCCCACGGGGAGTGGGCCAGCGCGTTCACGACCACCAGGGCGAGCACGCCCAGCAGGATGATCATGATGGCGAACACGGCGACCAGGGCGGCGACACCGCCCGCCCGGCCGATCTCGTCGCGGGCCATCTGCCCCAGCGACTTTCCGTCCCGGCGCATCGACAGGAACAGCACCACCATGTCCTGGACCGCCCCGGCGAAGATCACCCCGGCGACGATCCACAGTGTGCCCGGCAGATAGCCCATCTGCGCCGCGAGGACCGGCCCCACCAGCGGCCCGGCGCCGGCGATCGCGGCGAAGTGGTGGCCGAGCAGCACCCTGCGGTCGGTCGGCTGGAAGTCGACCCCGTCCTCCAGGCGTTCGGCGGGCGTGGCCCGGCGGTCGTCCGGCCGGAGCACCCGGCGGGCGATGAAGCGCGCATAGAAGCGGTAGGCGATGGCGTACGAGCCGAGCGCGGCGACCACCAGCCAGACCGCGGAGATCTCCTCGCCCCGGGCCAGCGCGAGGACACCCCAGGCGACGGCCCCGAGCAGGGCGACAACCGTCCACAGTAGGACGGATCGAGGTGATATACGCGACTTTTCGGGCACTGGGCGGCCGGTTTCGGGCAGGGTGGACGTAGGCATGGCGGCTCCTCACCAGGGGGTGCGAGGCACCTCGTGACACGAGATGCCCGGTGATCGGCGAGACGGCGGCTCTCCCGCTCGCTGTCGGTCTGTGCAAGAGTTGCCCACCTCCCGGACCCGGTTGACAGCGAATTTCCAGAGGATTTCCCGCCGGTTCCGTGTCCTCCGATCGGGGCCGCCGCGCAACTCCCCCGTGAGGATCAGGCACACCAAGGACGGTGACCCATGGCCGACGGCACCATGACCGCGACGTTCCTCGCCGTGATCGGCGGAGCGTCGCTGCTCGCCGTCACCGCGCGGCGCCTGCACCCCAGCGACCGGCTGCCGTCCCTGGAGGGCTGGGCGCTGGCCGACCGGAGCCTGGGACCGGTGTGGACCTGGTTCCTGCTGGGCGGCACGATCTTCACCGCGTACACCTTCACCGCCGTACCGGGGCTGGCCTACGGCAACGGCGCCGCGGCCTTCTTCGCCGTGCCGTACACGGTGATCGTCTGGCCTCTCGCCTTCGTGCTGCTCAGCCGGCTGGGGTCGGTGGCCCGTGCCCATGGCTACGTCACCGTCGCCGACTTCGTGCGCGGGCGCTACGGATCACCGCCGCTCGCGCTGGTCGTGGCGCTGACCGGGATCCTCGCGACCATGCCGTACCTGGCGCTCCAACTGCTCGGCATACGGGCTGTGCTGACGGCCGGCGGGGTGTATCCGCGCGGTGCGGCCGGGGACCTGGTGATGGTGGCGCTGTTCGCGGGACTCGCCGTGGCCACCTACCGGCACGGGCTGCGCGCGCCCACGGTCATCTCGGCGCTCAAGGGCGTCGCCGTGTTCGTGTCGCTCACGGCGGTGACCTGGCTGGTCCTGGAGCGGCTCGGCGGGCCGGGCGCCGTCTTCGACGGAGCGGCCCGGCGGCTCGGCGGCCAGGCGCTGGTCCTCACCCCGGCCCAGCAGCCCGCCTACGCCACTCTCGCGCTCGGCTCCGCGCTCGCCCTGCTGATGTACCCGCACGTGCTGACGGCGGGCTTCGCCGCCGACGGGCCGCGCACCCTGCGCAAGGTCTCCGTCGCGCTGCCCGCCTGGACGGGACTGCTCGCGCTCTTCGGGGTCCTCGGTTTCGCGGCCCTCGCGGCCGGGGTGCGGGCGCCGGAGGGCGGCGCCGAGGCGGCGGTGCCGATGCTGGTCGACCGGCTGATGCCGGGGCCGCTGGCCGGGCTGGTGTTCGGCGCGATCACCGTCGGGGCGCTGGTCCCGGCGGCGGTGATGTCGATCGCGGCGGCCACCAGCTTCGTACGCAACGTGTACGTCGAGTACGTGCACCCCACGGCCACGCCCAAACGGCAGGTGCGCATCGCCAAGGCCGTGTCACTCATCGCGAAGGCCGGGGCGGTCGCGTTCGTCTTCGGGCTGCGCGACCAGGACGCGATCAACCTCCAGTTGCTCGGCGGGGTCTGGATCCTGCAGACCGTCCCCGCCGTCGCCGTCGGCCTGTACACCGCGCGACTGCATCCGCGGGCCCTGCTCGCCGGGTGGGGCGTGGGCATGGTGTCCGGGACCTTCCTGGTCGTGCACGAGGGGTTCTCCTCCGTGGTGAGCCTCGGATCCGGGCCGCTGGAGATCTACGCCGGCCTCGCCGCGCTCGCGCTCAACCTGATCGTCGCGGTGGCCGGCACCGCCGTACTCGAACGTCTCGGCGTCCCGCGCGCCGCCGATCTGACCGACCTGCCGTCCCGCCTGACCGTCGGGCGGCGTCCGGAGACGGGAGCGAACCAGCAGTGAGACACAGACACCCGATACCCGTGCCGGAGCCCGACGTCGAGAGGCTGACGCCCGCGCCGGCCGACCCGGCGGAACTGGAGCGCGAGGCCGGACTCGCCGGGCTCTTCGAGCTGCACTACGCCTCGATGCTGCGCCTGGCCGTGCTGCTGGGCGCGGACGACCCGGAGAACGTGGTGGCCGAGGCGTACTACCAGATCTACCGCAAGTGGCGGCGCCTGAGGGACGTCGAGGCGGCGGAGGCCTATCTGCGCTCCACGGTGTGCAATCTGACCCGGATGCGCATCCGGCACCTCCAGGTCGCCCGCAAGCACGTGGAGAGCCCGCCCGAGGAGACCGTAGTCTCCGCCGAGAGCGCGGCGCTGCTCCGCGACGACCAGCGCGTGCTGATCGAGGCGCTGCAGCACCTGCCGTCCCGGCAGCGCGAGGCGCTCGTGCTGCGGCACTGGCTCGGACTGAAGGAGAGCGAGATCGCCGCCGCGATGGGCATCTCCTCCGGCTCGGTCAAGACGCACACCGCACGCGGCCTCGCCGCACTGACCCAGGCGATGGAGGCCCGGCGATGAACCACACCGAACCGGACCGCACCGAACCGGACCGCACGGAGCAGGAGCTCGCCGAGGCCCTGGCCGCCCTCGCCGGCGGCGTGCGTGCCGCGCCGGACGCCTACCGCACGGCACGTGGCGAGTGGCTGCGCCGCGAGCGCCGCCGCCGGCTGGTCCTCGCCGTGCTCATCACGGTCGTGTTCGCACTGGCCACGGTGATCGGACTGTGGGTGCTGAACGAGGCGCCGTCCCACCCGGGGGTGATCTTCTCGGGGCTGGGACACGGCCCGGGTACGTCGCTTCCCTGAGGGCGTCTGCCCGCGCGGGCCTGCCGTCGAGGGCGTTGTGCACCCCGGGGGGGTGCCTCGCGACTCCCCAGGACTCGATGCGTACGCGGCGTCTGCCGCGCGGCTCCACGGCAGCACGCACGGCGCCGGCTTTCGGGAACCACGCACGGGCTCCCCCCCCTTGCGCTCCGCAGGGAGCCGTCGGCCAGGTCAGCGGCACCTGGGAGATGCCGGAGGCGCCCGCGCCGCGGGCGTTCGCCGTCCTGTACGGCGCCGGCCGGGCCTGGCTCCCCCGGAGTGCCGGCCGGGCGCAGCTCCCCCGGAGTCAGCGAGTCCGTGAGCGGAACGTCCTGCGGTAGGCGTCCGGGGGGACCCCGACCGTGCGGTTGAAGTGGCGGCGCAGCGTCGTGGCGGTCCCCATGCCGGTGGCCGCCGCGATGGTCTCGACGCCGTCGTCGGTCTTCTCCAGCAGTTCCTGTGCGTGCCGGATCCGCTGGGTCAGGAGCCATTGCAGGGGGGTCGTGCCGGTCACCGCCCTGAAGTGGCGACCCAGGTGACGGGAGCTCATCCCCGCCTGGCGGGCGAGGTCCTCCACGGTCAGCGGCCGGCCGAGCCGTTCGATGATCCAGGGAAACAGGGCGGCGAGCGGGTGGTCGTCCTGCTCGGGCACCGGGGCGGTGACGAACTGGGCCTGGCCGCCCGCCCGGTGCGGGGGCACGACCAGGCGGCGGGCGACGGCGTTGGCGACCGACGAGCCGAGGTCGAGACGGACGAGGTGCAGGCACAGGTCCAGGGCGGCGGCCTTGCCGGCGGAGGTGAGCACGCTGCCGTTGTCCACGTAGAGCACGTCCGGGTCGACCGCCACCCGTGGGTGGCGGGCGGCCAGGACCTCGGTGTGCGCCCAGTGCGTGGTGGCGCGCAGCCCGTCGAGAAGCCCTGCCGCGGCGAGTACGAACGCACCCGTGCACAGGGAGGCCACACGTGCGCCCGCCTCATGGGCTTCGCGTACCGCGTCGACCAGTTGCGCGGGCGGTTCCTCGTCGAGGTCCGCCCAGCCGGGGACGATCACGGTGTCGGCCTGCCGTAGGCCGTCCAGCCCGGCGTCGGGCTCCAGCCGGAACGGGCCGACCTGTACGGCGGCCGATCCGCAGACGGTGAGGTCGTACCAGGGGGCCGTCACTCCGGCCGGGGCGGCGGCGAACACCTCGTGTGCCAGGGACAGTTCGAAGTGCAGCATCCCGTCGGTGGCGGCGAGCGCGACAGTGGTCATGTCCGTAATTGTATGGGGCGTGTCGTTCCAGACACTCACGTTCGGGTGCTCAGCGCCGTCAGGATGGGCGCAGTTGATCGTTCGAGCACAGGGGAGAGCTCATGGGAGCGGGTCGTGCAGTGACGGTGTTCGGTGCGTACGGGCACACCGGGCGGTTCGTGGTGGCGGAGCTGCTGAGGCGAGGGTTCGTCCCGGTTCTCTCCGGCCGCGACGAGGTCAAGCTGAAGGCGCTGGCGGCGTCGCACCCGGGCCTCGAGGTGCGGCCCGCGTCGGTCGACGATCCGGAGTCGCTCGACCGTGCGCTGGCCGGGGCGCAGGCGGTGGTCAACTCCGCCGGGCCGTTCGCCACGACCGCGGCCCCCGTGATCGAGGCGGCCCTGCGCGCCGGCATCCCGTACGTCGACGTGGCGGCCGAGATCGAGGCGAACGTGGACACGTTCGCGCGCTTCGCGGACCGCGCCCGCGCCGCGGGAGCGGTGGTCGTCCCGGCGATGGCCTTCTTCGGCGGCCTCGGCGACCTGCTGGCCACCGCGGCGATGGGCGACTGGACGGCGGCCGACGAGGCGCACGTCGCCTACGCGCTGAGCGACTGGCAGCCCACGAACGGGACGCGGGCCGCGGGCACGGTCTCCCGGCAGCGCCGGGGCGGCGCGCGGGTGGTGTACCGCAACGGGCGGCTGGACTACCGCCACGACGAGACGACGGTCCTCCAGTGGCCCTTCCCCGAACCGCTGGGGTCCCGGGAGGTCATCGGGGAGTTCACGATGGCCGACGTCGTCACCATCCCCAGCCATCTGCCCATCCCCGACGTGCGCACCCACATGACGGCCGAGGCCGCCCGGGGTGTGACGGCCCCGGACACGCCGACACCGGCCGCGGTCGACGAGCACGGCCGGTCCGCCCAGACCTTCCTCGTCGACGTCGTCGTGCGCTCCGGCGGCTCGGAGCGGCGCGCCGTCGCGAAGGGGCAGGACATCTACGCCGTCACGGCGCCGCTGGCCGTGGAGGCGGTCCACCGCATCCTCGCCGGGCGGACCAGGTCGGTCGGCGTCGTCTCGGCCGGCGAGATCTTCGACGCGGCCGACTTCCTCCGCGCGCTGTCCCCGCACGTCTCCGTGGAAATGTTCCGGTAAGGGGCGGGAGCGCCGACAGCTCGGCGCTGCCGGACCGAGGTCATCCGTGAATCAGCATTTAAGCTGAAACAGGCAGCCGTCTTCCGTTGCGGATCATCCGGAAGAAACTCTGGAGGCAGTCCGTGAGAGACGTCGGGATGGACCGCCGAGCCTTCCTGAGCGGCGTCGGCGCGATCGGGGTCGGCGCAGCCGCCGCCTCGCTCACCGCGTGCGAGAACCGCGACGACCGAAGGGCCGCCAGGAGCAGCAAGACGCTCGTCGTCCGCAACTTCGGCGGCGCCTACAGCGAGGCGAACCGCGAAGCCGTCTACGACCCTTTCAGCAAGGAAACAGGCATCCGGATCAAGGTCGTGAACTTCGCGAACGAGCAGATGCTGGCCCAGATCAAGGACGACCGTCCGCAGTTCGACGTAATGGACATCGACATGTCCAACCTGGTGCGTTTCGAGCACGAGGACGCTTCCGAGCCCCTGGACTACGGCCGGCTGAAGAACGTGCGGAACGCGGGCATCGCCCAGTCCCTGCTCACCCCCAACGGCGTGGGCAAGAGCTACTGGGCCAGTGTGCTCGCCTACCGCACCGACGCCTTCGACGGAAGGAGGCCCGAGTCCTGGGCGGACTTCTGGAACCTCGGGGCCTTCCCGGGCAAGCGGGCGCTGCAGGGTGAGGTGGACTGGCCCGAGCTGGAGTTCGCCCTGCTGGCCGACGGTGTGCCGCTCGACCGGCTCTACCCCCTCGACGTGAACCGCGCCTTCAAGGTCCTCGACGAGATCAAGGGCTCCGTGCGGACGTTCTGGGAGTACGGCGCCGAACCGGGTGAGCTGCTGTCGCGCGGCAGCGTCGTGGCCTGCAGCACCTGGGACGGCAGACTCCAGCAGCCGATCAAGCGCGGCGCACCCCTCGCGTACGAATGGAACGGTGCCCGCAGGCAGAGCAACGGCTACGGGATCCCCAAGGGCTCGGCGAACCCGGACGCCGCCTACCGGCTCATCGACTTCGCGCTGCGGCCCGAGGTGCAGGCCCACATGGCCCGGATCTACCCCGACGGCCCCGTGGTGCCCGCCGCCTACGGGTATCTCACCGAGGCCACCGCCAAGAATCTGGCGAGCACTCCGGGGAATCTGCTGTCGGGCTTCGACATGGACATCGAGTGGTGGCTCGAGAACCAGGACGCCGTGACCAGGCGCTGGCGGGAGTGGGCTCGCACCTGATCTGCCGAATGCGGCCATATGGCTGAATATGGAGGTGCATGGTAAAGAGTCCGTATGGCCCGGCACCTCGGTCGATTCCCGGTCTTCCGCTTCCCCGCGCACCGTGGCGGGCGCAGTCGGTCGGCCGCGCGACGGGGCGGGGAGCGCGAGGCGCGTCAGGATCCCGGCGGTCCGGCGCCGGGATCGCGGCTCGGAGGTCTGCCGAGGGTACGCAGTGTCGCCGGCCAGGTGTTCCTGCTGCAGTTGGCGATCATGGTGCTGTTCGCCGCCGCCGCGGGAGCCGCCCTCGTGGTGCAGGCCCGGGACTCCAGCACGCAGGAGGCCCGGCAGCTGTCCAGGGGCGTCGCCCAGGCCTTCGCACGGGCCCCGGGGACGCTGACCGCCATGAAGTCCGGCCGGCCCACGGCACTGCTGCAACCGCGCGCGGAGGACACCCGGAAGCACACCGGGGTCGACTACGTGGTGGCGTTCGATCCCCAGGGGTTTCGCTGGACCCACCCCGACCCGAAGCTGATCGGCAAGCACATCTACGCGGTGCGCGAGGGCGGTGCCGCCGACCGGCCGTTCACCAAGACGTTCGAGGGCAGTCTGGGCCTTGCCGTGGACACGACGGTTCCGGTCTACGACACCAACGGGATCACCATCGTCGGCTTCGTGTCGGTCGGAGTCACCGTGGCCAGCGTGGACGCCGTGGTGATGGACCAGCTGCCGCAGTTGCTCGGCTTCGCCGGCGGCGCCCTCGCCGTGGCGGCGGGCGGGACGGCGCTGGTCTCCTGGCGGCTGCGGCGCCAGACCCGCGGCCTGGATCCGTCCGAGATGACCCGGATGTACGAGCATCACGACGCGGTGCTGCACGCGGTGCGGGAGGGCGTACTGATCACCGGGAGCGACGGGCGGCTGCTGCTCGCGAACGACGAGGCGCGACGGCTGCTGGACCTGCCCGCGGACGCCGAGGCGCGCCGGGTCGGCGACCTCGGCCTGGAGAAGGGCACCGCCGAGCTGCTGTCCTCGGGCCGGCCGGTCACGGACGTGGTGCACCTGGCGGGCGACCGGCTGCTGGCGGTCAACGTACGGCCGGTCGATCCCGACGACCGGCCCGCGGGCAGTGTGGCCACGTTGCGGGACACGACGGAGCTGCGTGCGCTGGCGGGCCGGGCGGAGGTGGCCCGGGAGCGACTGGGGCTGCTGTACGAGGCGGGGGTGCGGATCGGGACCACGCTGGACGTGGTGCGTACCGCGGAGGAACTGGCCGAGGTGGCGGTCCCCCGGTTCGCCGACACCGCGACGGTCGATCTGCTGGATCCCATCCTGCGCGGTGCGGTGTCGGCGGGGCCCGGTCCGGAGATGCGCCGGGTGGCGGTGCACGGCGTCGACGGCGCCCGGTCCCTCTATCCGGTGGGCGAGCTGATCCGCTTCGTTCCCACGTCACCGGTGGCCCTGGGCGCCGAGCGCGGGCGTGCGGTCCTGGACGTCGATCTGACGGCCTCCGACGGCTGGATGAGCGCGCAGGATCCCGAGCGGGCCCGGCGTGTGCTGGACCTCGGTTTCCACTCGCTGATCACGGTGCCGCTCCAGGCCCGCGGTGTGGTGCTGGGCATGGCGAGCTTCTGGCGTTCGGACGGCGTTCCCTTCGGCGGGGAGGATCTGGCGTTCGCCGAGGAGCTGGCCGCCCGGGCCGCGGTCGCCGTCGACAACGCCCGCCGCTACACCCGTGAGCACGGCCTGGCCGAGACACTGCAGCGCAGCCTGCTGCCGAGCTCCCTGCCCGACCATTCGGCCGTGGAGGTCGCCCACCGCTACCTGCCGGCCCTGGAGGGCGTCAGCGGCGACTGGTTCGACGTGATCCCCCTGCCCGGGGCGCGCGTGGCCCTGGTGGTCGGCGACGTGGTGGGACACGGCCTGCACGCGGCGGCCACGATGGGCCGGCTGCGCACCGCGGTGCACAACTTCTCCGCCCTGGACCTGCCCCCGGACGAGCTCCTCGGGCATCTGGACGAGCTGGTCGCGCGGATCGACAGCGAGGAGGAGGGCGAGCGGGACGACGAGGGCGTCTCGGGCGCCACCTGCCTCTACGCCATCTACGACCCGGCCTCCGGTTTGTGCTCCCTGTCCCGGTCGGGGCATCCGGAGCCGGCCCTGGTGCGTCCCGACGGGACCGTGGAGTTCCTGCGGGTGCCGGGTTCACCCCCGCTCGGCCTGGGCGGCGGTGAACCCTTCGAGACCGCCGAGGTCACCCTTCCCGAGGGCTCCCGGCTGGTCCTCTTCACGGACGGCCTGGTCGACGACCGGGAGCGGGGCTTCGACGCCGGTCTCCAGGCGCTCGGGCACGCTCTGGCCCACCCCGGCCGTACCCCCGAGGAGACCTGCCGCGACGTCCTCGACGCACTGCTTCCCGCCCGGGCGAGCGACGACATCGCCCTGCTCGTCGCCCGCACCGGGCTGCTGGACCGCTCCCAGGTCGCCGAGTGGGACGTGCCCGGCGATCCGTCGGTCGTCGCGGGCCTGCGGTCGGAGGTCACCGGGCGGCTGCGGACCTGGGGACTGGAGGAGATGGCCTTCACGACCGAACTGATCGTCAGCGAGCTGGTCACCAACGCCATCCGCTACGGCATCGCACCGATCAGGCTGCGGGTGCTGCACGACCGGGGCAGCCTGATCTGCGAGGTCGCCGACGGCAGCAGCACCTCGCCCCACCTGCGCCGGGCCGCGACCACCGACGAGGGCGGGCGTGGGCTGTTCCTGGTCGCCCGGTTCGCGCAACGGTGGGGTACGCGCTACATGGCCCGCGGCAAGGTGATCTGGACCGAGCAGTCCACCCGTGTCCCGGCCGGCGAACCCGAGGAGGTGCCGGCCGAGACCCTGCTGGACCAGTGGGAGGACGCGCCCTGGTGAGTCCGGTCGTCAGTCGGTCACTTCAGGAGCAGAGGGTGCGTACGGACGTTCGGCAACCGGAGTACTTCCTTGCGATTGCCCGCGGCCGGTCACCACCTGACGGCGCTCCACGCACCGGCCCCTCACGGCGTGCGGAACCCGCGGAACGTCACGTGCTTCCGGGTCTCGAAGCCGAGCCGTTCGTAGAGCGCGAGCGCGCCGGTGTTGGCCTCGGCGACGTGCAGGAAGGGGCGGTCGTCGCGGGCGGCGACGCGCGCGACGAGCGCGCGGATCAGGCGGACCGCATGGCCCTGTCCGCGAGCCTCGGGTGCGGTGCAGACGGCGCTGATCTCGGTCCACCCGGGAGGCCTCAGCCGCTCCCCCACCATCGCCACCAGTGCACCACCGTCGCGGATGCCGAGGTAGGTGCCGAGCTCGTGCGTCCGGGGCCGGAAGGGTCCCGGACGGGTCCGCTCGACGAGGTCGAGCATCTCCGGCACGTCCTCCGTACCGAGTTCGACCACGCCGTAGCCGGACGCGGCGGCAGGCAGGTCCGGGTCGCCGTCACCAGCCCAGATCAGCTGGCGGCCCTCCAGCACGAAGACCGGCTCCCAGTCGGCCGGCGGCGGCGCCGGGCAGCTGAACATGTCCGCGAACTCGCCCGGGCCCAGGAGCTTCGCCAGGTCGGCCCATGCCTGCGCGTCCGGCTCGGCCGGCACCGCGCAGAACGTCGCGACCCCGGGTACGTAGGTGGCGGCACCGCCGAGCCGGCGGGCGAGGTGCGTGTGGTGCCCGCGGAGCGATGCGCCCACCGGGTCGTCGAGTGCGGCGGCGTCGCCGGGCCCCGTCATCTGCTGCGCCTTCCCGTCGCGTGCCGGAGCCGGTCGGCAGGCAGGCCGGCGCGGCCATCGGATGTCAGCAGCCATGCTAGTCAGCGCGTCACTGCCGCTTCAGGGCGGTCCGCCCACCGAGCCGTGTCCGTTCACCCCGGGCCGCGGCGCCTCCCGGGGTGAACGGCCCGGGCTACCTCAGATACGCGGCCAGGGGGAGGTTCTGCCTGCGCACGTCCCCGGCGACGAGCCCGGCGATCCGCTGTGCGCCGTACGTCTCGAAGTGGGTGTGGTCGTTGCAGAAGAAGGCGCCCACGGGCCCCGAGCCGAAGTCGCCGTTGTGCGGGCAGAAGCGAAGGCTGTTGTAGAGCGAGACGCTCAGCGACTGCAGGTCGACGACCGGCGCCCCGGTGGTGGATCCGACGGCGAAGGTCTCGTTCACGAAGCCGCGGTTCTTCGTCGCGGTGCCGCCGGAGCAGGTGATGGCCGCCACCGGGGTGAGCAGCACCGGGTGCGCTCCCCGGGCCAGGGCGGCCTGAACCATCGCCGTCATCAGCTGCCGGTAGCGGGCGGGGCCGACATGCCGGGGGCAGGTCGAGGAGGAGTCGTTGATGCCGAACTGGATGAACAGGTAGTCGCCGGCCTTCATCCCGGTGCTCGCGTTCAGCATCGCCTGCCAGCGTGCGGAGTACGCGGTGGACGTGAGGCGGCACTCGCCGTCCGAGCCCTTGGTGCTGCTGACGTTCCCCTCGTACATCCAGGTCTGGATGCTGCGGCCGCCCACGGCCTGGTTCCTGACGGTGACATCGGCGTTGAACAGGGCGTCGAACTGGCTGCCCCAGCCGACCGGGCAGCGGGCGGATCCCGGGTCGGCCATGGTCGAGTCGCCGGCCAGCCAGACCGTGACCGGCTGGGCGGCCGCCCGGGCGGCTGGGGCAGTGGTCCCGGAGCAGCGCGTCGCGGTACCGGCGGCCGCCGAGGCGGCGTCGAGTCCGAGGGTCGACAGGGCCAGCACCAGCACGGCGGTGATGACGGTCCGTAAGTTCTTCACCGGTTTGTTTCCTCCAGAGAACTGGCGTCCGGCGCGTCGGTCAGCGCAGGTGGGCGGCGAGAGGCAGGTTCTGCTCACGGACGGCCTGGAGCAGCAGCCCGCCCATCCGGGTCGCTCCGTACTGCGAGAAGTGGGTGTTGTCCGTGACGCCGTCCACGGAGGAGCGGAGGAAGAGCTGTGCGGAAGCGGACGGCCCGAGGGACTCGACCAGTCCCTTGCTCCGGGCCGTCAGGTCGATCACCGGGACCCGCTGTGCCGCGCCGACCGCGCGCATCTCGGCGGGCAGGTCCACGCCGACGCCGTTGACGTGCAGTGCCGTGGAGGTCAGCCGGTTGCCGTCGAACAGCCGGCGGACCGGAGGCGTCACCAGGACCGGGACACCGCCCTTGCCGCGGACCCGCGAGATCATGGTGGTGAGGTTGTTCCGGTAGGCGGACGCGCTGGTCTGCTTGTCGTTGTGGCCGAACTGGATGAAGACCGGGTCGTTCGCCTTGACCTTGGCCAGCAGTGCGGGCAGGAGCGCCGAGTTGCTGACGAAGCTTCCCGAACTCTCGCCGGAGTCCCCGTAGTTGGCGATGGTCGCGCCGGGGCGTACCGACGACGTGATCATCTGTCCCCAGCCGGTGTACGGAGCGGCGGGCTGGTCGCACACGGTCGAGTCACCGGCCAGGTAGGCGACCAGCGGCTGGGCAGCCGGTTTCACCGAGACGGCCGAGACCTGCGCGCCGGAGCCGGTGAAGCGGAGGTCCAGGCCCGGGTTCCCGGTGCCGCCCTGACCGGTCGGCTGCCCCTCCGGCCGGCGCACGTTGATGGTGAACGCATAGGTGGCAACGGCTCCGGCGGCCGTGCTCGTGGCCGGGAGCATCAGCCGCCGGGACTCGGCCCACATCCCGGTCTGTCCGGCGGCGGCACCGCCGATGGAGACCGTGACGTCGTAGTTGCCAGGTGCGACGTCGTAGTGGCAGGTGATCGCCGAAGTGCCGGAGCAGCCGGCCGGCAGAGCCTGCGGCGTGGCGGCCGCGCGCTGAGCCGTTCCCGCGCCGGCCAGGGCCGCCGTGGTCGCGAGGGTCAGCAGGCCCGCCGTCGCCAGCCGGGGGGTACGTCCGGCGCGGCGCCCTGATGGCGTGTCCGGTGTTTTCAGGGCGGTGAACGTGGCCGCGGCCGCGCCGGCAGCTCCCGCGGCCGGGGGTCTCGCGGTCGCGGTGGCTTCGAGCAGCGTCCGGCGGCTGATCCGAGCGCGTGCGGGGGTCCGGGGCATGGTCGCTCCTCCCTGCCCGCCGGGCGCGCATGGGGCGCCGCGGCCGGCGGGCAGCGGGTCGTGGGGGGATGTTCCGGGACTGGGGTGATCCGCCTGCCGTGCTGGGAGCGTTCACAACCTGTCATCCGGTCACGGGACGCTCCCTCCTCGACGGGGGATGACTGCGGGTGCGGGGGATCCGTGAACTGCCTTGACCCGCCCTTGGGTTCACAGGCGGCTCGACCTGGCCGACTGCCTTCGGCCATGGTCGGACGTAAGGCGTCCCACGCAGTGTTCTCGCGCCGTCGCCGGACTGTCAATCCATGACGCGCGAGAAACTCACGGATCCGAACAGCGCCGAACAGCAGACTGGACACAATCCTTGACGAGGCATCAGCCCGTTCCTACGCTCCCTCCTCATGGGAGCGTTCCCATACCCCCCACGCACCGGAGGCCACCGTGAACGACCCGCACCGGCGTCCCCGCACCGCGCCACGACCATGGCGATCACCCCACCGGACGGGCAGCCGTTTCGCCGGCTGTCTCTCCGCCGCCGCGCTCGCCGTCTCCGCGCTCGTCGCACTGCCACAGACCGCCCAGGCGGCGACCGCCCGGCAGGTCGAAAAGCTCGACCGCGGCCTGTCCAGCGTGTACACCGGAAGCGGAAACCTGGTGTCCTGGCGGTGGCTGGCGACAGACCCGAACGACGTGGCGTTCAACGTGTACCGGGGCGGCACCAGACTCAACTCCTCGCCCGTCACCGCCTCGACGAACTTCTTCGACTCGGGGGCCGCGGCATCAGCCGACTACACGGTGCGCGCGGTGGTCAACGGTACGGAGCAGGCGGCGTCCGCGCCCGCGGTCCAGTTCCGCACGGGCTACAAGGACGTGCCGATCTCCCCGCCCGCGGGTGGCACCGCCCCCGGCAATTCGGCCTACACCTACGACGCCAACGACGCCTCGGTCGGCGACCTCGACGGCGACGGCGCCCTGGACCTCGTCCTGAAGTGGCAGCCCACCAACGCCAAGGACAACTCGCAGTCCGGCTACACCGGCAACACCATCGTCGACGGCATCAAGCTCGACGGCACCCGGCTGTGGCGCATCGACCTGGGCCGCAACGTCCGCTCCGGCGCCCACTACACGCAGTTCCAGGTCTACGACTACGACGGCGACGGCAAGGCCGAGGTCGCCATGAAGACCGCCGACGGCACCCGCGACGGCACCGGCGCGGTCATCGGCTCCTCCTCCGCCGACCACCGCAACTCCAGCGGCTACGTCCTGTCCGGGCCCGAGTACCTGACGATGTTCAACGGCCAGACGGGCAAGGCGATGCAGACCGTGGACTACGTCCCGGGCCGCGGCACCGTGTCCTCCTGGGGAGACAACTACGGCAACCGCGTCGACCGCTTCCTCGCCGGGACCGCCTACCTCGACGGCGCCCGCCCCTCCCTGATCATGGCGCGCGGCTACTACACCCGTACGGTGATAGCCGCCTGGGACTGGCGGAACGGCTCCTTCACCCGCCGCTGGACCTTCGACACGACGTCCTCCACCAACAGCGGCAAGGGCTATGACGGTCAGGGCAACCACAGCCTCTCGGTCGCCGACGTCGACGCCGACGGCAAGGACGAGATCGTCTACGGCGCGATGACCGTCGACGACAACGGCAACGGCCTGTGGACCACCAGGCTCGGCCACGGCGACGCCGGCCACGTCGGCGACCTCGACCCCTCCCGCCCGGGCCTGGAGTACTTCAAGGTCTCGGAGGACTCCAGCAAGCCCGGCTCCTGGATGGCCGACGCCCGCACAGGTGCGCGGCTGTGGCAGACGGCGTCCGGTGGCGACAACGGCCGCGGAGTCGCCGGTGACATCTACGCCGGCAGTCCGGGTGCCGAGGCCTGGTCGGCCTCCGACACCACCCTGCGCTCCGCCACCGGCGCCTCCCTGGGCCGGGAGCCCTCCAGCGTCAACTTCCTGTCCTGGTGGGACGGCGACCCGGTCCGCGAGCTGCTGGACGGCACCCGCATCGACAAGTACGGCACCTCCGGTGACACCCGGCTGCTCACCGGCTCCGGCGTGGCCTCCAACAACGGCACCAAGTCCACCCCGGTCCTGTCCGGTGACATCCTCGGCGACTGGCGCGAGGAGGTCGTCTGGCGTACCGGCGACAACCGGGCGCTGAGAATCTACTCGACCCCGCACCAGACCAGCACCAAGATCACCACACTGCTCCACGACACCCAGTACCGCACAGCCCTGGCCTGGCAGAACACCGCCTACAACCAGCCCCCGCACCCGAGCTTCTTCATCGGCAACGCGATGCCGACGGCGCCCCGGCCGACGGTCTACACACCCTGACCCGCCCTGCGTCTCGGGCACTTGCCCCTGCTGCGATCGCAGTAGGGGCAAGTGTCTGCGTTCGGCCAACGACGAGAGGCCGGCGGGCTGCGAGCGTTGCGGTGTGCCGGGATTCGCGTCGGTCCTGATGGCCAAGCTGCCGGTGTTCGTGCTGGTGATCGCCGTGCTCGGTTTCCTTTTGCTGACGGTCGCCTTCCGGAGTCTGCTCATTCCGGCGGTCGGCGCGCTGCTGAACATCCTGAGTATCGGCGTGGCCTTCGGCGCGATCGTCGTCGACTGGAAGACGGCTGATCCGCGCCGGGGAGGCACGGGCCTGACCGTCTCGGGCACCGGCTTCGGGTCACGCTTCGTGCGGTGCGGCGCGCGGCGTCCCGGCGGCGTCCCGCCGGAACGCCCACTCCAGGCGGGGCTCCAGGACGAAGCGGAACATGCGCCGCACGGGCGGGGTGCACAGGGCGGTCATGACACCGGCTGCCACGAGGGTGACCGTGATCTCGCCGACGGGACCATGGATCCAGTCGGGGCCGAACCAGTCGAGGTGCTTGGCCCCCTGGACGGCGAAGCCGTGCAGCAGGTAGCCGTACAGGGTGCCCGCGCCGAGGGCGGTGAACCATGTGCGCCGTCCCGGGACCCAGGCGAGGAAGCAGGCGACGAGGAGCAGGGAGCAGCCGAAGAGGGCCAGAGTCATCACGGGCCCGTACCAGCCGGGTGCGCCCAGTTCCTCGGCGCTGGAGCGGTGGAAGAGCCACGCGTAGTCGAAGCCGGGTGTGATCCAGTACGCCCCGGCGAGGGCGCCGGCGAAGACGGGCAGGGACAGCAGGCGCATCTCCCGTCGGCGCACCAGCCGGAAGTGCTCGGACTTCAGCAGCAGACCGAGCACGAAGTAGGGCAGGAACTGCAGGACGCGCTGGAGATCGAGGTCGTCGCCGATGGACGGCGAGAGGGTGGCCAGGGCCGCGACGACGAGGGCGACCGGCAGGGGCCGGCGCAGGAGCTTCCAGATCGGGGTGGTCAGCCGCCAGATGAACAGGGCCGCCAGGAACCACGTCAGGTACAGGGGGCTCAGCAGGCTGATGGCGCGGTCGGGGTCGCCGCTCGTCCAGCGGGTGTAGTAGGTGTACGCCACCTCGAAGACGACGTACGGCACGACCACGGTGGTGACCAGGCGCTTGATCCGCTCCGGGCCGGCGTCGAAGCTGCGTGAGAAGTAGCCGGAGATGATGATGAACGCCGGCATGTGGACGGCGTAGACGAGGGTGTAGAGCGCGGTGACGGCGCGGCTGCCCTCGCGCAGCGGCTCCCACGCGTGTCCGACGGCCACCAGGACGATGGCCAGGTACTTGGCGTTGTCGAAGAACGAGTCTCTGGGCTTGGCCGCGGGGGCCGCCGGCCGGTCGCCGGTCGCCCGGCCGCGCGCGGCGCGGGGGACTTCTGGTGGCGAGTGCCGTGTCTCTCGGTCGCCGCGCGGGGGCAGCGTGCGCGATCCGGCGTTTCCTTGCGGTTGCAGCCCGGACAGACCAGAACACCTCTTACTTCGTCACGTGTCGGTGGATCCCTCCTCCGATCACATCACGAAAGTTCATCGATTGCGTAATCACGCAACCGTGACGGCCCCGACCGGTCAGGCGTCGCGCAGCGCCTGCTCGATCTCGCCGAGCGAGCGGGTCAGCGTCCCGTAGTCGGCCGGGGCGAGGGGTGCCACGAAGTACCGCTCGACGACCGACGCATGGACCGCGGCCGCCCGGAGGAACACCGCACGACCCTGCTCGGCCGGTTCGACCAGGACGCTTCTGCGGTCCCCGGGAGCCTGCACGCGCCGCACGAGGCCGGCTCCCTCCATACGGTCGATCAGGCGGGTGACGCCGCTGCTGGTGAGCGTGAGGTCGTCGGCGAGGCGGCGTTGCGAGATCTCCTCGTCCGGATGCCGGCAGAGCCGGATGAGGACCTCGAACATCGTGTGGCTGATCTCGCACTCCTTGCGCAGCGCCGTGTCGATCCGCCGCTCCAGGCGGGTGGCGGCCTTGATCAGCAGGCCGAAGTCGTGGACGAGCGGGCTGCCGGCGGCTCGTGCGGCTTCGTCGTTCTCGTGCTTCGCGGTGTTCACCCGGCCGACTTTACTGCTTCTTCACCTACTGCCATCTCAATTACTGAGCAATCAATTGCTGAGTAGTCAACGAACTCCTGGAGTGAGGAACCACCGCACGGACCCACCGCACGGGACATCGACAGAGAGGGAAAGTCAGTGGACCTTCAGCACTGGCTCGGCCGGGCCGACGACGCGATACAGCAGTGGGCCGACACCTTCGGCCCCTATGAGCAGCACCCGTCCCTCCTCGTCGACGACGACCGTTTCGCCGCCGCCTTCGAGGAGCTGACCGGGAGGCTGAAGGAGAACTATCCCTTCTTCCACCCGCGCTACGCGGGGCAGATGCTCAAGCCCCCGCACCCGGCGGCGATCGTCGGCCACCTCACCACGATGCTGATCAACCCCAACAACCACGCCCTGGACGGCGGCCCCGCCACCGCCCGCATGGAACGGGAGGCCGTCGCGCAACTGGCCACGATGTTCGGCTTCGACACCCACCTCGGCCACCTCACCACCAGCGGCACGATCGCCAACCTCGAGGCCCTCTTCGTCGCCCGCGAGCTCCACCCCGGCCGCGGCATCGCCTACAGCGCCGACGCCCACTACACCCATGGCCGCATGTGCCACGTCCTGGGCATGAAGGGGTACCCGATCCCCACCGACGACCGCGGCCGCATCAGCCTCGACGCGCTCGAGGACCTCCTGCGCACGGGAGAGGTCGGCACCGTCGTGCTCACCACCGGCACCACCGGCCTCGGAGCGGTCGACCCGGTCCACGACGCCCTCGCCCTCAAGGAGCGCTACGGCGTCCGGCTCCACGTCGACGCGGCGTACGGCGGCTTCTTCACCCTGCTCGCCGGCGCCGAAGGACCGGAGGGACTCCCCCCGCAGCCCTGGCGGGCGATCGCCCGGTGCGACTCGGTCGTCGTCGACCCGCACAAACACGGACTCCAGCCCTACGGCTGCGGTGCCGTCCTCTTCCGCGACCCCGAGGTGGGCCGCTTCTACCTGCACGACTCGCCCTACACCTACTTCACCTCCGGCGAACTGCACCTCGGCGAGATCAGCCTGGAGTGCTCGCGGGCCGGCGCCTCGGCCGCGGCCCTGTGGCTCACCTTCCAGGTGCTCCCGCCCACCCCCGACGGACTGGGCCGTGTCCTCGGGGCCGGGCGACGGGCCGCCCTGCGCTGGGCCGAACTGATCGCCGCTTCGGACGAGCTGGAGCTTTACCAGCAGCCGGAGCTGGACATCGTCGGCTACTTCCCCGCGGTGGAGCCCGCCACCCTCAGCGCTGTCGACGCGGCATCGGCACGCGTCCTGACGGACGGCATGACCGGCCCCGATCCCGTTTTCCTGAGCACCCTCAAAGCCGACCGGGACGCCTTCACGGCGCGCCACCCGCGGGTCACCGCCGACGCCGACGGCGCCCGCATCCTGCGCAGTGTCCTGATGAAGCCGGAGTCCGAGGACCATGTGCGGCGCCTCCATGACCGGGTGGCGCGTCTCGCCCGGCCCTGAGCACGCCCACGGGGTTCACGTCAGGTCATGGTCGCCTCGGAGCACGTACGCCTCCGCGAGAAGGAGATAACTGCTGGCGGTCCAGGTGTAGGCGCGGTCGCGCAGGCCCGTTCCGGCGAGGGCGTCGAAGTTCTCGGCGAAGCCGTGGGCCTCGCACAGCGCGCGGAAGCGGCTGCTGATGTCGTCCGCGAGCCGGTGGTGTCCGGCGCGGCGCAGACCGTCCTCGACGAGGACGGTGGCGGGAGCCCAGATGGGTCCGCGCCAGTAGCCGTCGTCGAGGTAGTGGGGCGACGTGGGCAGTTCGGTGGCGAGGCCGTAGGGGGTCAGGTGGGCCTTGATGTGGTCGGCCAGGGCGCCGCTGACGTGGGCGGGGAGATGCTCGCCGAGCACGATGGGCATGAGGTCGAGGAGACTGGCGCTGCTCCAGGTGTCCCCCGTGCCGACGCCCCGGGCGACGAACCGGTCGTCCTTCCAGAGCTGGTCCAGCAGTGCCGCCTGGGTCTCCCGGGCGGCCCGCGCCCAGCGGCGGGCTTCCTCCTCGCGGCCCAGTTCCCCTGCCAGATCGGCGAGTTCGTGGAGCTGGAGGACGAGGAAGGCGGACAGGTCCGCCGTCTCGACCACCCGCTCGGGGTCGAAGGTGGTGGCGTTGTCCCAGCCGCTGTCGTTGCCGTGCTGGTAATGGGGGAAGGCGGCGCCGGGTGCGCGCCGGGCGGTGAGCCAGAAGTTCGTCCAGCGCTCCAGCCGCCGGTAGGTCTCGCCCAGTTCGGCCGGGCCGGGGGGTGTCGGCAGGCGGCGGCGCAGGTGGCCGAAGGCCCAGCCGTGAATGGGCGGTTTGACGAAGTTGTAGAGGACCTCGGAGTGGGTCACCGAGTCGGGCAGGGCGCCGCCGGCGTCCTGGTGGTCGAAGGGCAGGGCGAACTGGTCCCGCGCCAGTTCCGGACAACCGGGCGCCAGGGCAAGGGCGTTGAAGCAGTGGTCCCAGCTCCACACCTTGTCCATCCAGTGCTTGGACATCAGCACCGCGGGCCGGGTGACCAGGCCGGTCGGGTTCACGGTGGCCGACCAGACGACGTAGGCGGCGAGTTCGGCGGCCGGGGTGGCGGACGAGCGCCAGGGAGCCACCCTGTCCACGAACCGGGCGAACGAGGCCTGCGCGGATGCCGCGATGCCGTCGAAGGCCGCCGCGGACGTGTACGGCGGGCGGGCGGCGTCGAGTTCCTCGATCGCGATCTCCCAGGCCCCGTCGGCCGCCGCGGCCGTGGCAAGGCCCCGCTCGGCGCTGCCCAGCGTCTGGGCGCCGGTCGCGTGGAGGGTGCCGGACAGCGCGGTGACGCGGTACCGGCGTCCCGTCTCGTAGGACGTGAACACATGGCCGCCTGCGGCGGCGTCGTGGAAGAAGTAGGTCCCGCTGAACGGCGTCAGGACCGGGGCGGCCGCCCCTACGGCCATGCCCAGGCCGCTCCCCCGCAGTCGCACGGTGTCCGGCGACTCGTAGGCGAGGTCGACACGCCCCTGCGTGCCGATCCAGCTGAGCAGGTCCGGTCTCGCCTCCACGCGGGTCTCCGCCCGGTCTCCGGTGACCGGGTCCAGGGGTGTCAGGCTCAGGACGGCGTGCATGCCGTTCTGGTGGGAGACGAGGTGGAGATCCTCGGCGTACGTCTTCTCCGCCACCACGGGCGAGATGCCGAACCAGGATCCGTAGGTGCTGAAGGGGATGTCCTGGACGGAGAAGGCCGGGCCGGAGCGGTCGGCGGTCATGAGGTGTCACTCGTTTCTCGAGCAGGGGGGAGGGTCAGTCCTTGACCGCGCCGGCCGTCACGCCGGCGGCGACGTAGCGCTGGGCCAGGACGAGGATGACCGCGGCGGGCAGCGAGGCCACGACGGCGGTGGCCATGATGGCGTTCCACTCCTGGTTGTTGTTGCCGATGTAGTGGTAGATGCCGAGGGTGATCGGCTCGTGCGCCCCGCCGTTGACGAGGGTGCCGGCGAAGACGAAGTCGGACCAGGACCACAGGAACGCGAAGAGCGAGACCGTGACCACGGCGTTGCGGCTCATCGGCAGGACGATCGACCAGAAGGTGCGCACGGGCCCGGCGCCGTCGGTCCGGGCCGCCTGGAGCATCTCGCCCGGGATGCCGGACATGAACGCGGTGAAGATGAGCACCGCGAAGGGAACGGCCAGGGTGGAGTCGGCGACGATCAGTCCGGGGACGGACTGGAGCAGGCCCAGTTGCAGGTAGATGGCGTAGAAGCCCATCGCCATGATGATGCCGGGGATCATCTGCGCCGCGAGGAGCAGGAAACTCAGCACTCCTCCGCCGCGCGGGCGCAGTTTGGCCAGGGCGTAGCCGGCGGGCGCGGACAGGGCCACGGTGAGTGCGACGGTGCCCAGGCCGATGACCAGGCTGGTGCCGAGGTAGGGCAACTGCTCGTCGAGGACGGTGCGGTAGCCGGCCAGGGTGCCGTGCACGGGGAACAGGCCGGGCGGGGACTTGCGCATGTCCTGGTCGCGGGTGAGGGACACGTTCAGCATCCAGTAGACCGGGAAGAGCATGATCGCGGTCAGCAGGACACCGACGGCCGTCTTTCCCCAGGTGCGTCGGCTTCTCATGAGTACGCCTGCTTTCGCTGGACCCTCATGTAGAGGAGGCCGAACACCAGGGCGGCCACCACCAGCAGGTTTCCGACGGCCGCGCCCGGACCGAAGGCGGGCAGCAGGTTGCCGAAGCCGAGCTGGTAGGACCAGGTGGCGAAGGTCGTGGAGGCGTCGGCCGGGCCTCCCTTGGTCATGATCCAGATGATGTCGAAGACCTTCAGTGTGTAGACCAGCCCGAGGAGCAGCGTGATCGCGGACACGGGGCGCAGCAGCGGGAAGGTGATGCTCCAGAAGCGGCGCCAGGCTCCCGCCCCGTCGAGGGCGGCCGCCTCGTACAGGCCGGAGGGGATGGACTGCAGGCCGCTGTAGAGCACGACCAGGTTGAACGGGACGCCGATCCAGATGTTCGCGATGATCACCGAGGTGAGCGACCAGGACGGCGACGTCAGCCAGTTGACGGGGCCGATACCGAGGGCGTGCAGTGCCGCGTTGACGATGCCGGAGTCGCTGTTGAGCATCCATGACCAGGTCGAGGCCGACACGATCAGCGGCAGCAGCCAGGGGACGAGGAACAGGGCCCGCAGGGTCGCCGAGAGCCGGAAGTGCTGGTTGAAGAAGACCGCGAGGGCCAGGCCGATGGCGTACTGGAAGGCCAGGCACACGCCGGTGAAGACCACGGTGTGGAGCAGTGCCGGGGCGAAGGCCGGGTCGTCGAAGACCTTCCGGTAGTTCTCCAGGCCGGTGAACGGCGCGTTGCCCTGGACGAAGGAGCGGACGGTGTAGTTGCGCAGGCTCAGGTCGAGATTGCGGTAGAGCGGATAGGCGTAGAAGAGGGCGAGATAGAGGGTCACCGGGGTGAGGAAGGCCCAGGCGGCCCACTGCGTGGAGACGGGCCGGCGGCGTTCCGCGGTGCGGGCCGGGGGTGGGGCGGCGTGGGCCGCCCCGCTCCGCGGACGCACCGACCGGTGGTCCGGCGGACGGACGGTCTGCTTCATCGGACCCACATCACTTGACCGCGGCCTGCGCCGAGGTCAGCGCGTCCTTGGGCGACTTGGATCCACTGAGGGCGGATTGCACGGCCTTCCACAGCTGCTCGGAGATCTTGGGGTACTTGGTGCCCAGGTCGTCACTGGTACGGCCCTTGGCCGCCTTGACCGCCTCGACCCACGGCCTCAGCGCGGGGTCTGCCGCCACCTGCTTCTTCCGGACCTCCTCGGTGGGGGCGACGTAGGAGAGGGTGGTGTCCGTGTCGTACAGGTTGGTGGTGCTGGTCAGGCAGGCCGTGAGCTTGCTCGTGGTGGCGTAGCGGGCGGTGTCGCTCTGGACGGGGACGGTGACGAACTCGCCGCCCGTCGGGGCCGCGGCGCTGCCTCCGCCGGTGGCCGGGATGGGCAGGACGCCGTAGTCGAAGCCGGCCTTCTTGGCGGCCGCGAGCTGCCAGGTGCCGTTCTCGGCGAAGGCGTAGTCGCCGCTCGCGAACTCCTGCCAGCTGGTGGTCTGGGTGTTGTTGAGCACGGAGTTGGGGGCGTAGCCCTTGTCCAGCCAGCCCTTCCACAGGGACAGCGCGGAGACGGCCTCGGGTGAGCCGAGGTCGGTCAGGGCGGCGCCGGAGCCCCAGAACCACGGCAGGAACTGGAAGCTGCCCTCCTCGGTGCCGATCGCGGAGAAGGTGATGCCCTTCTTGCCGGCCTTCTTCGTCTTCTCCAGGGCTGCCGTCAGCGACTTCCAGTCCTTGACGGAGGCGATGTCGACACCGGCCTCTTCGAGGACCTTCTTGTTGTAGTAGAGCGCGAGGGTGTTGGCGCCGATCGGGGTGCCGTAGGTCTTGCCGTCCGACTGGCCGGCTGCGAGGAGGTTGGGGTCCACGGCGGAGGTGTCGAGCTTGTTCTCGTCGGTCGTGGTGAGCACGCCCGCCTCGGCGAGGGTGGACACCACCGGGTTGTCGACGATGAGGACGTCCGGGGAGTTGCCCTGCTGGGCCGCGAGCAGCGTCTTGTTGGCCAGGTCGCTGGTGTCGAAACCGGTCCGCTTGACCTTCACACCGGCCTTGCTGCCGCAGGCGTCCAGCAGCTTCACCCAGGCCGAGCCCTTGGCGAACTGCGGGTAGGGGTCCCAGATGGTGTAGGTGCCGCTGTCCGCGCCCTTGGTGCCGGTGCTGCCCGAGCCGGAGGAGCAGGCGGTGCCGACGGCGGCGAGAACGGTCGACAGGGCCACTGCGGTGAGGCGCCGTCTGGAGGTGCTGTGCATCGCGGGTTCCTTCGTTCAAGGCACAGGGGGTGCCGTGGCGGGGGCGATGTGGGGGAAGCGGGCACACCGGAGGGAGGGGGTGTGCTCGGAGAACGGCAGGGAGGAGGGGCGGGGAAGGAGGTCAGGGCTGTGGGGAGCCGGTGGCGGGACCGGTACTGGCCCGCAGCGAGATGGGGGGTGTCAGCAGGTGGTGCCGGGCGGGGGCGCCGGGCTGGTCGAGCCGCTCCACGAGCAGTTCGACGGCGCGCCGGCCCAGTTCCTCCGCCGGTACGTCCGCGGCGGTGAGCTGCGGGGTCACCGTCTCCGCCCACCGGCTCGCCACCACCCCGGTGACGGAGAAGTCGCGCGGCACATGGCGGCCGGCCCGGGCCAGTCCCCGGTACAGACCGCCCAGCGCGGCCTCGTTCAGGGTGACCAGGGCGGTGGTGTCCGGGTCGTCGCGCAGGATGTGTTCCAGGCAGGCCTGGCCGGAGGCGGCGTCGTCCCCGCAGCAGTACGTCCGCACGGTCAGCCCGCGTTCGGCCGCGGCCTTGGTGAAGCCGTCGAGGCCGCGGTGTGCCGACTCGTACCCGGCGCGCAGCAGTTGCTCGGGGCGGTTGACGAAGGCGACCCGGCGGTGGCCCAGGTCCGCGAGGTGGTGGACACATGCCGCCGCCAGTGCCGTGTGGTCCAGGCCGACCCACCAGCCGCTCTCGGGGTGGGCGGTGCGGCCGATGGCGACGGCCGGGAAGCCGAGCGCCGCGAGGTGGTCGGCCCGGTCGTCCTCCAGCCGGATCTCCATCAGGATGGCGCCGTCGACCCGCCGCTCCCCCAGCAGCCGCTGGAAGGACCGGTCACTGTCCACGCCGCTCGGTGACAGCAGCACGTCGTAGTCGTAGGCCGCGGCGGCCTCCACGACACTGCCGATGAAGTCCAGCTGCATGCCGGTGTAGTGGTTGCCGGCCGGCGGGAAGACGAGACCGATGGTGCTGGTCCGTCCGTTGGCCAGGGCGCGGGCGCTGGCGCTGGGCCGGTAGCCCAGTTCGTCGACGACCTGCTGGATCTTCCGGCGGGTTTCCTCCGAGACCGGGCGCTTGCCGCTGAGTGCGTAGGACACGGTGCTCCGCGAGACACCCGCTCGCTTGGCGATCTCCCCGATGTTCACGGCAACTCCTGGCTCGTCGAACCGGTTCGCATGGCAGGAAGGTAGAAACCGCCTCGACGGCTGTCAATACCTGGGACGCATTTCGCTGGTCGGTCGCATATCCGCCCGGAATCCTCGTGTCGCAGGCATTGCTGCCCCGGGGCGCCGGTGCTAGCTTCGCGAACCGGTTCGACGCATCGGCCCGTTCGGCAGCGGTGGGACAGACCCTCATGCCCTCATCCGCGCACCGGCGTGCCCGCCGTCCGACGCTCCCCCACCCCTGCACGCGCCATCTGCACGCCCCTCGAATCGAACCGGTTCGACGATCATGCGGACCGAACCGCTGCTCGACGAAGCGACGACACGCCACGACCCGACGACTGAGGACGCCATCCATGCCATCCGCTGACAGATTCACGCGGCGCCGGGCCCCGGCCGCCGTGGCGCTGACCCTCGGAGCGGGACTGCTGGCCGCTCCGGCGGCGCCCGCGCAGGCCGCCGAGGCACCGCAGCCCGCCGCCCGTTACTCCTTCGACCAGGACGACCTCGCCTCCGGGAAGATCACCGACAGCTCCGGCAACGGCCTGACCGCGACCCTGGTGAACGCCTCCACCGCCCGCTCGGTAGACGGCTCGGCCGGAGGAAAGGCACTCTCCCTGCCGGGCGGTGCTCCGGCCTCCGACGGCGCGTACGTCCGCCTGCCCCGCCAGGTGCTCGCCGGGACGACCGACCTGACCGTCTCCGCCCGCGTGAAGTGGAGCGGCGACACGTCGCCCTGGCAGCGGATCTTCGACCTGGGCACGGACACCACCAAGTACCTCTTCAGCACGCCCTACAACGGCAGCGGGCTGTTCCAGACCTCCGTGACCACCGGGGGCGGGGGCGCGGAGACCCAGGTCCGCGGCTACGCGAGCCTGCCCGCCGACGAGTGGCGGACGGTCACGGTCACCCTCGACTCCACCGCCGGCCGGCTCACGACCTACCTCGACGGCGTGGCGGTCTCCTCCGCTGCGACCGGCATCAAGGCGGGAGACCTGCTGGACGGTTCTGCCACCGCCGCCGGGTACATAGGCAAGTCCCTCTATCCGGACCCGCTGCTCCACGGCGCGATCGACGACTTCACCGTGTGGCACGCGGCGCTGAGCCCCGAGCAGGTGGCGGGTACGGTCGGGTCCGTGCCCACCCTCCAGCAGCTCTCCAGGACCTCCTTCGAGGCGCGCACCACGACCGCGGCCGCCCCGTCGCTCCCCGACGCCGTCCGCGCCTCGTTCTCCGACGGCTACGACCGCGACACGCCCGTCACCTGGGACGCCGTGCCCTCCGACAAGTACGCCGAGCCGGGCACCTTCACGGTCGCCGGCACCGCGGCCGGACGCGCGGTGAAGGCCACCGTCACCGTGGTCCGCGAGGGGGAGCTCACCGTCGACCTCGGCTCGGACACCGGCGCGTTCCACGGTGGCGCCTCCGGCACCCTCTACGGCGTGTACGGGCCGGACGTCCCCACCAACAACCTCATCGAGGGCATGGGCCTGCGCACGGTCTCCACCAAGGCGCAGGACGGTCCGCAGCACCCGGGCGCCGACGCCCTGGAGGTGGTGAAGCCGCTGGCCGACTCCACCGACGGTGATGTGTACATCTACATGACCGACATCCACCGCGGCTTCCCCTACGAGTGGCCGGGCGACACACCCGCGCAGAAGCTCAAGCTGTACGAGGAGAAGATCGCCAAGCAGGTCGACCAGGTGCTCCGGCTGCCGAAGCAGTACCAGGACAACATCGTCTTCGTGCCGTTCAACGAGCCCGAGGGCAACATGTTCGGCACCGGGCAGTGGAGTTACAACAAGGTCAGCTGGCTGAACGACCCCGACGACTACTTCGCCGCCTGGGACTCCGCGTACAAGCTCATCAAGACCAGGATGCCCGGCGCCCGCATCGCCGGGCCCAACACCAGCATCCTGTACGACCAGGTCAAGGGCTTCCTCACCCACACCCTGGCCGCCGGGACCCTGCCGGACGTCATCACCTGGCACGAGCTGAGCCACCCGGAGGCGGTGCGCCAGAGCGTCACCAAGTACCGGGCCTGGGAGAAGGACCTGTTCAAGGGCTCCGCCCGGGAAGGCACCCGACTCCCGATCAACATCAACGAGTACGCGTTCAACTACCACACCTCGGTGCCGGGCCAGATGATCCAGTGGGTGTCCGCGATCGAGGAGTCCAAGGTCGACGCCGACATCGCGTACTGGAACATCGACGGCAACCTGTCCGACTCCGCGGTGCAGTCCAACCGCGGCAACGGGCAGTGGTGGCTGCTGAACTCCTACGCCTCGATGAGCGGCCACACGGTGAAGGTGACCCCGCCCTTCCCGGGCGAGAACTACACCATGCAGGGCGTCGCCACCCTCGACGAGAAGAGGAAGCAGTCCCGGCTGATCTTCGGCGGGTCCACCGGCAAGGGGCACATCACCTTCGCGGGCGTCCCGAAGAAGGTCTTCGGCAAGCGGGTGCACGCCTGGGTGCGGGAGATCGAGTGGAGCGGGCAGGTCGGCGACTCGTCCGGTCCGAAGCTGCTCGCCGAGACGAACCTGACGGTCGGTGACGACGGCACGGTGGCGCTCGACTTCGGCGACGGCGTCCTGCCGAAACTGAAGGAGTCCTCGGCCTACGAGGTCGTCCTCAGCCCGGCCGGGGAGGCGAAGGGCACGCAGGCGCCGCCCGTGCGCTGGCAGTCCTCCTACGAGGCCGAGGACGCCGCGCACACCGGCTCCGGCTGGTCGAAGAACGGCCCGGAGGGATCACCACGTGACGTGTCGAAGTTCTACACCTCCGGCGGATACGACGTCGGCGGCCTGCGCACCGGCTCGGACGTCGCGCTCGACTTCACCGTGGACGTGCCCGAGGACGGCACCTACGACCTGAGTGTCTTCGCCAACTCGCTCAACACCTACGACAAGGTCGAGGAGCAGGGCCCCACCAACGTCTTCCTCCGCGTGGACGGCAAGGCGGCCGGCGAACAGGAACTGCACCTGCCGCTCGGCTACAAGTGGGTGGTCTGGGACCACACCGACACCGAGGTCGAGCTCACCAAGGGCAAGCACACCCTGACACTCGCCGCGAAGAGCGCCGACGGCAAGCGCGCGACGAAGGGCGACGCCATCGTCGACCGCCTGACGCTCTCCCTCCCCCGCACCTCGGCGGACACGCAGGTGTACGAGGGCGAACTGGCGTGGCCGGCCGGCGGGGCACGGCCGGTGTACGACCTTCCGAAACCGGCGGCCACCGGCTCGGGCGCGGTCCGGCTCGCGAAGGACCAGAGCGCGACGTTCTGGGTCTACTCGCCGGCCGACCGCGAGGCCACCCTCCGGGTCGACACCCTCGGCGGTACGGGCGCCCGGCTCTCCGTCAACGGCCACGACGTCCTGCGTCTGGGCAAGGGCCGCAGCAGTGCGGCGGTCTCCCTCTCCGGCGGCGTCAACAAGGTCACGGTCACCGGTGGCACGGCCACGACCCTCGTCGACCGCCTCACGGTCACCCCGACCGAGGGCACGCTGCCGGCCCGCACCTACGAAGCCGGGGACGCTACGCTCGCCGGTTCGGCCACGCTCGCCCCGCTGTCCCTCGCCACCGACGGCACGGCGATCACGGGCATCGGCGGGGCCCCCGGCAACGACAACACCGCGACGTTCACCGTCACGGCCGACCGGGCCGGCCTGTACGCGCTGCGCGTGCGCTACTCCAACCCCGAACAGTCCGAGGCCACCCACTACAACCCCGACCCGCTCGCCCGCCACGCCGACATCAGCGTCAACGGCGGCCCGGCCCATCGCGTCGGCTTCCCGCACAGCTTCCACCGGAACAACTTCTGGGAGCTGACCGTCCCCGTACAGCTGAAGAAGGGCACGAACACGATCGCTTTCCGCTCCGAGGAACTGCCGAACTTCGACGGCACCACCTACGCCTCGGACACCTTCCCCGGCGTGCTGCTCCGCTCCCGCTACGCGCCGCTGATCGACCGGATCACCGTCGCGCCCTATGCGCGAGAGAAGCGATGACCCGCTGACGCGCGGCGCCCGCGACCGTCCCCGGCGGTCGCGGGCGCCGCACCGCGCTCACCTGGTCACCCCCGTCAGCGCGAGGAACTCGCCGCGGGAGCGTGCGTCGGAGCGCAGGAGGCCGAGCAGGGTGGAGGTCAGGGTGTCGGAGCCGGTGGCCTGCACACCGCGCAGCGTCATGCAGGAGTGCTCGGCCTCGATGACCACGCCGACGCCCTTGGGCTCCAGATGGGTCTGCAGCCAGTCGGCGACCTGCTTGGTCAGGCGTTCCTGGACCTGAGGGCGGCAGGCGAAGTGCTCGACGACGCGGGCCAGTTTGGACAGGCCCAGGATGCGGGCCCCGGGCAGGTAGCCGACGTGGGCGGTGCCGACCACCGGCAGCAGATGGTGCTCGCAGACGGTGCGGACCGGAATGCGCCGGGCGAGGACGAGTTCGTCGTAGCCCTCGTCGTTGGGGAACGTGGTCAGGTCGAAGGGGCGTGGGCTGAAGAGCTCGGCGTAGGCGCGGGCCATCCGGCCGGGCGTGCCGCGCAGGCTCTCCGAGGTCGTGGAGATGCCGAGGGCCTCCAGGAACCGGCCCGCGGCGACCTCGGCGGCGGCCAGGTCGATCCCGTCGGTTTCGTGGACCACCCGCAGGGCGGGCCGCACGGGTGCCGTCGCTTCTGCCTCGTGGGGCTCCGTCCGGACGGAGGCCGGCGCGGGGTGCTCCGGCATGTCGACTGCCTCCGATGCCGAGTGCGGTGAGAACGGGACCATGATTGCCTCCCAGAGTTTCACCAACAAGTTTTTCCTTTATTCCGCGCCCGCGTCAAGGTGTGCAGACCACAACGCCAGAACGGCCCTCGCTCCCACACGTGTGGGAGTTACCGTGGTCATGTGGCTTCCGACCCGCCCGCGCAGGCCGACCCAACCGGCAGCGCCATCGACTCCGTCAGCGTCCTGAGCGAGGACTCACGCCGGCGCATGTTCGCCTTCATCCGGCGGGCCGGGCGTCCCGTCACCCGTGACGAGGCCGCCGCCAGCGTCGGCATCTCCCGCAAACTCGCCGCCTTCCACCTCGACAAGCTGGTCGACGCCGGTCTGCTGCGCGCCCGCTACGAAGCGCCGGGCGGAACCCGCAAGGTCGGCAGGCAGCCGAAGGTGTACGAGCCCACCGGCGACCAGATCACCGTGAACATCCCCGACCGGCGGCACGAGCTGCTGGCCGATCTGCTCCTGGACGCCGTCCTGACCGAGCAGGCCGGAGAAACCGCCACGCAGGCCGCGATGCGCGCCGCGCGGCAGCGCGGCCGGCTGGTGGGCGAGGCCGCACGGCACGAGTCCCGCCCGGGCCGGCTCGGCGCCGAGCGGGGGCTGACCACCTGCGAGCGCCTGCTGGACGGGTACGGCTACGAGCCCGTACGGGAAACGCCGACCCGCATCCGGCTGCGCAACTGCCCCTTCCATCCGCTGGCCGCCAGGGCACCGGACCTGGTGTGCGGCATGAACCAGGCGTTCCTCAGCGGGTACCTCGAGGGCCTCGAGGTCAGCGGCGTCCGCGCGGCGCTGGAACCGGAGCCCGGGGAGTGCTGCGTCCGGCTCGGCCTATGGGACGGCGAGTCCACCGAGGAGACGCCCCCGGGCCACTGAGGATCAAGGTGGACACGCCGCCGCCGGCCGGTCCGGGGGCGGCGTGAGCGAGCCGCCCGAGGGTCGCCCTGCGGTTGCCGCGCGCCACGCGCCGGGTTACCACGTGATTACCGCACGTCACGCGGCGACCGCAGCGACCTCAGGGAGAAATCACATGGCAGTGGAGATCAAGCCTCTGGTGAAACCCTCCAGGCTCAGACGTCGTGCAGGCCTGGTGGGCGAGTGCCTGGCGGAGTTCCTCGGGACGTTCGTCCTCATCTCCTTCGGGTGCGGCGTGGTGGCGATGACGGTGGCGGCGCTGCCCGGCTCGGGCCGTACCGAGGGGCCCACCATCTTCTTCCTCAGCGCCGGCGACTGGCTCCTGATCACCTGGGGCTGGTGCATGGCCGTGATCCTCGGCATCTACGTGGCCGGTGGCGTCAGCGGGGCGCACATCAACCCGGCCGTGACCCTGGCCTTCGCCGTCCGGCGCAAGTTCCCCTGGGTCAAGGTCCTGCCCTACTGGGTGTCCCAGGTGGCCGGCGCCCTGGCGGGGGCGGCCCTGGTCTACGCCGTGTACCACGACGCCATCAACGCCTTCGACGACGCCTTCAAGGGGCCGAAGACGAACGGGAAGACACTCGCCTCGTTCTCGATCTTCGCGACGTTCCCGGCACCGTACTTCGGCGGTGGCGTCTGGGGTCCTCTGCTCGACCAGATCGTCGGCACGGCCTTCCTGGTCATGCTGGTCGTGGCGATCATCGACCTGCGCAACACGGCCGTGAAGGCGAATCTCGGCCCGCTGGTCATCGGCTTCGTCGTGGCGGCCATCGGCATGTCCTACGGGGCGAACGCGGGATACGCCATCAACCCGGCCCGCGACTTCGGCCCGCGCCTGTTCACCTGGATGGCGGGATGGGACGGACTGGCGTTTCCGGGCAGCCTGGCCGGGGCGTTCAGCGACTACTGGTGGATCCCGATCGTCGGGCCGCTCGTCGGCGGTGTGATCGGCGTACTGGTGTACGACCTGTTCATCGGTGACGTACTGCACGCCCGCGCGCAGGAGGGCGAGGCACCGGAGCCCGGACGGACCCGCCCGACCACGTCCGACGAGGAGTGAGCGCGCATCGGCCGCGGCCGGGACCGCGGCCGATGCTAGATTCCTCTGGGCGTCCGCACGGGAGAGGCGCGGATCGCCTGCCGTACAGGTGAGCCGGCCCAGGGCAGGCCCGTATCGGATGGTGGCACGATCCATGACTGACCCGGAGGAGCTCCCCGGCGTGGCCGGCACTCCCCTTCCGCGGATCCTCGGCAACACCGGGTCGCTCGCCGCGGCCGAGCCGGAAGCGACCGGCGCCCTGTGGCGGCTGGCGGAACCCGGCCGGCAACTGGACGCCAACCTCGTCCGCGTCCCGGCCCTGGGGTCCATCGACGCCCACGCCGAGCCCGACCTGGACGTCCTGCTGCTCGTCGTCTCGGGAGACGGCACGCTCGGCTCAGCGGCCGGGCCGCGCCCGGTGGAGCCCGGCAGCCTCGTGTGGCTGCCGCACGGCAGCGTTCGCAGTGTGACCGCGGGCGCGGACGGTCTGGCGTACGTGACGGTGCACCGGCGCCGCCCGGGCATGCGGATCCAGAGCCGGTCGGAGACGTGACCGCGGTGTCGGGCAGGGGGCACACAGTCGGGTGACCAGTCGAGTCGTCCTCATCTCCCCGGCGATGAACCGGTCGCTGCGGCAGGCCCGTTTCGACGACGGGAGCCCCCTCGACGACCGCGGGCGGGAGCGGGCCGCGGCGGCGGCCGGGTCGCTGCCCTCGGCCGCCCGGGTGGTGGTGTCCCCCAGTGCGCGCTGCCGGCAGACCGCCGGGGCGCTCGGCCTGGACGGGGCCGAGGCGGCCGGGCTCGCGGGCCTGGATGTGGGGCGGTGGCGCGGCCGGACCCTCGACGAGGTGGCCGTCGCCGAACCGGAGGCGGTGGGGCGGTGGCTGACCGATCCCTCCAGCGCACCCCACGGCGGGGAATCGGTACGGGACGCGTGTGCGCGGGTGGCGCACTGGCTGGACGGCCTCCGCGAGACGGACGGGCGCACGCTCGCCGTGGTCGAGCCGGACGTCGTACGGGCGGCCGTGGTCCACGCGCTGGGCCTGCCGGCGTCGGGATTCTGGCGGCTGGACGTGCCCCCGCTCACCGCGACGGAGTTCAGCGGGCGGGGCGGGCGCTGGAACCTCCGGCTCGGGCGCCCGCTGGACGTGCCGGAAGCCGGCTCCGGGTTCTGAGTCGCGGACCGGCTCGCCGGGACACGGTCGGTGCTGCGGCCGGGGTCAGTGGGGTGCGGCAGCCGGGCGGGCCGGAGCGGCGGCCGTCTCGGACCCGGGGTTCAGCAAGTGTTGCGCCGACTCGCCGACGGGCGGGCCGGATCCCGCCCGGAGAACGGTCTGGACGGCCAGGGCGCAGAGGCGCAACCGCCACAGCACGGTGGCCGGGGAAGTCGGCCGGCACCTCGTCGACGGCGGGCAGGAACGCGACCGACCGGCAGGACGCGAACGCGATCCTGAACTGCCGGGCAGCCCTCGGCTCTCACGTCATGTCCGCCCCGAGCAGCAGGAGTCGGGTCACAGCCAGGCCCGCCACGATGACCGCCGCCCGGAACGGCCACCGGCTGCGGTCGTCGACGGGCAGGGCCGTGCCCGCGACCGAGACCGTGACGGCCGCCCCCGCCAGTACCCAGCCCGGGCGCCCCACGCCTCCGGGCGGGCCGGTGACGAGCACGCAGACGGCGGCGAGCATCAGGGACGGGGCCAGCCATCGGCAGGCTCTGCGGCCCAGTCTCTGCGGCAGGCCGCGCACCCCGGTCGCGAGATCGTCCTGGATGTCCGGAAGCACGTTGACCAGGTGCGCGCCCACCCCCAGCAGGGCTCCGGCCACCATGGCCCACCAGGCGGGCCAGGACGGCGAGGGCAGGCCGAGGGTGACGAACGCGGGCAGTGCGCCGAAGGCGACGGCGTAGGGCAGCGGGGAGAGCGGCGTGTGCTTGAACAGCAGGTTGTAGCTCCAGGCGGTGGCGACCATGGCGAGGTGCGCCGCCCCAGCGACAGCGCCGCTCAGCAGGGACAGCGGCACGCACAGGACCAGGGCCGCGCCGGCTGCGACGGCCACGGCCCGGAGCGGGAGTTCGCCGGTGGCCACCGGCTTGTCGCCGCGCCCGCAGGCCGCGTCGCGCCGGGCGTCGGCCGCGTCGTTGCACCAGCCCACCGAGAGCTGCCCCGCCAGCACGGCGGCCGCCACCACGGCCGACGCCGACGCGCCCCGGCCGGCGGCGACGGCCAGCACCGTCGCGAGCACCGTCACGGCGAGCGCCGGTTCCAGGTGGCAGGAGCGCAACAACGCCGGCACGCGGCGTGTCGCTCGGGGAAGGACCGGTGACGGGTGTAGAGACACACAGGCAAGATAAATGGACAAACAGGGCGAGAGAGGCACTGTCGATATGCGTGTCCCCGTGACGGCCGAAGATCTCCCCGCCTCACCCGGCACGGTGCGGGAGACGGTCCGGCCCCCGGCGGGGACCACGATCACGGCGGTCCACACGGCGCTGCCCGCGCACCGTTACACCCAGGACGACCTCACCGAACCGATCGGCGATCTGTGCCTGGCCCCGGGAGCCGACCGCGCCCTGCTGCGGCGCCTGCACGCGTCCGCCGGGGTCCGCGCCCGGCACCTCGCGCTGCCGATCACACGGTACGCCGCCCTCGGCGACTTCGGGCAGGCCAACGACGCGTGGATGGCGGCCGGTCTCGAGCTGGGCGAGGAGGCCCTCACCGGCGCGCTGAAGGAGGCGGGACTCGAACCGGCCGATGTCGACCTCCTGGTGTGCACCTCCGTCACCGGCATCGCCGCCCCCTCGCTCGATGCCCGGCTGGCCGGGCGTGTGGGCCTGCGCCCCGACGTAAAGAGGGTGCCGGTGTTCGGACTGGGGTGCGTGGCGGGCGCGGCCGGGCTGGCACGGCTGCACGACTACCTGCGTGGGCACCCGGGTGGCACGGCCGTGCTTCTCACCGTCGAACTGTGCTCGCTGACCCTTCAGCGACGGGACGACTCCCAGGCCAACCTCGTGGCCGGCGCCCTGTTCGGGGACGGCGCCGCCGCGCTCGTCGCCCGCGCCGGCACAGCCGCCGGACCGGACGCCACCGGCCCCGCGGTGATCGCCACGCGCAGCCGGCTGTATCCGGACACCGAGCAGCTCCTCGGCTGGAGCATCGGCACGACCGGGTTCCGCGTCGTCATCGGTGCCGGCATCCCCGGCATCGTTCGGAGCCACTTCGGCCGGCATCTGCGCGGTTTCCTGGCGGACCACGGCCTCACCGTCGAGGACATCGGCACCTGGGTGTGTCATCCGGGAGGGCCCAAGGTGCTCTCCGCCGTCGCCGACACCCTCGAACTGCCGGACAACGCCCTGGCGTCCGCGTGGAACTCGCTGGCGGCCGTGGGGAACATGTCCTCCGTCTCCGTCCTGCACATCCTGCAGGGCATCCGCGAATCCGCGCGGCCCGAGCCCGGCAGCTGGGGCCTGCTCATGGCGATGGGCCCCGGCTTCTGCTCCGAACTCGTCCTGCTGCGCTGGTGACCTCATGACCTGGTACGCACTTCTCGTCCTGGCCATCGGCGCGGAACGCCTCGCCGAACTGGTCGTGGCCCGGCGCAACGCCTCCTGGACCCTGGCCCGCGCCGGTGTCGAGCACGGCCGCGGCCACTACCCGGCCATGGTCACCCTGCACACCGGCCTGCTCCTGTGCTGCCTTCTCGAACCCGCCCTGGCCGACCGGCCTTTCGTGCCCGCGCTCGGCCCGCCCATGCTCGTCCTCGTGGTGCTGGCCCAGGCGTTGCGCTGGTGGTGCGTCATGACGCTCGGGCCGTACTGGAACACCCGGGTCATCGTCGTCCCCGGGGCACGTCTGGTCGGCACCGGGCCCTACCGGTTCCTGCGGCACCCCAACTACGTGGCCGTCGTCGTGGAGATCGCGGCCCTGCCGCTGGTGCACGGTGCGTGGCTGAGCGCGCTGGTGTTCACCGTGGCCAACGCGTGGCTGCTGACCGTCCGCATCCGCTGCGAGAACGCCGCCCTCACCCGGGCCGTGCCCGCATGAACGCCACCCTCGACATGGTGATCGCCGGAGGCGGGCCCGCGGGCCTGGCCACCGCTCTGCACGCGGCCCGGGCCGGCCTCGACGTCGTCGTCGCGGAGCCCCGCCCCGCGCCGGTCGACAAGGCCTGCGGCGAGGGCCTGATGCCCAATGCCGTGCGAGCGCTCCGCGCCCTCGGTCTGGAGGTCCCCGGCCGGCCGATCACCGGCATCCGCTACGTGCAGGGAAACCGTCGGGTCCAGGCGGACTTCCGGCAGGGGCCGGGCCTCGGCACACGCCGCACCGGCCTGCACGACGCCCTGCACCGGGCCGTCACCGACGCCGGTGTGCCCGTACTGCCCCTGCGTATCGACGCCGTACGGCAGGACGCCACGGGCGTGACGGTGCCGGGCACGGGTCTGCGCGCCCGGTGGCTGGTGGCCGCGGACGGGCTGCACTCACCGGTGCGCCGGTCGCTCGGCCTGGAGCTGAGAGCCCGTGGCGAACCCAGGTACGGGCTGCGCCGGCACTTCGCGGTGCCGCCGTGGGCGTCCTGCGTCGAGGTGCACTGGGGGCCGCACACGGAGGCGTACGTGACCCCGCTGGGCCCCTCACTGGTCGGCGTGGCGCTCCTGACGTCCCTGCGGGGCTCCTTCGACACCCAGCTGGCGGCCTTTCCCGAGTTGGCCGCCCGCCTGCCCCCGACGGCGGCCGTGACCGCTGTACGGGGCGCCGGGCCACTGCGTCAGCGGGTGCGCACCCGCTTCCACGGCCGGGTGCTGCTCGTCGGTGACGCCGCCGGCTACATCGACGCCCTCACCGGCGAAGGCATCTCCCTGGCCCTCACGGGCGCGCGGGCTCTCGTCGCGAACGTGCGCCGCGGGACGCCGGACCGCTACGAGGCCGACTGGAACCGCGCCACCCGCCGGCACCGGCTGCTGACCGACCTCCTGGTGCGGGCCCGCCAGCGACCCGCGCTCGCGCCTCTCATCACGCCCACCGCGACGCGTCTGCCACGGGTCTTCGCGGCAGCGGTGAACGCACTGGCGTAGAACTCGCCGCGCGGATCGACGGGGTACCCGGGGTCGACGGCCGTGTATGCAGGACGTGTCCCTGCGGGGGCCGCGGATCCTGCGGAAGGAGGAAGTCTCATGCGAGGAACGGTGCGCCGGATCCTGGTGACCGGGTCCGTGGAGGGGCTGGGTCGGGCCACGGCGGAGGCGTTGCTGGCCGCCGGGCACGACGTGGTGGTGCACGCCCGCGATCCGGAGCGGGCGAAGGCACTGGACGAACCGGCCGGCCGTGGGGCGCACGTCGTGGTGGGCGACTTCGCCGAGCGTGACGCCGTGCGCCGGGTCGCCGACGAGCTGAACGCCTCGCCGCCGCTCGACGCCGTCGTCCACAACGCCGGGGTGTGGAGCGGACCCGCGGTCATGCCGGTCAACATCGTCGCCCCCTATCTGCTGACCGCCCTGCTGCGCGGGCCGCGCCGCCTGGTGTTCCTGAGCAGCGGTTCGCATCTCGGCGGGCGCCCGTCGGCACTGGACGGGACCGACTGGCGGGGCGAGAGCGCGGGGTCGTACGCCGACAGCAAGCTGTTCGTGACGGCGCTGGCGGCCTCGGTGGCCCGGCTGCGCCCCGGGGCGCCGAGCAACGCCGTGGATCCCGGCTGGGTGCCGACGAGGATGGGCGGGCCGGGTGCGCCGGACGACCTCGAGCTCGGCCACCGGACGCAGGAGTGGCTGGCGTCGAGCGACGACCCGGAGGCCCTGACCACCGGCGGGTACTGGTACCACGGCCGGCGGTCGCAGCCGCACCACGCCGTCCACGACGAGGCGTTCCAGGACCGTCTCGTGCGGGCCCTGGCGGAGGAGACGGGTACCGCGCTCTGAGTGCGGGCCCGCCTTCGGCCGGGCCCGCGCCGAGCGTGTCCGTTCACGGGCGCCCCACCGGCGGATCGTCCATGTCGGGGGACCTCTCGGTGGCCGGCTACGACAACACGGCCTTCGCCGCGCTCGGCCCGATCTCCCTGACGAGCGTCGACCAGGCGGGCCGGGAGATCGGCCGGAACGCCGCGCGTCTGCTGCTGGTGGGGCGGCGTACCACGGCGCGGCCCGGGGCGTAGCCGCACCGCACCTCACATGGGCGGGGCCGGGCGGGGCACCCGTGTACGCGTTCACCGGCGACGGGAGCCGTACCCGCACGACGTGCACCGTACGCCCGGTGCCGACCTGCGAGCCGAACGGGGAGTCGAGCGATGAGCGCCGAAGACGCCGAAGACGCCGCCAGGCTGCTGGACGGGCTGACCGTGGACACCAGCCGACGGGAGCAGCCGATCGTGCTGGACGGTGACGGGCGCCCCATCCGCACCTGGCGGGAGAACTATCCGTACGACCGGAAGGTGGGCCGCAAGGAGTACGAGCGGACCAAGCGCATCCTGCAGATAGAGCTGCTCAAGCTGCAGCGCTGGGTCAAGGACACCGGCGCACGCCTGGTCGTCGTGTGCGAGGGACGGGACGCGGCGGGCAAGGGCGGGACGATCCAGCGGCTCACCGAGCGGCTCAACCCACGCGGCGCACGCGTCGTCGCCCTGGACAAGCCCACCGAACGCGAGGCGGGCCAGTGGTACTTCCAGCGCTACATCGCGCATCTGCCGACGGCCGGGGAGATCGTCCTCCTCGACCGCTCCTGGTACAACCGGGCCGGCGTGGAGCGCGTGATGGGCTACTGCTCGAAGGACGAGTACGAGTTGTTCCTCGACCAGTGCCCGGCCTTCGAGCGGATGCTGGTGGACGACGGGATCCTGCTGGTGAAGTTCTGGTTCTCGGTGTCGCGCTCCGAGCAGCGCACGCGCTTCGCGATCCGGCAGGTCGATCCGGTGCGCCAGTGGAAGCTGTCCCCCACCGACCTGGCATCGCTGGACCTCTGGGACGACTACACCGAGGCGAAGGTGGAGATGTTCCGCGCCACGGACACCGCGCACGCCCCCTGGACCGTCGTCAAGAGCAACGACAAGCGGCGTGCCCGGCTGGAGACGATGCGCAGCCTGCTGTCACGCGTCGACTACGCGAGCAAGGACCACGAAGCGGTGGGCACACCCGATCCCCTCATCGTGGGTGCCGCCGACACCCTGCTGGAGCCGGGCGAGGAGGACAGCACGCTGTCGCCCACTCCGCTGTACCCGGGCGCCGAGGGGCCCGGCAAGCACCCCGGGGCCGGCTGACGCATCGGACCCCACCCTCCGGTTGCGGAGGGTGGGGTCCTTGTCCGTCTCATGGCCGGCCGGCCTACATGGCCGGGCCGGCTCATGACCCGGCGGCGGCGCGCGTTTCCGTGCGGTGGTCGTAGTACGCCCAGACGGTCACGGCCACCACGGCGGTGAGCCCGACCGTCAGGACGCGCACGGCGCCACTCGTCAGGTAGGCGACCAGCCCGGTGAGCCCCGCTCCGCCCAGCATGATCACGCGGCTGACGATCCGGTTCCCGGGCGGCTGGGGTTCCTCCCGGTCCTTGAGGTCGTGCAGGGCGTCATGAGCCGGGTGGGCGGAACCGCGCCGGGCGCGGGCGCGGTACTGCAGCCCGTAGCTGATCAGCGCGTACAGCGCGAGGGCGCCCAGGACCCACAGCCAGACGTAGGGGTCGTCACTCGACCCTCGGGCCAGGTACACGACACTTCTCCTTCGAAGGGGGCCTCGTCAGGGGGCCTCGTCGGTGAGCGGAACTCAACGTGCGCTGCCGCCCTCGGGGCCGGCGGGACGGAAGCACGCGGTCACCGTCTTGCCGTGTCGCTGGCACCTCATCGCCCACTCGTCGGCGAGCTTGCGCACGATCGCCACTCCGCGGCCGGAGGCCTCGCCCGGATCCGGGTCACACTGGCGCGGCAGCGTCGGGTCCTCGTCGTGGACGCTCACGTGCAGGCAGTCGCCGTCCCACGTGAGGACCAGGTGCGCGTCGCTGTGCGCGTGGACGTGTGCGTTGGTGATCAGCTCGGACACCGCCAGCACCACCGCGTCCACCGTGTCCGGCTCGTAAGCGGCCCAGGGCAGGGTTGCGAGGCGTTCGCGCGTCCACTCCCTCCCCGCACGCACTCCTTCGGACATTCGGAACGAGTGCGCCCACCCCATCGCCTTTACCGCCACTGCCCCCGGTCCTCTCTCCTGCGTCCAAGCACCGGCCGGTGCGGAAACCTGTTGCCGCGGCAGGCGACGTCCGCCCTTCGAGGAGCGGCGTCCGGTGCGGCGAGAGCGCGTGCCGGGCGTCGCGACGGGGCGAACGTTGCCTGTCGCGGCACTAGTACCCGGTCCCCGCCCCGACAGGCATCGCAACGCGCCGTCCGCGCATCGGCTCGGCGTCGGCGCCGCCGCGGCGGGCGCCGGGGCCGGGGCCGGGGCCGGGGCCGGGGCCGGGGCCGGGGCCGGGGCCGGGGCCGGTCACAGGGTGAGCATGGCCTTGATCGCGCGCCGCTCGTCCATGGCCCGGTAGGCCTCGGCGGCCTCGTCGAGCGGGACGGCCAGGTCGAAGACCTTGCCGGGGTTGATCTTCCGCTGCCATATCAGGTCGATCAGCTCGGGCAGGTACCGGCGCACCGGGGCGGGACCGCCGTGCAGGTGGACCTGGGAGAAGAAGAGCTCCTCGCCGCTGAGGGCGACGTCGTGGTTGACACCCACGAAGCCGACGTGTCCGCCCGGCCGGGCGGACCGGATCGCCTGCCGCATGGACTCCTGGGTGCCGACCGCTTCGACGACGGAGTGGGCGCCGAGGCCACCGGTCAGTTGCCTGACCTTCGCGACGCCCTCGTCGCCGCGTTCGGTGACGATGTCCGTGGCGCCGAACTCGAGGGCCAGGCGCGTGCGCGGCTCGTGGCGGCTCATCGCGATGACCCGCTCCGCGCCGAGCTGTCGTGCGGCCAGGACCGCCAGCAGACCGACCGCGCCGTCGCCGACGACCGCGACGGTCCGGCCGGGGCCCGCCTCGGCGGCGACCGCCCCGAACCATCCGGTGCCGAGCACGTCCGAGGCGGCCAGCAGGTCGGGGATCAGGTCGGCGTCGGGCGTGCCCGGCAGGGGGACGAGAGTGCCGTCGGCATGGGGGATCAGGGCCCGCTCGGCCTGGGTGCCGACCTGGGCCATGAACACGCGGTGGACGCAGGAGGAGGGGTAGCCGGAGCGGCAGATCTCGCAGGTGCCGCAGGAGGCGACGAAGGAGCCGACGACGAACTGGCCGGGCTCGACGCTGGTCACGTCGCTGCCGACCTCCTCGACGACACCGACGTACTCGTGCCCCATCGGCAGGGGGCCGTCGACCGACTCGACGCCGCGGTAGGGCCACAGGTCCGAGCCGCAGACGCATGTGGCCTTCAGCCGGATGACGGCGTCCGTCGGGGCGGTGATCCTCGGGTCGGCGATCTCCTCGACCCGGATGTCACCGGGGGCATGCAGAACAGCAGCGCGCATGGGGTTGCTCCTCGGGGGTTGCGAAGCGAGTGCTTTTCGAGCAGGTGCTTCTCGAGCGGGTGGTTCTTCGGCAGGTGGTTCGTGATCAGGTGCTTTGTGAACAGGTGGTGCCGGCACGGGGTTCGCGAAGAGGTTCGGCGAAGCCGGTCCTCAGGCGTTCCCGTGGGCTGAACGCCGGACGATCGCGCCGAGGGGCCTTCCGGACCGGCGGCGCTGGACGACCGCGACGGCGATCGTGGGGATCAGCGTGAGCGCGGCGATCGCGGTGCCGACGGCGGCGGGCCCCGTCGCTCCCAGAGGGGAGTCCAGGGCGAGGCCCGCGACCCATGAGCCGACGGCCGTGCCGAGGTTGAACGCCGACACGGTCAGCGCGGACCCCAGGGTGGGGGCCTGGCCGGCGAAGCGGACGCCCAGGGAGATCAGCACCGGGTTGGCGCCGAGCCCGAACAGGCCCAGCAGGGCGATCAGCGCGATCGTGGGCGCGGCGTGTGCCGACAGCAGGCAGACCGACAGCAGCAGGACCGTGGTCACCGCAGCGGCGGCGATGGTCGTCGCGTGGGGACGGCGGTCGCCCAGCCGGCCTCCCACCAGGAAGCCCGCCAGGGCGCCGGCACCGAAGCCGACCAGGACCAGGGGGACGAGGGCGGCGGCGAGGTGGGCCCGTCCGGTCAGCAGCGGCGAGATGTACGTGTACGTCGACAGCACCCCACCGGTCGTGGTCACGCAGGCCGCGAGAGCCAGCCACAGGCGGCCCGACCGCAGGGCGGACAGTTCCGAGCGGACCGAGACCGCTTCCGGGCTCCCGGTGTCGCGCGGCACGTGACGGGCGATGAGTACCGTGGCGGCCGCTCCGAGGGCGGCCAGGGCCCAGAAGGGTCCCCGCCAGCCCATGAGCTGCCCGGCGAAGGCGCCGAGCGGCACACCGACGACGTTGGCGAGCATCGCTCCGGCGCCCACCACGCCCAGGGCGCGGGAGCTCGCGGCGGGGCCGACGGCGTGCGCGGCCACGACGTTGGCCACCGCCCAGAACGCCCCGGTCGCCAGGGCCGTCAGAAAGCGGGCCGCCAGCAGCACACCGAATCCGGAACCGAGCGCGACGACGACGTGTCCCGCCGCGAAGACGCCCAGGGCGAGGATCAGCGTCAGGCGCCCGGGCAGCCGCAGCGTCAGCAGCGCCATCAGGGGTGCGCCGACGATCATCCCGACCGCGAAGACCGTGATCAGCAGCCCGGCCCGGGCCACGCTCGTCTGCACGTCACCGGCGATCTCCGGCAGCAGGCCCGCCACCACGAACTCGGTGGTGCCCATCAGGAAGGTGCCGAGCGCGAGCACGTGCACGACGAGCGGGAGCCGGGTGGGCGGATGCCCGTGGTGGCCGGAGCGTGACCCGGCGGGGGCGTGGTCGCCGGGCAGTGCCCCGGCGGGGACGTGGTCGCCGGACTGCGAACCGGCGGGAGCGTGGTCGCCGGAGAGTGATCCGGCAGCGTCGTCGGTGCCGGGGCGTGGCCCGGCGGGAGCGCGGAGGGTCTCTCCTCGCGTGGTCATACGTCGGCTCCGGTGGATCGGGATCGAGGTGCGTGTCCCACGGAACCGCCCTTTCCGGCTGTGCGGGAGACCGCGTCTATCGGGGGTACAAGCTCAACCCCCCTCGCCTCGGTGCGGCGCCGTAGCGTGAGGGCATGGACCACCGCTCCGACAATCGCGCCGACATCCGTGACTTCCTGGCCCGCAGGCGCGCCCAGCTCACCCCCCAGCAGGTCGGACTGCCCACCGGCGGCCGGCGCCGGGTCCCCGGGCTGCGCCGGGAGGAGGTGGCGGTCCTCGCCGGGGTGAGCACCGAGTGGTACACGCGGCTGGAGAAGGGGCACATCGGCGGTGTCTCCGAGGACGTCCTCGACGCGGTCGCCCGCACTCTGCAACTGACCGAGGACGAACGCACCTACCTGTTCGACCTGGCCAAGGCCGCCCAGCCCGGCCCGGCGAACCGGCGCCGCCGCAAGCCCGTCGAGGTCCCGCCGCGCGTGCAGTGGCTGCTCGACTCCGCCACCCTGTCCGCGGCGTTCGTCACCAACGGCCGTCTGGACGTGGTGGCCACCAATGCCCTCGCCCGCGCCCTGTTCGCGCCCCTGTTCGGCAGCGAGGTCACGGTCGAGCACGGCCGCCCCAATTTCGCCCGGTACTACTTCCTGGAACCCGGCTCGCAGGACTTCGTCGACGACTGGGACTCCGGTGCCAGGATGACCGTCGCGCTGCTGCGCGCCGAGGCGGGCCGCTACCCCCACGACCGGGGGCTGCGCGAGCTCGTCGGCGAACTGTGCACGGTCAGCGACGAGTTCCGCACCCGCTGGGCCGCGCACAACGTGCGGATCCACCACGGCGGCGTCAAACGCTTTCACCACCCCGACGCGGGTTTCCTGGAACTGACCTACCAGCCGCTGGACCTGCCGGTGTCGGCCCGCGAGGCCCACTCCATGACCTTCTACACGGCCGAGCCGGGCACCGCGTACGAGGACCGGCTGAAAGTCCTCGCCAGTTGGACCGCGAGCCGGCCGGAGGCGGTGCGTCCCGTCGACGGAGCCGATCTCTGAGCGGCGCTCCAGGTCACGCCGGGCGAGCAGGACCCGCCCCGATGCGGATGGTGGGCGGGTCCTGCTCGTGCGCACCATTGTCGGGACCGCGTGACGGACGGACCACGCGTGAGATCACCCGATGTGCGCGCGGCAGGCACACCCCGCGCGCACGGCGCACACCCGCGCACCCGGCGCCTCCCCGGGGCCTCGCTCGGCCGGGCTCACGCCGCCCGGCGCCACCTCACACCGCCCGGCGCCGCATCGCGCCGCGTTCCGTCACACGCCGCTCGTCCCGCGTCACATGGCGCAGCCCGGCGCGGGTAGGCGGTGCGCATGACCCACGGCGAGACGGACGAGGAAAAGGGCGTGCGCGCGAGAGAGCGCGTCAGCCGCGAGCGGGCCGGGGCGGACGGACGGCCCGGTCCGGCGGGCAGCCGCATCACGACGATCTTGACGCCCAGGACCGGCCGGTGCGGGTGCCGGTTCGGCCGCCGCCGACGGCGGTGACGGGCCATGGACACGTACGCCACCGGCGCCCGGAGCCCCGTGCGACCCCGGGTAGCACCCGTCGGCCTGCGGCGACGATACTTGCAAGCGCACCCACCCCCGTTCACAGATGGACCCATGCAGACCTCCCTCACCGTCCGCCCCATGACTCCCGACACGGTGTGGCTGGCGCGCGGCCGCCACGCCCCGGGTTCCGCGGAAGACGTTCTCCGGCGCTCGCTGCAGCAGCGCAAGGACAGCCAGGCCATCGACGACTTCCTGGAGGTGCCCGACGACGAAACGGCTCCGGCGGAGCGGGTCTTCGAGGCCCGCTGGCGGGTCGGTGACGACGTGACCGTGCGCGCCCGGCTGAGCCTGCGGCCCGAAGGGGACGCCGGGCCCGGGCAGGAGTGGACCCTGGTCGCGGAGGCCGAGCAGCCGTGGGACGACGCCTGGCCCTCCCCCGCCGCCCTGATGTGGCCCGAGGAGCCGGACACCGCCTGGAACCAGGACGCCGCCACCCGTCTGGTCCTGCACGAGATCAACATCCTCCCCCAGGACGACAAGGAGATCCGTCGTCTGCTGCGCAACGCCGTGCGCGGCGGATGGCACATCCACGTGGTGGTCCACGAGGCGATGACCACCGACGACCGCGGGCGTGCGCCGGTGGCGCGGTGGCTGCCGCCGGGTCTGCGCCACCGGGTGGTGGAGCATCACGCCGCCCCGCAGCAGCTGCGCGGCCTGAACTGGGCCCTGCGAGACACCGGCGTCGAGGTGCCGCGCGGTGGAGCGGTGGTCCTGCCGGGGGTTCCCGCTCCGGAGAACTACCGGGCGGGGGACTTCTCGGTCCGCGCGGTCTTCCTCGACGGCTCCGAGCCGGCCGACCTCGTCGACGCGGTGACGCGGTTCGCCGCGCTGAGCAGGCCCCTGCCCGACGGCGCCGAGGACGCCCTCACCGCACTGCGGGAGGACTGGCACCTGCTGACCCTCCGGGAAGAGCTGGACCGCCAGCGTGGCCTGGTGGCCATGTACGCGGAGGCGCTGGAGGCCATGACGAAGTCCCGTGACCTGTACCGGGAGGCCGCCGAGAGCGCCCACGAGGCCCTGGCCGCCTACCAGGAGTCCGCTGCGAGTGCTCCCGCCGGACCCCGTCCGTCCGGTCCGCCCGCCTCATCCCCGCTCCAGCAGCTCACACGGACGTTCGAACGCTTCAAGGTCAAGCGCCCGGCGCCCCCCGTCGCAGACGCGAAGAACCACTCCCCGAGCGAGGCGGAGAGCAGCGAAGGGAGCGACGAGCAGAACACCTCCGCGCGCGTGACGTCGGAGTCGTAACACCCTCCTCGCCCGGCGCACGTGTCAGTCGCCGCCTCCTGGATACGCGGTCCGTACGGCACCACGGCCCGCCCGGGAAGGTCCTCCACGACATGGGCAACCACCAGCACCACTCGCGGACCGCGCTCCGCGTCAACGGCAAACCCCATAAGCTCACCGTCGACCACCGGCGGGTCCTGCTGGACCTGCTCCGCGAGGATCTCGGGCTCACGGGCGCCAAGAAGGGCTGCGATCACGGTCAGTGCGGCGCCTGCACGGTCCTGGTGGACGGGCGGCGTGTCAACAGCTGCCTGCTGTTCGCGGTCGCCCTGGAGGGCTGCGAGGTCACCACCGTCGAGGGCCTGTCCGGCGACGGGGAGGAACCGCATCCGCTCCAGCGGGCCTTCCTGGAGCGCGACGCCTTCCAGTGCGGCTACTGCACCCCGGGCCAGATCTGCTCCGCGGCCGGTGCGCTCGACGAGGCGGCGGCCGGTCACCCCTCGCACGTCACCGACCCGGCGGCGCCTTCGGGCCGGCCGGTGCCGCTGGACCGGGAGGAGATCCGGGAGCGGCTGAGCGGCAATCTCTGCAGGTGCGGTGCGTATCCGCGGATCGTCGACGCCGTCGAGGACGTGATCCCGTGAAGGAGTTCGCCTACGTCCGCGCCGGCAGCGTCGAGGAGGCGACCTCCGCGTACGCCTCGCACGCCGGCGCCCGGTATCTCGGCGGCGGCACCAACCTGGTCGACCTGATGAAGCTCGGCGTCGAGACGCCCGCCGCTCTCATCGACGTCACCCGGCTGCCCCTGGACAGGGTCGAGGAACTGCCCGACGGAGCCCTGCGCGTCGGGGCGACGGTCCGCAACAGCGACCTCGCCGCCCACCCCCTGGTCCGCGACCGGTACCCGGCGTTGTCGCAGGCGCTGCTCGCAGGGGCCTCCGGGCAGTTGCGCAACGCGGCGACGACCGGCGGGAACCTGCTCCAGCGCACCCGGTGCCCCTATTTCCAGGACCTGTCGAAACCGTGCAACAAGCGCGAGCCGGGCAGCGGCTGCGGCGCGCGGGACGGCGTCCACCGTGACCACGCGGTGCTCGGCCACTCCGCGCACTGCATCGCCACCCATCCGTCGGACATGGCGGTGGCGCTCGCCGCTCTCGACGGGCGGGTCGAGCTGGTCGGGCCCGAAGGGGCCCGCGGTGTTCCGGCGGCCGACTTCCACCGGCTGCCCGGCGACCGGCCCCAGCAGGACACCGAGATCCGCCCCGGCGAGCTGGTCACCGGCGTGCTGCTGCCGGCCGCCACGGCCGGGCTGCCGTCGGCGTACCGCAAGGCCCGGGACCGGGCCTCGTACGCCTTCGCACTCGCCTCCGTCGCGGTCGTGCTGCGTCTTGACGACGGGGTCCTCGGCCATGCGGGACTCGCCTTCGGGGCGCTGGCCCACCGGCCCTGGCGGGCCCGGCGGGCGGAGGAGGCACTCCTGGGCGCGGCCCCGACCCGAGCGGCGTTCGAGCACGCCGTCGAGACGGAGCTGTCCGCCGCGCAGCCCCTGCGGGACAACGCCTACAAGGTGCCGCTCGCCCGCAATCTCGCCGTGGACGTCCTGTCGCGGCTCGCCGACGGCGCGCTCACCGGGAGGGCCTCATGACCGGCAGTGTGGGAGCGCCCGCGGAGCGCCGGGAGGGCCGGGAGAAGGTCGCCGGCACCGCCCGTTATGCCGCCGAGTTCCACACCCCGGGCAGGGCCCAGGGCTGGCCCGTACCGGCGGCGGTGGCCCGGGGGCGGGTGACCGGCGTCGACACGGCGGCGGCGCTGGCCGTGTCCGGTGTCCTCGCGGTCCTCAGCCACGAGAACGCGCCGCGCCTCGCGGAGCCGGACGATCCCACGCTCGCCGTGCTGCAGAACGCCCGGGTTCCACACCGCGGTTGGTTCGTGGCCCTGGTGGTGGCCGAGACCCTGGAGGCGGCCCGGGCCGGCGCCGCCGCCGTCCGCGTCACCTACGAGGCCGAGGAGCACGACGTGGCCCTCAGCGTCTCGCACCCGGGTGTGTACGTGCCCGAGGAGGTCAACGCCGGGTACCCCGCCGTCCAGGACCGGGGCGACCCCGAGGGAGCGTTCCGTTCCGCGGCCGCCCGGGTCGACGTGGCGTACCAGGTGCCGCCGCTGCACAACCACCCCATGGAGCCGCACACCAGCACCGCCCGCTGGGAGGACGGCCGGCTCACCGTGCACACCTCCAGCCAGGGCACCGATGCCGTACGGGGCGTGCTCGCCGGACTGTTCGAGATGGCCAGGGAGCGGATCGTCGTCACCGCCGAGCACGTCGGCGGCGGATTCGGTTCCAAGGGCACGCCACGGCCCGATGTCGTGCTCGCCGCGATGGCCGCACGCGAGACCGGACGGGCAGTCACCGTGGCGCTCCCCCGCCGTTTCCTGCCCTCCGTCGTCGGGCACCGTGCCCCTACGCTGCACCGGCTGCGGCTGGGCGCCGGCGAGGACGGGCGGCTGTCGTCGCTCGTCCATGAGGTCACCACGCACACCTCCCGCATCAAGGAGTTCGTGGAGCAGGCGGCGGTGCCCGCACGAGTGATGTACGCCGCGCCGCACCGTCGCACGGTGCACCGGGTCGCGGCGCTGGACGTGCCGTCGCCGTCCTGGATGCGGGCTCCGGGCGAAGCCCCCGGCATGTACGCGCTGGAGTCCGCCATGGACGAGCTCGCCGCCGAACTCGGCATGGATCCGATCGGGCTGCGCGTCCGCAACGAGCCGGACGTCGAGCCCGACAGCGGCAAGCCGTTCAGCAGCCGGCATCTGGTCGAGTGCCTGCGCGAGGGCGCCCGGCGCTTCGGCTGGGACGGACGCGATCCTCGCCCGCGCTCCCGCAGGGAAGGATCTCTCCTGCTGGGGACGGGTGTGGCGGCGGCGACGTATCCCGTCAAGGTGTGGCCCTCCGCGGCGGCGGTCCGCGCGCTGCCCGACGGGACGTTCCTGGTGCGGATCAACGCCACGGATATCGGTACGGGCGCCCGGACCGTGCTCGCACAGGTCGGTGCCGACGCACTCGGAGTGCCGCTGGAGCGGGTGCGGATCGAGGTCGGCAGCACCGAACTGCCCTGGGCGTCGCTGGCCGGCGGCTCGGGCGGCACCGCCTCCTGGGGATGGGCGGTCGACACCGCCTGTGCCGAGCTGTCGCGGCGGCTGGCCGAGCACCCGGGGCCTTTGCCGGAGCAGGGTCTCGACGTCCGCGCCGACACGAGGGGCACGGCGGACGTGGAGAGCGCCTGGGCGCGGCACGCCTTCGGGGCGCACTTCGCCGAGGTCGCCGTGGACACGGTCACCGGCGAAGTACGGGTCGGCCGGCTGCTCGGGGTGTACGCGGCGGGCCGCATCCTCAACGCCCGCACGGCGCGTTCCCAGTTCGTCGGCGGCATGACGATGGGCCTCGGCATGGCACTGACCGAGGGCAGCACCATGGACGCGGCGTTCGGTGACTTCACCGAGTCGGACCTGGCGTCGTACCACGTGCCGGTGCACGCCGACGTCGCCGAGATCGACGCGCACTGGCTCGACGAGGAGGACTCCCGGCTCAATCCCATGGGCAGCAAGGGGATCGGGGAGATCGGCATCGTCGGAACGGCCGCGGCGATCGGCAACGCGGTGCACCACGCCACGGGCGTACGCCTGCGTGAACTCCCGCTGTCACCGGACCGGGTGCTGACCGGTCTGCTCGATCGCCGGGTGCGGGGGGCGGTGTGACACCTCCCCGCACGGACGGGTGACGGGGGGGGGGGGGGGGGGGCAGCCCCCCCCCCCCCCCACCCCCCCGCCACAGACGGGCGACGACCGCCCCCCCCCGCCGGCGGCCCCCCCCCG
>NZ_JBHJPX010000016.1:0-244188 GCF_042262425.1 Streptomyces sp. NPDC056373
ACATGTTCAGACGAAGGCCGCTTCCGTGTACGGCGGACACCGAACCGAGTGATCAAGTACGACGCACCGTTCGACGGCGCACGTTAAAGCCCAAGCTAGTCGGCCGGTGAGACGCGGGGGCGGCCCGGGTTCGTGGAACCCGGGCCGCCCTTGCCGTGCGGATCAGTGCTTGCCGATCGGGTCTCCCTCCACGTCCGGCCCTCGGCCCGGTCCGACGCGGAACTCGAAGTCGCCGTCGTACTTCTTGTGGCCTTCCATGACTGCCATTTCGACGGCCTCGGAGCCCATCTGCTCGCGCACGATCACCGGGTCCCGGCGCAGGTCGCGCATGAGGGCGACACACATGAAGATCATCACTACGACGAACGGCGCGGCCGCGAGGATCGTGAGGTTCTGCAGACCCGTGAGCGCGTCGCCCTGGCCGCTGCCGACCAGCAGCATGATCGCGGCCACCGCGCCGGTGACCACGCCCCAGAACACGACGACGAAGCGGCCGGGTTCGAGCGCGCCCTTCTGCGACAGGGTGCCCATGACGATGGAGGCCGCGTCGGCGCCCGAGACGAAGAAGATGCCGACGAGGATCATCACCAGCAGGCTCGTGACGGTGGCGAGGGGGAACTGCTGGAGCACGCCGAAGAGCTGGCCCTCCGGGGTCGCCTCCTTGCCGAGCTGGCCATCCTCCTGCATCTTCATCGCCGAGCCACCGAAGATCGCGAACCAGATGAGGCTGACCGTGCTGGGCACGAGGATGACACCGCCGACGAACTGGCGGATGGTGCGGCCCCGGCTGATGCGGGCGATGAACATGCCGACGAACGGCGTCCAGGAGATCCACCACGCCCAGTAGAAGACCGTCCAGCTGCCCAGCCAGTCGGCGACGCCCTTGCCGCCGCTCGCCTCGGTCCGGCCGGCCAGCTGGGGCAGGTCGCCGAGGTAGGCGAAGACGGAGGTGGGCAGCAGGTCCAGGACGATGATGGTCGGGCCCGCCACGAACACGAACACGGCGAGGATCAGCGCCAGCACCATGTTGGTGTTGGACAGCCACTGGATGCCCTTCTCCACACCGGAGACCGCGGACGCGACGAAGGCCAGGGTCAGCACCGCGATGATCGTGACGAGCAGCCCGGTGCTCACCTTGTCCATCCACTTCAGCTCCTGCACACCGGAGCCGATCTGGAGCGCGCCCAGGCCCAGGGAGGCGGCTGAACCGAAGACCGTCGCGATGATCGCGAGGACGTCGATGGCCCGGCCGATGCCGCCGTTGGCGTTCTTCCTGCCGATGAGCGGGGTGAAGACGGCGCTGATGGTCTGCCGGCGGCGCCGGCGGAAGGTGCTGTAGGCGATGGCGAGACCCACCACCGCGTAGATCGCCCACGGGTGCAGCGTCCAGTGGAACAGGGTGGTGGCCATGGCCGTCTCCATGCGTTCGCCGGAGTCGGCCGGGTTCGTGCCCGGCGGGGGCGTGCCGTAGTGCGACAGCGGCTCGCTCACGCCGTAGAACATCAGGCCGATGCCCATGCCCGCGCTGAACATCATCGCGACCCACGACACGGTGCGGAACTCGGGCTCCTCACCCTCCGCGCCGAGGTGGATCCGGCCGTAGCGGCTGATCGCGAGCCAGAGGGCGAAGACGACGAAGCCGGAGGCCGCGAGCATGAACGCCCAGCCGCCGTTGTGCAGCAGGCCCCCGAGCAAGCTGGTGGAGACGCTTTCGAGCGAGTCGGTCGCCGTCGCGCCCCAGATCACGAAGGCGAGGGTGAGGGCCGCCGTGACGCCGAAGACGATGCGGTCGGTCTGCGGCCGGTCCTGACCGGGCAGGCCCGCTTCCGACCCCGGCAGCGTGGCTCCCTCCGGGGAGTCCTTGTCGCTTGGTCGTTCTTGCGTCACAGGCGGAACCTTTCATCGGGACAGAGGAGGATGTAGGCCCTCCGTAAACGCTGCTACCACGGGTGGCGTAATTTCACCCCTCTCAACATGAGGTTTCGTATGAACCTCCTGTCAGGTGGTACTCGGCCCGGTCGTCGAGCAGCAGCGGCACGAGCGCCCGCAGGGGCTGGCGCAGCGGGACGAGCACACCCTCGCCGTCCTTGCGCACCAGTACGCCGTGCAGGGCGAGTTCGTCGCCCACCTCGGCGTACTGGGCGGCGGTGAGCCGATAACCGCAGGGTGGGTTCGGGATGATTTCGTCCGGTTCGGGGGCCTCGTTGTCGGCGCCGCCGACGTAGACCGGTCCGGTGTCGGTGTAGCCCGCGAGCCGGGCCCGTGCCGTCGCCGCCCCGATGCGCGCGCGGCGCTGGTCGGCGTATCCGAACATGCCCTTGAGCGCGTCCAGTTGGGAGGTGACCCGGCGCCGGTTGTTGAGCGCCGAGTCCGCCTTCTCCGCCTCGGTGAGCGGATCGACGCGGCTCTCGATGAGCAGCCCGACGGAGTGCTTCACACCGGACATGTTGCGCAGAATGCGCTCCTGTCCGTCTCCGGCGACCTGCTTGACCGGCTCACCGGTTTCCGGGTCGGTCCAGATGCCGTAGGTGCCGGTCGAGTGGCCGGCCCGCTCGGCGGCGGGGCGGACGTACGCCTCGGACAAGGTCCGCGCCTCGTCGTGGACCGCCTCGTGGGTGTTGAGGTTGCGCGGCCACAGGTCGAAGAGGTCCTTGTCGTAGTACCGGGGTGTGGCGCCGTACTCGTGCAGGTCGTAGACGATGTCGGGGCGCTGGTCCCGGATGACGGCGGCCAGGGCGCGGCCCTCGGCGGTCTTCAGGGCGAGGTGGTCGCGGTTGATGTCGACTCCGTCGCTGTTGCCTCGCGTGTTCGCAGCCCGGCCGTCCGGGTTGGCGGTGGGCACCACCAGGACCGTGGTGCGGTCCAGGAAGCGCCGGGTGCGGCTGTCGCGGGCGTACGCGAGGTCGCGGAGGGTGGTCAGGCAGGCCTCACGGCCGGAGGGCTCGTCGCCGTGCTGACTGCAGACGAACAGGACCTTGCCGGGGCTCGTGCGGTTTCCGATCCGCACCAGCTGGAGCGGGCGGTCCTGCTTCGTCGTGCCGAAGCGGGTCATGGAGACGCGGCCGCTGGACCGGTCGACGGCCTCGAGGAAGTCCTGCTCCTCGGGCTGGGTGGTCCAGCGGGCGCCGTCCGACTGCTCGAAGCCGGTGCGGGGCGGGGTGTCGCCGGCCGCTTGTGCCGGTGCGGCGACCAGGGAGGCCGTGAGGGCGGCGGTGGCCGCTGTCAGGGCGCCTGCACGGATCACTGGCTCGCCTCCGGGACACGGTGGGTGGTGCGCGGCTCCCGAACGCCGTCCAGGACCGTGGCGTCGGGGGCGGCGGAGGCGGCGCCCGCGGTGGCGCGGGCGAAGGCGGCGGCTCCGCCGGTGAACGGGACGCGCGCCGAGGTGCGGGAGAGGTCGAGGGCGAGCTTCGGTTTGTCGGCGGGAGGGTCGATGAGGCCCTGGTCGGTGCCCGCGACGATCAGCGCCAGGCGGTGCCCCTTCGGGACGACATGGTCGGTCGCCGCGAGGTCGAGGGTGATCGTGTACCTCTTGCCCGGGGTGAGCGGGGAGCCCTTGTGGTCCGAGGCGTGGTTGCCGAGGTCCGCCCAGCCGCGGCTGACGACCGTGAAGCCGACGTCGGTGGTCTTGGCCTTCGTCTCCTTGAAGCAGGAGCTGTCGCCGGTCGTGCTCGCGCCCCAGCAGGCCCGGTCCGTGAGGGTGGCGATGCCTTCGCCGGCGTCCGCGTAGTCGCGGATCGTGGCCGGGCCGACGTCCACGAGGACGGCGGAGAGGTGGGCCGTCGAGGTGGAGGGCGTGGCGGTGACGGTGACCCGGGAGGAGCCGGCCAGGCGCAGGTCACGGGTGAGCGGTCCGGTGCTGAACCCGGCCTTGTCCGGTGTCGGCTCGTCGAGCCGGCCGGCCCAGTCGGTCTCGCCCCGCTGGGGGTCGTCGGTGAAGGTCTCGGTGCCGTGGCCGCGGTGCAGGCCGAGGGTGCCGACGCCGGCCCGGGTGCCCCGGTCGGGGCGCAGGGTGGCGGTGCGGGTGCCGCTCGGCGGCCAGGTCCGGGAGGTCTCCCACCGGTCGGGGGCGCGTTCGACGTCGGCCACGGGCTCGCGGTCGATGCCGTTGTCGTAGCCCATGAGTTCGTGGTCGAACCAGCGGTGCAGGGTGTCGACCCAGGCGCCCCGGCGGAAGTCGAAGGGGTCGACGTGGCCGGTCTGGGAGAGCCAGATCTTGCGCTCGACGCCGTGCTTCGCGAGGGCGTTCCACCACTGGCCGACGTGCTTCATGCGGACGTTGAGGTCCTGCATGCCGTGCACGAGGAAGACGCTGGCCTTGACCTTGCGCGCGGCCTTCACGTAGTCGCGCTCGGTCCACAGAGGGGTCCAGTCGCCGGTGCGCGGCGCGCCGTCGACGAGCTTCTGCTGGACGGCCTGGCACCTGGCGCGGGCGTCGGGGCTGTCGACGTAGTCCGACAGCCACTCGGGGCCCGAGTCGTAGAGCGGCGCGCCCTGCTGGAAGTAGTAGTCGTACCAGGAGGAGATGGCGCTGATCGGGACGATGGTCTTCAGGCCCCTGACGCCGGTGGCGGCGACGCCGTTGGCGATGGTGCCGTCCCAGCTCTTGCCGATCATGCCGGTGCGGCCGTTGGTCCAGCCGGCCTGGGCGCGGGTGGTGCCGGTGCGGCTCGTGTAGGCCTTGGCACGGCCGTTCAGCCAGTCGACGACGGCCTTCGCGGACCGGATGTCGGAGCGGCCGCCCACGTCGACGCAGCCGTCGGAGCGATTGGTTCCGGCCAGGTCCACGCCGACGAAGGCGTAGCCGCGCGGGACGAAGTAGTTGTCGTAGTACAGCGGCGTCTGGACGACGCGGCCCTGCGCGTCGTAGGTCTTCTTCTGGCTCTCGTTGCCGCGCCCGCAGCAGGAGTAGTACGGGCTGGCGTCCATGATGACCGGGACTTTGCGGCCCTGCCGGGCGGTTTCGCGGGGGCGGACGATGTCGACGGCGACCCGGTCGGTCTTCCCGTCGCGGTCGCCGTCGAGCCCGGTGTCCACCCAGACGGCCTCGCGGATGGCGTTCTCGTAGGAGTAGACGGGTTCGCTCCCGCGCGGGGCGGCCGGTGCGGCCTGTGCTGCCGCGGGGGTGAGCAAGGTCGCCAAGAGGGCGGCCGCGGCCGCCGTCGCGAGCGGTCTCCAGGTCGTGAAGCGCGTGCGTTTCGGCATGGGCCGGACGGTACATCGGTGAACTCCCGTTCAGAAGGGGGCAGCTGACGGACCGGCGTGTCCGGGACGGCCGTTCGGGGCGGGTGTCTCATGTCGGCCGAATGGCGTTCGTGTGACAGCAGGGGCCATGGACATGATCAGGGACACAGGAGTCAATAGGCTCCGGACAGAACCCGGAAGACCTCGGGACCCTATGACTTGGAGCCTCGCGTGCATCGCAGAATCATCGCGCCGGGAGCCCTGGCGGCGGCCGTTCTCCTGCTGGCGATCCCGGCATCGGCCGCCTCCTTCTCCCCCGGCGCGCCGGGTATCGGCGACCCCTACTACCCGGCCTACGGCAACGGCGGATACGACGTCTCCCACTACGACCTCCGCCTGAAGTACCAGCCGGCCACGGACGAGCTGGAGGGCACGGCGACGCTCGTGGCCCGCGCCACGCAGGACCTGACGAGCTTCGACCTGGACTTCCTGCTGGACGTCGGCGAGGTGCGGGTCAACGGGGCGAAGGCCTCGTTCCGGACCTCGGGCGAGCAGGAGCTGGAGATCACGCCGAGGACGCCGCTGGCCAAGGGTGCGCCCGTCACTGTCGTCGTGCGCTACCGCGGGGTGCCGTCGTCGAAGCAGGCCTTCGGCTTCACCAGCTGGCACCGCACCCCGGACGGCGGTGTCGCGGCGAACGAGCCCGAGGCGGCCGCGTGGTGGTTCCCGGCCAACGACCATCCGCTGGACAAGGCGACCTACGACGTGTCCGTGCTGGTCCCGGACGGTACGCAGGCCATCTCCAACGGCACGCTCCAGTCGACGAGTTCGAAGCTCGGCTGGACCCGCTGGAACTGGCGGTCCGACAAGCCGCAGGCCACGTACCTCGCCACGCTCGCGGTCGGGAAGTTCGACATCACGACCGGCACGACGGAGGGCGGCATCCCGGTCCTCAACGCCTACAGCAAGGATCTCGGGGCGAACGCCGGGGCGGCGCGGGCGAGCATCGAACGGACCGGGGAGATCGCGGACTGGCTCGCCGGGTACTTCGGGCCGTATCCCTACAGCGCGCTCGGCGGGTATGTGCCGAACACGGACACCGGGTACGCGCTGGAGACCCAGACCCGGCCGTTCTACAGCCCGCGGCAGTTCGCGAACGGGTCGAACGTGTCGGTCGTCGTCCATGAACTGGCCCACCAGTGGTACGGCGACGAGGTGTCGGTCAAGGGCTGGAAGGACATCTGGATCAACGAGGGCTTCGCCCGGTACGCGCAGTGGCTGTGGTCCGAGCACGAGGGCGAGGGCACCGCTCAGGAACTCGCCGACCACGTGTACACCTCGCATCCCGCAGACGACCCGTTCTGGACGGTGAAGCCCGGGGATCCCGGCCCGGAGAACCAGTTCGACATCGCGGTCTACGACCGTGGCGCACTGGCCGTCCAGGCGCTGCGCAACAAGATCGGTGACGAGGCGTTCTTCGCGATCCTCAAGGGCTGGCCGTCGAAGTACGCCCACGGCAACGCGTCGGTGGCGGACTTCCAGCGGTACGCGCAGGAGGTCTCGGGCAAGCCGCTGGCCGCGCTCTTCGACACGTGGCTGTTCCAGCCGTCGAAGCCGGGGGTGCCCGCGGCCCGGGCCGCGGCGGTGGCCGAGGGGGCGAAGGTCGTTCCGCAGCCCCGGTCGTGGAAGCGGATCGCGGCGACGAACGGGGTGCACGGGCACTGACGTCGTCGCGCAGGGGGCCCGGCGCGCCCCGGCCGGGGCGGCTCGCCGCGCCGGGGCGCCGGGACCTCGCCCCCGTCAGGAGGCACGGGCTGCCGGACCGGGCCCGGCGCGCCGTCGGGGCGTCGGGGCGTCGGGGCGTCGGGCGTAGAGGCTCGGAGCGTCCGCACCCTGCCCCGGCAGGAGGCGCCCGGCCTGCCGGACCGGGCCCGGCTCGTTACGGTGAGGCCATGCGCCGTGACGAGTGAGGCCGCGGCTGCCGACGAGGGAGCCTGCGTTGCGGAAATCGGCGATCATCGAGGCCCCGTCCGTGCTCGGGCTGCGCCCCACCGGTGTGGAGGATCTGCCGGCGGCGCTCCTCGGGGCGGGGCTGGCCGAGGGGCTGGGGGCGGTGCACGTGGGGCGGGTCGAGCCGCCCCCGTACGCCCCTGAGCGGGACCCGGACACCGGGATTCTGAACGCCGGTGGCATCGCCGCGTACTCCGCCGCGCTGGCCGGCGCCGTGGGCGACGTCCTCGACGACGGCCGGTTCCCCGTCGTGCTCGGCGGCGACTGCAGCGTGCTGCTCGGCACCCTGCTGGCGCTGCGCCGTCGCGACCGGCACGGTCTGCTCTTCCTGGACGGCCACACCGACTTCTACCAGCCCTCGGCCGAGCCGGCCGGCGAGGCGGCCTCCATGGAACTCGCACTGGCCACCGGGCGCGGCCCGCGCGTTCTGGCCGACCTGGAGGGCCGGGGCCCACTCGTGAGGGACGAGGACGTCGTCGCCCTGGGGTTCCGGGACGCGGAGGAGTCCGCGGCACACGGGATGCAGCCGCTGCCGCCCGCACTGCACGCGCTGGAACTGGACACCGTGCGCGCGCTGGGGGCGGCCGAGGCGGCCCGCCGCGCGGTCGGGCTGCTGAGCGGCGGCGGCGCGGACGCCGGGTACTGGGTCCATCTCGACGTCGACGTGCTGGACGACACGCTCATGCCCGCCGTCGACCACCGGCAGCCGGACGGCCTGACCTGGCAGGAGCTGGAGACCGCTCTGCGCACGGCCCTGGCCGGCGAGGGGGCCGTCGGACTCACCGTCACGATCTTCAACCCCCGCCTGGACCCCGACGGCACCCTCACGCGGCGCCTCACCGCCTGCCTGGCAGCGGCCTTCGACAGCCAGGGCTGACCCGGCGACCGGCCGGCTCCGCCTGTGCGGAGAAAGCGCCCGCAGGCGCCCGGTCCGTACGTCGGGCCCGTCCCGCTACTTCGTCACCTGTGACAGCTCCTGGTCGGCCGTCCGGGAGACCCTGCGGCGGACGCCGAACCAGCCGGCGACCAGCATGGCCGCGATCACCGGGACGAGCAGGAGGGTCTTGCGGCCGACCGCGGGGTCGTTCCACATCATGCCGAGGCAGGCCAGCAGGAAGACGATCGTGGCGATCTCCGTGACCGGGGTGCCCTTGAGACGGAACGAGGGGCGGCTGATCAGGCCCGCCTTGGCGCGGCGGACGAAGACCAGGTGACAGACCATGATGATCACCCAGGTGCTGATGATGCCGAGGGAGGCCACGTTCAGCACGATCTCGAAGGCCTGGGCCGGCACCAGGTAGTTCAGGCCGACGCCGAGCACGCACACCGCGCAGGTGAGCAGGATGCCGCCGTAGGGCACCTGGCTGCGGTTCATGCGGGCGGTGAACTTCGGCGCGGAGCCCGCCATCGCCATGGAGCGCAGGATGCGGCCCGTGGAGTACAGGCCGGAGTTGAGCGAGGACATGGCGGCCGTGAGGACCACCAGGTTCATCACGTCGCCCGCGGCCGGGACGCCGATCTTCGACAGCACCGTGACGAAGGGGCTCTGGTCGGCCGAGTAGACCGAACCCGGCAGCAGCAGTGCCAGCAGGACGACCGAGCCGACGTAGAAGAGGCCCACGCGCCACATGATCGAGTTCACCGCGCGGGGGACGATCTTCTCCGGCTCGGCGGTCTCGCCCGCGGCGACACCGACCAGCTCCAGCGCCGCGTACGCGAAGATCACGCCCTGCATGACGAGGACGACCGGCATCATGCCGTGCGGGAAGACACCGCCGTTGTCGGTGATGACGCTCAGGCCGGGCGTCCCACCGCCGACCTTCTGCTGCGTGGCGAGCAGGAAGATGCCGATGAGCATGAAGCCGACGAGCGTCGCGACCTTGATGATCGAGAACCAGAACTCCATCTCGCCGAAGATCTTCACCGAGATCAGGTTCACCACCAGGACCACCGCGAGGGCGACCAGCGCGAGCACCCACTGCGGGATGTCGGTGAACAGGCTCCAGTAGTGCGTGTAGAGCGCGATCGCCGTGATGTCGGCGATGCCGGTGGTCGACCAGTTCAGGAAGTACATCCACCCGGCGACGTACGCGCCCTTCTCACCGAGGAACTCGCGCGCGTAGGAGACGAAGGAGCCCGAGGAGGGGCGGTACAGCACGAGCTCGCCGAGGGCCTTGACCACGAAGAAGGCGAAGACGCCGCAGACCAGGTAGGCGATCGCCAGGGCCGGGCCGGCGTTGTGCAGGCGGCCGCCCGCCCCCAGGAAGAGCCCGGTGCCGATCGCGCCCCCGATGGCGATCATGTTGACGTGGCGGGGCTTGAGGTCCTTGCTGTAGCCGGCGTCGCCCGCGTCCGCGGGCACCTGGGCCGCGTCACTGGAGGATGCGGCTGCTGCCGTGTTCACGGCGTCCTTGCTCACGGTGGATCCACTCTCTGGTGCTCCCGAGCGGGTCGCGCTCGGCTTTCCGGACGTACATAAGGTCCGCGCCCTCGGTAAAGGCACGGACCAAGGGGCCACCTTCCCCCACGCTCCGCGGCTCACGCGGTGGCCTACGTCACAGAGCGCGACTTCTCACACCGGACCCCCCCTGACGTCCTGAAGACCTCCAGAGGTTTCACAGCACTGGTGAGACAGCGATACTGCTGCACATGACGACCGACGCCGAGGAGCCGACCCTCACGATCGACGAGCTGGCGGCCCGGGCCGGAGTCACCGTGCGCACGGTCCGCTTCTACGGCACGAAGGGGCTGCTGCCCCCGCCGGTGCTCGGGCCACGGCGGGTGGGGCACTACGGGCGCGAGCACCTGGCCCGGCTGGCGCTGATCGAGGAGTTGCAGCAGCAGGGCATGACGCTGGCCGGCATCGAGCGCTATCTGCGGCAACTGCCGCCGGACCTGAGCGCGCACGAACTGGCCGTCCACCGCGCGGTGGTGGCGTCCTGGGCGCCGGGCGCCGTCGAGACGGTGTCGCGCCGGGAGCTGGAGGGACGGGCCGGGCGGCCGCTGGGCGACGAGGACGTGGAGCGGCTCGTCGCGATGGGCGTGGTGCGGCCCGCGGACGAGCTGTGGGAGGCCGATCTGGGGCTGCTCCGGCTGGGGGCCGGGCTGTTGGACGTGCCGCTGTCGCCGGAGGCGATCTTCGCGGCGCGCAAGGTGCTCGTCGAGCAGGCGCGCGCCGCGGCCCGGGAGCTGTCCCAGCTCTTGCGCGGTGAGGTGGCGGAGCGTGACGCGCGGGACGTGCGGTCCCTGTCGGCTCACATGCACCCGCTGGTGGTGCAGGCGCTCCTCACCGCTTTTCAGCGGTCGCTGAGGGAAGAGCTGGGCGAGTGGCTCACCGGGCCGTCGGGCTCCGGCGGGTCAGCCGCGGGCTGAGTCGCTGAACCGCTCCCCCTTCTCCGCCTTCTCCACCAGCAGCGCGGGCGGGGCGAAGCGCTCCCCGTACTGCTCGGCGAGTTCACGCGCGCGTGCCACGAAGCCGGGCAGGCCTCCCTCGTAGCCGTTGATGTACTGGAGCACGCCGCCGGTCCAGCCCGGGAAGCCGATGCCGAAGATGGAGCCGATGTTGGCGTCGGCGACGGAGGTCAGCACGCCCTCCTCCAGCAGCCGGACGGTGTCCAGCGCCTCGGAGAACAGCATGCGCTCCTGCATGTCCCGGAACGGGATCTGATGTCCCGGCCTGGTGTAGTGCTCGCGCAGGCCGGGCCACAGGCCGGTGCGCTTGCCGTCGTCGCCGTAGTCGTAGAAGCCGCCGCCGCCGCTGCGGCCGGTGCGGCCGAACTCGTCGACCATGCGGTCGATGACGGCTTCGGCGGGGTGGGCCGTCCAGGTGCCGCCCGCCTCCTCGACCGCCCGCTTCGTCTCGGCCCGGATCTTGCGGGGCAGGGTCAGCGTCAGTTCGTCCATCAGGGACAGCACCTTGGCCGGGTAGCCGGCCTGGGCGGCGGCCTGCTCGACCGAGGCGGGCTCGATGCCCTCGCCGACCATGGCGACGCCCTCGTTGATGAAGTGGCCGATGACGCGGGAGGTGAAGAAGCCGCGCGAGTCGTTGACGACGATGGGCGTCTTGTTGATCTGCCGGACCAGGTCGAAGGCGCGGGCCAGGGCCTCCTCGCCGGTGCGCTCGCCCTTGATGATCTCGACGAGCGGCATCTTGTCGACGGGCGAGAAGAAGTGCAGGCCGATGAAGTCGCCCTGGCGCTCCACGCCTTCGGCGAGGGCGGTGATGGGCAGGGTGGAGGTGTTGGAGCACAGCAGCGCGTCCGGCTCCACGACGTGCTGGATCTCCTGGAACACCTTGTGCTTGAGGGAGGTGTCCTCGAAGACGGCCTCGATCACGGCGTCGCAGCCGGCCAGGTCCTGGACCTCGGCGGTCGGGGTGATGCGGGCGAGCAGCGCGTCGGCCTTCTCCTGGGACGTACGGCCCTTGGAGACGGCCTTGGCGCACAGCTTCTCGGAATAGCCCTTGCCCTTGAGGGCCGCCTCCAGGGAGACGTCCTTCAGCACGACGTCGATGCCGGCGCGGGCGCAGGAGTAGGCGATGCCGGCGCCCATCATGCCGGCGCCGAGCACGGCGGCCTTGCGGACCTTGCGGGGCTCGATGCCCTGGGGGCGGTTGACGCCGGAGTTGACGGCCTGGAGGTCGAAGAAGAAGGCCTGGATCATGTTCTTCGAGGTCTGGCCGGCCGCGAGGTCCACGAAGTAGCGGGCCTCGATGACCTGCGCGGTCTCGAAGTCGACCTGGGAGCCCTCGACGGCGGCGGCCAGGATGTTGCGCGGGGCCGGGTAGGGGGCGCCGTTCGTCTGCTTGCGCAGGCTGGCCGGGAAGGCGGGCAGGTTCGCGGCGAACTTGGGGTTCGACGGCGTGCCGCCCGGGATGCGGTAGCCCGGCTTGTCCCAGGGCTGCTGGGACTCGGGGTTGGCGTCGATGAAGGCGCGGGCCTTGGCGAGCATGTCCTCCTGGCTGTCGGCCACCTCGTCGACGAGGCCGTTGTCCAGGGCGCGGCGCGGGTTGTACTGGGTACCCTGGAGGAGCACCTTCAGCAGGGCGTCGGCGATGCCCAGCAGGCGGACTGTGCGGACGACGCCGCCGCCTCCGGGGAGCAGACCGAGGGTGACCTCGGGGCAGCCGATCTTGGAGCCGGGTGCGTCGAGGGCGACGCGGTGGTGGCAGGCGAGGGCGATCTCGTAACCGCCGCCGAGGGCCGCGCCGTTGAGGGCGGCGACGACGGGCTTGCCGAGGGTCTCGATGCGGCGCAGGTTCCGCTTGATGGCCATGCCGCCGTCGAACAGCTCCTGGGCCGTCTCGGGCGTGACGCGGATGAGGTCGCGGAGGTCTCCGCCGGCGAAGAAGGTCTTCTTGGCGGAGGTGATGATGACGCCCCGGATGGAGTCCTTCTCGGCCTCCAGACGGTCGGTGACGGCGGCCAGCGAGTCGCGGAACGCCTGGTTCATGGTGTTCGCGGACTGGTTCGGGTCGTCGATGACCAGGGTGACGAGGCCGGTGCGGTCCTGTTCCCAGCGGATGGTGGTGGACTCAGTGCTCATGTGGAGGTGCTCCGTGTGATCCGTCGGGAGGGGGTCAGATGCGCTCGACGATCGTGGCTACGCCCATGCCGCCGCCGACGCACAGCGTGGCGAGGCCGTAGCGCTTGTCCTGGCGCTCGAGTTCGTCGACGAGGGTGCCGAGGATCATCGCGCCGGTCGCGCCCAGGGGGTGGCCGAGGGCGATCGCGCCGCCGTTGACGTTGACCTTGTCCAGGGGCAGGCCCATGTCCCGCACGAAGCGCAGGACGACTGCCGCGAACGCCTCGTTGATCTCGACCAGGTCGATGTCGTCGATGGTCAGTCCGGCCTTGGAGAGGGCCTTGCGGGTGGCGGGGGCGGGGCCGGTGAGCATGATGGTCGGCTCGGAGCCGGACACCGCGGCGGAGACGATCCGCGCGCGAGGGGTGAGGCCGTAGCGCTCGCCGACCTCCTTGGAGCCGATCGCGACGAGCGAGGCGCCGTCGACGATGCCGGAGGAGTTGCCCGCGTGGTGGACGTGGTCGATCTTCTCCACCCAGTGGTACTGCTGGAGGGCCACGGCGTCGAAGCCGCCGAGTTCGCCGATGTCGGCGAAGGACGGCTTCAGCTTGGCGAGGGAGTCGGCGGTGGTTCCGGGGCGGGGGAACTCGTCGTGGTCGAGGACGACGAGGCCGCTGCGGTCCTTGACCGGGACGACGGACCGCTCGAAGCGGCCGTCCTTCATCGCGGTGGCGGCCCGCTCCTGGGAGAGGGCCGCGTACTCGTCGACGTCGCGCCGGGAGAAGCCCTCGACGGTGGCGATGAGGTCGGCGCCGATGCCCTGCGGCACGAAGTTGACCTCGAGGTTGGTCATCGGGTCGTTGAACCAGGCCCCGCCGTCGGAGGCCATCGGCACCCGGGACATCGACTCGACGCCGCCCGCGAGGACGAGGTCCTCCCAACCGGAACGCACCTTGGCCGCCGCCAGGTTGACGGCCTCCAGGCCCGAGGCACAGAAGCGGTTCTCCTGCACACCGGCGACCGTGTCGGGCAGGCCCGCGGCGATGGCGGCGATCCGGGCGATGTCGGAGCCCTGGTCGCCGACCGGGCCGACGACGCCGAGGACGATGTCGTCGACGGCGGCCGGGTCGAGGTCCGGGAACCGGGCGCGGATCTCGTGGATGAGTCCGACGACCAGGTCGATGGGCTTGGTGCCGTGCAGGGCGCCGCCTGCCTTGCCGCGGCCGCGCGGGGTGCGGATCGCGTCGTACACATACGCTTCGGTGCTCACGAGGAGGCCTTTCACTGAGGGTTTCGGGACGACGGGAGGAGCCCGGGGACGTCCCAGTCCCGGGCGACGTCCGCCGTGTCGGCGCCCGGCCGCGCCGGGCCGGTGCGGACGGAGGTCGGGGTCGCGGAGAAGCGGGGGGCCGGGGCGGGCTGGGTGATGCCGCCGTGGTCGGTGAAGGTGCCGCGGGCGGCCAGGTGCGGGTGGTGCGGCGCCTCGCGCAGCGACAGCACGGGCGCCACGCAGGCGTCGGAGCCGTCGAAGACGGCCGTCCACTCGTCCCTCGTCCGCGCTTTGAAGCGGACGGCGATCTCCTCGCGCAGTTCGTCCCAGCGGGTGACGTCCTTGCGCGCTTCGGCTCGGTCGTCGATGCCGAGAAGGCTCAGGAATTCGGCGTAGAACTGCGGTTCCAGGGCGCCGACGGCCATGTACCGGCCGTCGGCCGTCTCATAGGTCCCGTAGTAGGGGCAGCCGCCGTCCAGGAGGTTGGCACCCCGGCGGTCCTGCCAGCCCCCGGCGGCGAGCATGCCGTGGATCATGGTGGTGAGGTGGGCGGTCCCGTCGACGATGGCGGCGTCGACGACCTGGCCGGTGCCGGTCGCGCGGGCGTGGTGGAGGGCCGCGAGGACGCCGACGACGAGGTAGAGGGAGCCGCCCGCGTAGTCGCCGAGCAGATTGGCGGGGGCCGGCGGCGCCTCCTGCGGCCTGCCGATCATGCCGAGGGTGCCGGTGGGGGCGATGTACGCGATGTCGTGCCCGGAGCGACGGGCGAGCGGGCCGTCCTGGCCCCAGCCCGTCATCCGGCCGTAGGTGAGACGCGGGTTGCGGGCGAGGCAGGGCTCGGGGCCCACGCCGAGGCGTTCGGCGACGCCGGGGCGGTAGCCCTCGACCAGGACGTCGGCGCGGGCCGCGAGGTCGAGCACCTGTTCCCGGCCGTCGGGTGACTTCAGGTCGACGATCACCGAGCGCTTGTTGCGGTTGGTGACGTCGTACGCCGGGTCGATCCCGAGTCCGGGGCCGCCCGGGCGGTCCACGCGCACGACGTCGGCACCGAGGTCGGCCAGGAGCATGGCGGCGAACGGGCCGGGCCCGATGCCCGCCAGCTCGACGACGCGCACGCCGGTGAGCGGGCCGTGTCCTGGCGTCCCTGCCGTGGTCATCCAGCCCCCAGTGCTGTGACACATCTGATGTAACACCAGTGATGCTAAGAACGTGTTCCACTCGGCACAAGACCCGAACGAGCAAGCGCTCAGCAATCTGCCGGACGAGGTCAGGCCCCGTCCAGCACCACTATCAGCCGCTTGGGCGCGACGGCCCGGTAGCTGTCCTCCACCCAGTCGCAGAGCACCTCCGCGGCCGGGGCACCCTGCGGCTCCAGGGGGACACTCACCCAGCCCGCCTTGCCCAGGCCGTACCCGGCGGGCCCGGCGCCGGGGCAGGCCAGCGCGTGCGCGTGCGCCGTCTCGTCCGTGAGCTTCACCGTCACCCCCAGGGGGTAACTGCCGTCGTCGACCCCGAGGAAGACGAACACCTTCTTGTTGACCTTGGCGACGGACTCGCCCCAGGGGAACTCCTCGACGGCGTCCGGCAGCCCCAGTGCGAACGCGCGCACTTTCTCCCACTTCTTCAGGGCATTCCTGGGCACGGCCATCGTCGTCCTCCGGGCTCGTCGTCGGGCTCCGCACTCCTCACGCTAGCCTCGGCCACCGACAGCGGCACGGGCTGCACGACCGAGGGGTGTCATGAGCAGGCAAAGCGGGACGGACCGTCCGTACGACATCGTGCTCTTCGGAGCGACCAGTTTCGCCGGGGCGCTCACCGCGGAGTACCTGGCCGCCCACGGGCCCGAGGGGCTGCGCTGGGCGATCGCGGGCCGCAGCGCGCAGAAGCTGGAGCGGCTGCGGGAGCGGCTGCCCGCCGACGCGGAGATCGGGGTACTGCGGGCGGACGTCTCCGACCCGGCCTCGCTGCGCGACCTCGCCGCTCAGGCACGCGTGGTGGCCACGACCGTCGGCCCGTACGTGACGTACGGCGAGGAACTCGTCGCCGCCTGCGCCGACGCCGGGACCGACTACCTGGACCTGTGCGGCGAGCCCGAGTTCGTGGACCTGATGTACGTCCGGCACGACGCACGTGCCCGGGAGACCGGGGCACGGCTGGTGCACGCCGCCGGGTTCGACTCCGTCCCCCACGACCTGGGCGTGTACTTCACCGTGCAGCAGTTGCCCGAGGACGTGCCGCTGACCGTGGAGGGCTTCGTCACCGCTGACGCGGCCTTCTCCGGCGGCACCTTCGCCTCCGCGCTGGGCCAGTTCGCACGGCAGCGGCAGATGGCGGCGGCCGCACGGGACCGGCGGCGGCACGAGCCGCGACTGGTGGGCCGGCGGGCGTCGGCGCCGCTCGGCGGGCCGCGGTTCGCCAAGGAGGTCGGCGCGTGGGCACTGCCGATGCCGACCATCGACCCGCAGATCGTGCGGCGCTCCGCGTCGGCCCTCGAACGGTACGGGCCCGACTTCCGCTACCGGCAGTACGCGGCCGTCCGGCGTCTGCCCGTCGCCGTGGGCGGGGTCGCGGCGGTCGGCACGCTGGTCGCGGCGGCTCAGGTGCCGCCCGCGCGGCGCTGGTTGTCGGACCGGCTCAAGCCCGGGGACGGGCCGAGCCCCGAGAAGCGGGCGAAGAGCTGGTTCTCCGTGCGCTTCGTGGGCGAAGGCGGCGGCTCGCGGGTGTACACGGAGGTCTCGGGCGGCGATCCCGGCTACGACGAGACGGCCAAGATGTTCGCCGAGTCGGCGCTGTGCCTGGCCTTCGACGAGCTTCCGAAGACGACGGGTCAGGTCACCACTGCGGTGGCGATGGGCGACGCGCTGATCGGCCGGCTGCGCGCGGCGGGCATCCGCTTCCGTGTCGCGGCGGCCCGTTGAGGGCCTATCGAGGACCCGCTGAGGGCCTACTGAGGGTCCGCCGGTGGCCTACAGCGGCCACTCGGCGAGCGTGTAGATCATCCCGGCGATCCAGCCGAGCCCGGCCAGGACGGCGAGGATCAGCCCTATGGTGACGGCCCGCTCGACGGTCTGGGTCGGGGCGGCAACAGGCTTGGGCGCGCGGTGCGTTGTCATGCGCCCCAGCCTGTCGGCGCTGCCGCCGCCGGGCATCCGTACGGGTACTCAGGGCCGGTACTCAGATGTGCTCGCCCGGCCCGGCCCGCGCCTCTCCTGCCACTTGAGGCTTTTCGGCGTTCCGCCTGCGCAGACGGCTCGGAAAGTGCCAAGAAGGAGTTCAATGAAACCCTTGAAGGCATGAGATTCCTTCTGGAAGTTTCCCTGGACGACGCGGCGTTGACGAAGGACCCGGCGGGCGAACTGGGCCGGATCCTCAGGTACTGGGCCGGCAATCTGCGCCACTACGAGCTCGCCCCCGGGGACGAGTCGGCGATCTACGACTCGGAGTACCGCGAGGTGGGCCGCTGGCGGGTGGACGGTCAGGCCGAGTAGGTCTTCCTGATTGCCTCGCGGCACAGCGCGTCCGCCCGGCGGGTGGTCTCCGGGAGGCGGTAGGCGGGGGTCAGCGCGAGGGTGTGCGCGCAGGCGTCGTCCAGTGTCACCCGGTGGCCCACGGAGACGAAGACAGGCTTGACGCCGTCCCGGGTGCGCAGGACCCGGCCGACCTCCTCGCAGCCCGCGAGCAGCGGGGCAGTACTGCCGCGCGGGGTGTCCGGGTCGTCGTAGGAGAAGGCGAACGGGTTCTTCGCGACGCCGATCGTGGGCAGGCCGGTCAGGACGCCGAGGTGGCTGGCCAGGCCGAAGCGCCGGGGGTGGGCGAGGCCGTAGCCGTCGCAGACGACCAGGCCGGGCGCACAGGGCAGTGCCTCCAGGGCGGCGAGAACCGTGGGGATCTCGCGGAAGGCGAGCAGCCCGGGCACGTAGGGGAAGGAGACCCGGCCCACCGCGGTGGCCTCCGCGACGACGTCGAGGCTCGACGCGTCCAGGACGACCGCCGCCGCCGCGACGACGTCCCGTTCGTCGTCGTACGCGACGTCCACCCCCGTCACATGGCCTGTCCGGGGCGGCGGTCCCGGTTCGTCGAGGATCACACGGGCGCGCAGCGCGTCCTGGACGGCACGGGCCTGTTCCTCGGTGGCGGGCCAGTCCTCGGGGATGCGTACGGTCGTCATGATGGCCCCGAGCCTACGGGCCGCGCCGAGGCCGGCGGGACGGTACGGTCCCGCCGGCCTCGGAAGGCGTGCGCCCTACTTGCCCAGCGCGCGCTGCAGCTGGCTCTTGTTCATGTGGGAACGGCCCTCGACGCCCTTGCGTTTGGCCTCCTGGTACAGCTGGTCGTACGTGGGCCCCTGGGAGCCCTGTCCCGACCGCTGACCGCCCCGCTTGCCGGAGGACATGTCCTTGGTGGACGTGCGGCTGGCGGTCTTGGACTCGCCGGACCGGGCGCGTTCCTTGTTCACCGTCCGCGCGGCGATCTCCTCGGCGCGGCCGGTGCTCTCGCCCCGGTCCTTCGCACTTTCCTTGATGTGCTCGTACTGGCGCTCCCGCTTGGGGCTCGAGCCGCGTGGCATGCCCGCTCACTTCCTTTCCCGATCAGTGAACGAGTACCCACACTGCCAACGATCAGGGCACCCCGCATTCTCAGTGCTCCAGGCGGGCAACCCGGCCCTTCTCGCCGGCGGCCCAGCAGCCGTGGTCCGGGGCGCAGTCGACGGTGTCGTAGGAGCCCGTGTCCACGGTCCGCCAGGTCCGGCCGGCGTCCGTGGTGAGATCGGTGCCGGTCGGGCCGACGGCGAGGGCGGCGGTGCGGCTGTGCGGGAGCCAGACGACGCCGGAGCGGTAGGCGGGCGGGGGTGCGGCGGCCGGGAGCCAGGTGCGTCCGCCGTCGAAGGAACGGGCGGCGGCCTGGGGTGAGGGCTGGTCGGGACGGAAGTCGCCGCCGACTGCGAGACCGTGGGTGCGGTCGCGGAAGGCGAGCGCGAAGACGCCCCGGGCGGGGTCGCCCGCCGGGAGGGGCGAGTCGGTGGCCGTCCAGGTGCGTCCGCGGTCGGCGGAGTGCAGGACCCGGGCGCGTGCCGCCCCGCCGGTGGCCAGCCAGACGTCCCTCGTCCCGGACGTCACCAGGCACTGGCCGCTCGCCGCGAACCCGGCCTCGCCCTCCTGCGCGGCCGGCATCCCCCGGTCCGGCAGCACCTTCCAGGTACGGCCGCCGTCACCGGTCGACAGGATGCGGAACCTCCCGTCGACCGGGTCGCTCATCGCCAGACCGTGACGGCGGTCGAAGAAGGCGAGACAGTCGTAGAACGCCTTGGGGTCGGGGTTGCGGAAGGACTCCGTCCAGGTCGCGCCGCCGTCCTCGGTGCGGTAGACCCGGGACGTCTTTCCCTCACCGATGGCCAGCACCACGGCCCGGCGGGCGTCGAACGCCTCGACGTCCCGGAACTGCAACTCCCCCGCGCCGGGCGGCGACACGTTCCGCCAGCTCCTCCCGCCGTCGGTGGTGCGCAGAACCGTGCCGCCGGTGCCGGCGACCCAGGCGGTGTTCCGGCTGACGGCGGCCAGACCCCGCAAGCGTGCCTGCGGGGTGCCGGTGTCCTTGAGTTCCCAGTGCGGCGGCCGGTGCTCAGGCTCGTGCGCCTGCGCCGGTACGGCGGTCAGGGCCGCCAGTGCCGCCGCGCAGGCCGCCATCGCGGTCGCCCTGCCCGGTGTTCGTCCCGTCCGTCGCGTGCTCCCCATGCGCCTCATGGCGGGGGAAGCTAGCCCACCGCCCGGGTGCCGTCCAGATGGCCTCGCGGGTGCCGCGGAAGGTGCGGTGGGAGCCACAACTGCCTTGGGAGGCACACAAGGAGAGTCACGTCACTCTGGTGCATGAACGCGGTGACAGAGGTCACTCGCAATTCGTGTGCACGGATTGGCTGATTCCGTCGTCTCTTCCAGTGCCCGGCCTCATCCGCCCGGAAGTGTCCGTCCAGCCGTCACAAGGGAGCAAGGCGTTGTCCATCGTCATCGAGCAGCCCGTGGAGGCCCGCCTCGTCGCCGCCGCGCCGCGTATGCCGAGCATTCCCGCGACGCTGCACTACGACCGGCGTGACCCTTTCGCGGTCCGCATGACCTTCCCCGCCCCGGCCACGCTGGAGGGCGTCGAGGTCTGCTGGACCTTCTCCCGCGAGCTGCTCGCCGCGGGCCAGAAGAGCGCCGAGGGGCACGGCGACGTGCGCGTGCGCCCCTACGGCTACGACCGCACGGTGCTGGAGTTCCACGCCCCCGAGGGCACGGCCGTGGTCCATGTCCGCTCCAGCGAGATCCGCCGGTTCCTCGAGGCCACGAGCGAACTCGTGCCGGTCGGTCTGGAGCACCTCCAGCTGGATCTGGACCACGGCCTCGCGGAGCTGATGCGGGACGCGTGCTGAGCTGACGGGCGCATGCCGGCCGGCGCCGGCTGTTCCGTCGCGGCCGACCGTCGCGGCCGACTGTCACGCCACCGGCCACCGGGCACCGGGCACCGGGCACCGGGCACCGGGCACCGGGCACCGGGCACCGGGGTCATCCTGGGGCTGCCGCCTGATGAGGTGGCCTCCCCGCGGTGACCGCCGCCGTCACCTCGCGGACGACGCTCCCCAGTCCGCGCGTCGCCGCTCCGGCCCGTTCGGTCAGTGCACGGGTGCGATGTGCGGGGGTGCCGTCTCCGAAGAGGCCCGCGGCGGCGGCGAGGGCGGCGACCGCCGCGTCGCGCTCGGAGATCCCGGCGGCGGGCAGCGGCCCCTGAAGCACCTGCCGAGTCTCCTCCCGCAGCGCCGCCACGACGGGCGCACGCCCCAGCGCGTACTCCACGGACGGGAACACCCCGAGCACCCGACGCTTCTCCGCCCGCAGGTACCCCTCGGCCACCAGCTGCTCCCGCACGGCGTCGGAGGTCACCCGCGCCCGCAGTGTCACCCAGGTCCGCCAGGCGTGAGGGCGCGACTCTCGGACGAGGTCCAGCAGCCCGTCGAGGACCGGGTCGCCCGTGTTCGCGTCAAGGTCCACCGGCGTGGCGATACCGCCCACGTCGGTCAGCAGCCCGCGCTGGGCCAGCTCGACCAGGGCACCGGCCCGCACCGGGCCGGGTCGCAGGGCGGTGCGGTCGGCCGCGGGGCGCGCGGCGTCCCAGGCCAGCAGGCAGAGCCGGGCCGGCAGCGAGAGCGGGCCGTGCGGCACAGGAGGCCTCCTCGGAGCGGGAAGATCGGGTCGCACGTTAATGCGTTGACAGGTCCCCAGGGCCTTCGTAGCGTGTACAGCGTCCTGTTGCCGCCGATTGGAGAAGGACGTTGCTCGTCTGAGGTCCTGAGACACCGCGTCACACCCCTCTGTGGTGTGCGCTGCGTGCGACCTCGGCGTTCGAGCCGTCCTCCCGGTGCAGGGCATTCCTCATGTCCGTGACGTGCCCACGGAGCCTCCTTCCCCTGGTCGCAGGTGTCTCGACACGCGTTTGCCCCTGACCGCTTCGAGCAACCGCGAATGAGGCCCCATGCCCACTTCCATCACCGTCACCTCCCTTGCGTTCACCTGGCCCGACGGCAGTCCCGTCTTCGAGGGCCTGGGCGTCGCGTTCGGCCCCGGCCGGACCGGCCTGGTCGGCGTCAACGGGTCCGGAAAATCCACCCTGCTGAAGCTGATCGCCGGTGAACTCGCACCCGCCGACGGCACCGTCCGGGTGGCCGGTGAGGTCGGCTACCTGCCGCAGAACGTCACGCTCGACACCGCCCTGCGTGTCGACGAGGTCCTCGGCATCGCCGCTCAGCGCGCCGCCCTGCACGCCATCGAGTCGGGCGACGTCTCCGAGGCGCATTTCGAGACCGTCGGCGACGACTGGGACGTCGAGGAGCGAGCCCTCGCCACCCTGGGCGAACTCGGCCTCGGGCACGTCCAGTTGGACCGCACCATCGGCGAGGTGTCCGGCGGCGAGTCGGTCCTGCTGCGGCTGGCCGCACTGCTGCTGAGCCGGCCCGACGTGCTGCTGCTGGACGAGCCGACCAACAACCTCGACCTGTACGCCCGTCGGCGGCTGTACGCGGCCGTGCAGTCCTGGCCGGGCGTGATGGTCGTCGTCAGCCACGACCGCGAACTGCTGGACCTCGTCGACCAGATCGCCGATCTGCGCTCCGGAGAGATCACCTGGTACGGCGGCAACTACTCCGACTACGAGGAGGCACTGGAGATCGAGCAGGAGGCGGCGGAGCGCATGGTGCGCGTCGCCGAGTCCGACTTCCGCAAACAGAAGCGCGAACTGGCCGACGCCCAGGTCAAACTGGCCCGGCGCAAGCGGTACGGGCAGAAGATGTGGGACCAGAAGCGTGAGCCGAAGATCGTCATGGGGGCGCGCAAGCGCGCGGCGCAGGAGTCCGCGGGCAAGCACCGCATCATGCACGAGGAGCGGCTCACCGAGGCCAGGGAACGGCTCGACGAGGCGGTGGAGGCCGTACGGGACGACGACGAGATCCGTGTCGACCTGCCGTACACGGCCGTGCCGCCGGGGCGGACCGTGCTCACCCTCCAGGATCTCGGGCTGCGCTACGGCGCCCGGGTGAAGGGCGGTTTCGACCTGCGCGGGCCCGAGCGGGTCGCGCTGATCGGGCGCAACGGCGCGGGCAAGACCACGCTGCTGCGCACGATCACCGGCGAGCTCGCCCCGGAGTCGGGCGAGGTGCACACGCACGTCCCGCTGCGGTTCCTGCCGCAGCGGCTCGACGTCCTCGACGGGGAGCTGTCCGTCGCCGAGAACGTGGCCCGGTACGCGCCGGACGCCACCAACAACCGGATCCGGGCGCGGCTGGCGCGCTTCCTGTTCCGGGGCGCCCGCGCCGATCAGAAGGCGTCGACGCTGTCCGGCGGCGAACGCTTCCGGGCCGCGCTGGCCGCGCTGATGCTGGCCGAGCCCGCGCCGCAGCTGCTCATGCTGGACGAGCCGACCAACAACCTGGACATGGCGAGCGTCCGGCAGCTCACCACGGCCCTGGAGTCGTACGAGGGGGCGCTGGTCGTGGCCAGCCACGACCTGCCGTTCCTGGAATCGATCGGCATCACGCGCTGGCTGCTGCTGGAGGAAGGAGAACTGAGGGAAACCACGCCGGAGGCTGTCGGGATTTCCTCCTAGCGCCGGTGGCATGACCGGCTTCCCGCAATTCCTGGCTCGTCCGCAACCGGACGCCCGGCTTCGAGCGGCCGCGCGCGGACAACCCGGAGGATGTCGTCCCCGCGATCGTCGTCGGTCAGCGGCAGTTGCCGGTGGCTGAAGGCCTGTCACCGGGGAGCATCCGCGGCGGGCCGTGCGGGACCGCCGGTGAGCCGGGCCACGCCGATCGTCGATGAAGCGTCGCGGGCGGGCCGATCGTCAACGCGCGGACTTGGGCGTTGGACCGATGGGGTGGTTTGGCCCGGTGCCGACCGATCATGCGTGCGGGCCCGCGAATACTGGAGGAAGGTGGCGCGGGCCACCGTGGAGGGGGGACGGCATGGCCGACGGCACGGTTCTGGTGGCGGTGGCGGAGCATCCGGACGACGGGGGCGTAGGCGCGGAGCAGTTGACGCGCGTCGCCGAGGGCATCCGGGAGCGCGGCTTACAGGTGCGGTGGGTGGTGAGCGCCGCCGACGCCGAGGCGGTGCTGCGGACCGAGGCCGGGCTGGCCGCCGCAGTGGTCGCCTGGGACCTTCCGTCGGGACCGGGGGGCGGAGCCGGGGGCCGGGGCGGAGCCCTGGCCCGGCCCGAAGCCGAGGGCGAAGCGGGGGCCGGTGGCGGGCCGGGGGGTGCGACGGTGCTGCGCCCGGGGGCCGGGGACGGACCGGGCGGTGCGACCGTGCTGCGCCGGATCGGGCGCCGGTTCCAGAACCTGCCGGTGTTCCTCGTCATGGCGGACGAGGGGCTGCGCGAGCTGCCGCTGTGGGTGTCCCAGTCGGTGGTGGGCTACGTGTGGCCGCTGGAGGACACGCCGGCGTTCATCGCCGGGCGGATCACCACCGCCGCACGCGCCTACCAGGACGCGCTGCTCCCGCCGTTCTTCAAGGCGCTGCGGCGCTTCGACGACGCGCACGAATACTCGTGGCACACTCCCGCCCACTCCGGCGGCGTCGCCTTCCTCAAGTCCCCCGTGGGCCGGGCTTTCCACACGTACTTCGGCGAGCGGCTGCTGCGCAGCGACCTGTCGATCTCCGTGGAGGAGCTCGGCTCGCTGTTCGAGCACACCGGGCCGATCGGCGAGGCGGAGCGCAACGCCGCGCGGGTCTTCGGCTCCGCGCACACCTACTTCGTCCTGCACGGCGACTCCACCTGCAACCGCCTGGTCGGACACTTCAGCGTCACCCGCGACGAGATCGCCCTGGTCGACCGCAACTGCCACAAGTCCGTCCTGCACGGCCTGGTCGTCTCCGGTGCGCGCCCGGTGTACCTGGTCCCGACCCGCAACGGCTTCGGCCTCGCCGGGCCCTTGCCGCCCGCCGAGATCGCGGCGGACTCGGTGGCCGCGCGGATCGCCGCGAATCCGCTGACATCGGATGCCGTCTCCTCGCGTGCCCAGTACGCCGTGTTCACCAACTCCACGTACGACGGGCTGTGTTACGACGCGGTGGCGGCGGCCCGGGCGTTCGCCGCGGCCACGCCCCGGCTGCACTTCGACGAGGCGTGGTTCGCCTACGCCCGCTTCCACCCGCTCTACGCCGGGCGCTACGGCATGTCGGTGGGCGAGGAGGCCTTCCCCGGCCCCGACCGGCCGACGGTCTTCGCGACCCAGTCCACCCACAAACTGCTGGCGGCCCTGTCGCAGGCGGCCATGGTGCACATCAGGCCCGCGCCCCGGGCACCGGTCGAGCACGACCGGTTCAACGAGGCACTGATGATGCACGGGACCACGTCGCCGCTGTACCCGATGATCGCCTCGCTGGACGTGGCGACGGCCATGATGGACGGCCCGCAGGGGCAGTGGCTGGTCGACGAGGCGGTGACCGAGGCGATCCGGTTCCGCCAGGAGATGGTGCGGATCGGACGGCGGATCGAGGCGGCGGGCGACCGGCCGCCGTGGTTCTTCGGCGTGTGGCAGCCGGACGAGGTAACGGACCCGGCGAGCGGGAAACGGCTGCCCTTCGACGAGGCACCGGCCGATCTGCTGCGCACCGAGCCGTCCTGCTGGCACCTCGCGCCCGACGCGGACTGGCACGGCTTCCCCGGCCTGACCGACGGCTACTGCATGCTCGACCCGATCAAGGTCACCCTGACCTGCCCGGGGCTCGACGCGACCGGGGAGATGTCCGAGCGGGGCATCCCGGCCCGGGTGCTCACCGCGTATCTGACGACGCGTGGCATCGTCGTCGAGAAGACCGACAGCTACACCACGCTGGTGCTGTTCTCCATGGGCATCACCAAGGGCAAGTGGGGCACCCTGCTGGACGCCCTGATGGACTTCAAGGACCTCTACGACGGTGACGCCCCACTGGAGCGTGTGCTGCCCGCGCTGGTGGCGGAGCACCCGGGGCGCTACGGCGGGCTGACCCTGCGCGAGCTGTGCCAGGAGATGCACGGCCATCTGCGCGGGGCCCGCCTGGTCGAACTGCTCGACACCGCCTTCCAGCACCTGCCCGAGCCGGTCGCCCCGCCCCAGCTGTGCTACCAACGCCTGATCCGCGGCGGCACGGAACGGATCCGCCTGACGGACGCGCCAGGACGGACGGCCGCGGCGATGGTCACGGTGACCCCGCCCGGCATCCCGGTCCTCATGCCGGGCGAGAGCACCGGCGAGGCGGACGGCCCTCTCCTGCGCTACCTCGGCGCTCTGGAGTCCTTCGACCGCCACTTCCCCGGCTTCGGCAGCGAGACCCACGGCGTGACCCGCGACCCCGGCACGGGCGACTACCTGATCGAGTGCCTGCGTCCGGACGAGCAGGGCCGAACCGCCGCCGGCGCGGTGACGCCGACACAGCGGCGAGGGCTGGAGGAGGCCGGGTCGCCGGGCTGAGCCGCGGGGACGCGGTCCCGGGCGAGCCGAGGGGAAGGCGAAACGGGCCGGGACGGTGGGGCCGGGTCGGAGGGGGCGAGCGACGGGGTACCCGACGGGCGGTGGCTCGGCCCCTCCACCCGCTCCGCCCCTCCCCGGGGCTGTCCTCGCCCTCGTTCGCCCTGCATGATGGTCGGCCGACGCCCGATGGGTTCCGGTCGATCCCGGAGGCTCCGTCGGTGCGGTCCCGACCCTCCCATCCGATACGGAGTCACGCTCGTGCCCAGCAAGAAGGCCCTCGTCCGCCGCCCCAGCCCGCGTCTCGCCGAAGGGCTGGTGACGCACATCGAACGGGAGAAGGCGGACGCCGACCTCGCCGTCGAGCAGTGGGAGGCGTACGTGGAGGCCCTGCGCACGCACGGCTGGGAGACCATCGAGGTGGACCCCGCAGACAACTGCCCGGACTCGGTGTTCGTCGAGGACACGGTCGTGATGTACAAGAACGTGGCCCTGATCGCGCGTCCCGGCGCCGACTCCCGGCGGGAGGAGACCGCCGCAGTGGAGGAGGCCGTGGCCGGTCTGGGCTGCTCGGTGAACTGGATCTGGGAGCCGGGCACCCTGGAGGGCGGAGACGTCCTCAAGATCGGCGACACGATCTATGTGGGCCGGGGCGGCCGTACCAACGCCGAAGGTGTCCGGCAGCTGCGCGCCGCGTTCGAGCCGCTCGGCGCGCGGGTCGTCTCGGCGCCGGTGAGCAAGGTGCTGCACCTGAAGTCGGCGGTCACGGCGCTGCCCGACGGCACGGTCATCGGGCACATCCCGAAGATGGACACCCCGTCGCTGTTCGCGCGCTTCCTGCCGGTCCCGGAGGAGGCGGGGTCGCACGTGGTCCTGCTCGGCGGCGACAAGCTGCTGATGGCGGCGAGCGCGCCGAAGACCGCCGAGCTGTTCGCCGACCTCGGGTACGAACCGGTCGTCGTGGACATCAGCGAGTTCGAGAAGCTCGAGGGATGTGTGACGTGCCTCTCGGTGCGGCTGCGGGAGCTGTACGTCTGAACGGCCCGCGAGCCCCCGGCCGGCCCCTCGACCTGCGGCTCCGGGGAGCCGACGGAGCACCGGGCGACCCTGCTGATCAGCGGCCTTTACAGCACCCTTAACCTACGGCTTCGTAACCTACGGATACGTAGCCTACGATGCCGTAGGTTTACCGCTCACCGCTCGTACGCTTGTCCCCCTGGAGAGTCCATGACGATCACCACTCCCCACCTCGGCAGCCCGGCCGGCGCCTGGACCGACGCTCAGCTGCTGTACGCCCTGGAGGAAGTGGTCGAGAAGGAGCTCAACCGGCATCTGAAAGTCGCCAAGGACTGGATGCCGCACGAGTACGTGCCGTGGACCGACGGTCGCAACTTCCCCGGTGTCTTCGAGGACGGCCAGGCCTGGGAGAAGGAGCAGTCCAAGGTCACCGAGATCGGACGCATCGCGCTCGTCGTCAACCTTCTCACCGAGGACAACCTGCCCAGCTACCACCACGAGATCGCCTCGCTGTTCGGCCGCGACGGCGCCTGGGGCACCTGGGTGCACCGCTGGACCGCGGAGGAGGGCCGGCACGGCATCGTGATGCGCGACTACCTGCTCACCTCGCGCGCGGTGGACCCGGACAAGCTGGAGGAGTTCCGGATGTCCCACATGAGCGAGGGCTTCGAGTCGGACAACCGGCACTCGATGCTGCACTCGGTCGCCTACGTGGCCTTCCAGGAGCTCGCGACCCGCGTCTCGCACCGCAACACCGGCCACCAGTCCGGGGACCCGGTCTGCGACCGCATGCTGGCGCGCATCGCCACCGACGAGAACCTGCACATGGTCTTCTACCGGAACCTGCTGAAGGCGGCCTTCGAGCTGGCGCCCGACCTGACGATGATGGCGGTGCGCGACGTCGTCGTGAACTTCCGGATGCCCGGCCACGGCATGCCCGGCTTCGAGCGGGCCGCCGCGCAGATGGCGATCGGCGAGATCTACAACATGCGCATCCACCACGACGACGTGCTCCAGCCGGTGCTGCGCTTCCTGAAGATCATGGAGATCGACGGCCTGGGCACCGAGGGCCGCAAGGCGCAGGAGGAGCTCGGTCTGTTCATGGGCGGTCTGGACTCCGAGGCGTCGAAGTTCGACGAGAAGCTGGCCGCCCGCAAGGCGCGCATGGCCGCCCGGGCCGGCGCCTGACGCCGACCCGCCCGCACGGCCACGAGGCCCCGGCCGCCACGAGCGGCCGGGGCCTCGTGCGACACCCGGCGGCGGACAGCGCGGGACGGAAGACCCCCCTGCCGGCTACCGCGGCACCCGCCGCAGCTCCAGGCGCTCCTTCTCCGAAAGACCGCCCCAGACGCCGAAGCGCTCGTCGTGCTCCAGCGCGTACGTCAGGCAGGCCGCCCGGATCGGGCACATACCGCAGATCCGTTTCGCCTCCCGCACCGAACTGCCCGGCTCGGGGAAGAAGAAGTCCGCCCCCGTCTGCGCGCACAACGCCTCCTGCTGCCATTCGAGTTCGGGCGAAGTGATCGTGTCGATGTGCATGCCCAAGAGCGTCGCGGGCAGCGAAAAACGTTCGATCAACGCGGGATCAACACCGCGTTCACGGGCCCCCGGCCGCCTCGATGGTCGCCCGCAGGACGGGGCCGGCGCACGGCGGCACGCGGAAACATCCGAAACGATGCCGCGGCACCGCTCCGGCGGCGGTCGGCACCACGCGGTGAAAGACTCGGCAGTGGACGACGGGCCCCTGTGCGAGGAGGGCGACGATGCTCACCACCCGTTTTGTCACCGGCGCTCCGAACTGGATCGATCTCGGCACTCCCGACATCGACGGCGCCGCCGCCTTCTACGGCGGGCTGTTCGGCTGGCGGTTCCAGCCGGGCGGCCCGGAGGTCGGAGGGTACGGCCTGTTCCGGCTCGGCGGCAGGACGGCCGCCGGGGGCATGCAGACTTCACCGGCGCAGGGCCCGCCGTCCTGGACGGTGTACTTCCAGGCGCCGGACGCGGACGCCACGGCGCGGGCGGCCGAGCAGGCGCACGGTGCGGTGCGGGTGCAGCCGATGGACGTCCAGGACCAGGGCCGGATGGCGATCCTCGCCGACCAGGCCGGGGTGCCCTTCGGGCTGTGGCAGCCGGGCCGCAACAAGGGCCTGGAGGTGGTCCAGGAGCACGGCTCGCTGTGCTGGGTCGAGCTGTGCACGGCGGACGTCCCGGCCGCGGCGGCCTTCTACCACTCCGTGCTCGGTCTGGAGACCTTCGGCGCGGACTTCGCCGGCGGCACGTACACCACGTTCAACCCGGCCGGGGAGAGCGAGGACGCCATGTTCGGCGGTGTCGTCCCCCTGGCCGGCGACCCGGCGGAGAACGAGGCGTACTGGCTGCCGTACTTCGAGGTCGACGACACGGACGCCATCGTCGCCAGGGCCGAGGAGCTGGGCGGCACGGTCCGCCTCCCGGCCACCGACCTGCCGTCCGTCGGCCGACTGGCCAAGCTCGCCGACCCCTACGGCGCCCGCTTCGCGGTGATCCACAGCGAACCACGGCAGGGCTGAGCCCGACCGGGGCACACCGTCCGGACCGGCCCCGCCGGGGCTCCTCTCGTCCAAGGACCGCTCAAGGCGGGTCGCCCGTCGTCGGCCGTCCCTGGACGTCACGCCTAGGCCGACTCCCGCCGCACCAGCGTCGTCGGCAGCACCACGCTCGACGGGGGCGCCCCGACGCCCTCGCGCGGGGCGTCCCGGTCGAGGCCGCGCAGCAGCAGGCGGGCCATCAGGCGGCCCATCTCCTCGATGTCCTGACGGACCGTGGTGAGCGGCGGGTCGGTCTGTTCCGCGACGGGCCGCATGTCGTCGAAGCCGATCACGGCCACGTCGTCGGGGACGCGGCGGCCCGAGGCGCGCAGTACGCGCAACGCGCCCGCGGCCGTGAGGTCGTTGGCGGCGAACACCGCGTCCACGTCCGGACAGCGCTCCAGGAGCTCGCGCATCGCCCGTTCGCCGCCGGCCGGGGTGAAGTCGGCCTCGGCGACCAGCCGCGGGTCGGCGTCCACCATGACGTCCCGGTAGCCGTTGAGGCGGTCCGCGGCGGAGGTCTGGTCGAGGGCGCCGGTGATGTGCGCGATCCGGGTTCGGCCGAGTCCGGCCAGGTGCCGGACGGCGTCACGGGCGCCGCCGCGGTTGTCGCTGTCGACGTAGACCACGTCGCGCCGGTCGCCGCTCCAGCCGGGGCGTCCGCCGAAGACGGTCGGGACACCGGCCCGCTGGATCAGCTCCGGCAGCGGGTCGTCCAGGTGCAGGGAGAAGACGAGTGCGCCGTCGACGTGCCCGCCGGCGAGGTAGCGGCCGACCCGGGCGTGGTCGTCCCTGCCCTCCGTGAGCAGCAGCACGAGCTGGTTGTCGTGGGCGGTGAGCTCCTTGCTGATACCGCGCAGCTGGAGCGCGAAGAACGGGTCGGCGAAGACCCGGGTCTCCGGTTCGGCGACGACGACCGCGATCGCGTCGTGGCGCCGGGTGACCAGCGAGCGGGCGGCCTGGTTGGGCACGTACCCGAGTTCGTCGACGGCCTTGCGGACCCGCTCCACCAGGACCTCGCGCACGCCGTCCCCGCCGTTGACCACGCGGGACACGGTGGCCCGCGAGACACCGGCCCGGGCGGCCACGGCCTCCAGGGTGGGACGCGGCGCTGTGTCGGTCACTTCGGGCTCCTCACCTGCGGCTGCGGATCAGGATAGCTCCGTGACACAGCGTGGTGAGAGCGCTCTCGTGCGCTCGGGAGGGCGGCGCCGCCCGTCAGTGCTCGTGGATGCTGCCTGCAGGCTCGTCGCCGTGCTCGTGGATGCTGCCTGCAGGCTCGTCGCCGTGCTCGTGGATGCTGCCCGCAGGCTCGTCGCCGTGTCCGTGCGGCTCGTGTCCCGGGATGGTCCCGTCCGGCTTCTTCACCAGGAACAGACCGACCATCCCCATGTCGGAGTGGCTCTGGACGTGGCAGTGGTACATCCAGGCACCGGCGCCGACCCCCTCCCCCGCGATCACCTGGAAACCGAAGGAGTCCGCCGGGCCCGTGATCTTGTTGTCGATGACCTGACTGGGGTCCTCGGGGCCGGTCAGCATGCCGGTGCGGTTGTCCGCCCAGCGGTGACCGTGCATGTGGAACGTGTGGTAGAACTCGCCGTGCGTGATCACGACGAACTCGACGCGATCCCCCACCGTGGCCTCGAAGTTCGGCCCCGAGTGCGGCGGCTTGTTGTTGATGCGCATGTCGTTGAAGACGACGGTGTGCGTGCGGTCGGGCAGGACGTCGCCCTTGCGGCGGACGATGACCGCGCCGAACAGACCCTTCTGCAGCCCCACGGTGCCGTGCTCCGTGCCGACGACGTGGTCGTGGTAGTGCCAGTAGCCCGCGCTGCCCGAACGCCAGGTGCCGTCCTTGCGGCGGCCGGGGGCATGGGTGCGCCAGGTGTAGGTGCGGGTGCCGCCCGGCTCGACATGACTGCGGTTCAGTTTCGTGCCGTCGCTGGTGATCTCGTAGTCCAGGCCGTGGACGTGCAGGCTCACCGCCACGTCCATGGTGTTCTCGAACTCGACGTGCAGGGTGTCGCCTTCGTTGAGCTCGATCAGCGGGCCCGGGACGCTCGCCTCGCCCTTCTCCAGGCCGTAGCCCATCTGCCCGTCGGGGAGCTTCTCGGCGTACAGCTTGATGCGCTTCACCTCGCCCCCGGCGGGAGCCGTCTTCACGGGCCCGGCGGCGCTCACGGCCTCCGGCGCCACGGACAGCGACGTCGCGACGGCCGCGCCGCCGAGCAGGACCCGCCGGTTGAAGCTGCGTCTGTCCATGCGGAACTCCCCACCCTGGTAAGGCTTTTACGGAGGCGTACCTGTGATGAACCTGTGAGACGGTACCGGCCGCGCTCCCGTTTATCCACACTCAAGACAAAGTTAGCGCCATACCGGTCATAGGTATTGGCGAGACATGCAAAGCGGTTTAGCTTCCTTGGCGGTGTTGCTGTGACCGAGGAGGTGCCCATGCACTTACGAGGGTGGAGCAAGTCAAGACGCGTCTGGGCGGCGTCCGTCGCCGCCGGGGTCGTGACCGCCGGGCTGCTGTCGGGGCCCGCCGCGAACGCGCGCCCCTTCCCCGAACCCCCGCTGACAACGATGTCGATCAAGTCGCCGCCGGGCGGCGCGAACGTACGGGTGCTGATCTTCCACGGTTCCGCTGCGGCCGGGGAGGAGTCTCCGGTGGTGAACGCCGGGATCGAGGCCATCGAGGACATCGGTCTGTCGGGCCCGGCGGACCGCCGCTTCAAGGTCCGGGCCACGGACGACGCCTCGGTGTTCACCGACGAGACGAGGCTCGGCCGCTTCAACGCGATCGTGTTCCTGACCGGTGGGGGCGATGTCCTCGACGCGGAGCAGGAGGCGGGCCTGGAGGCCTACATGGAGGCCGGCGGCGGATTCGTCGGCATCCATGACGCGGCGCGTGCGGAGCCGTACTCGGACTGGTTCACCGGGCTGGTGGGCGCCCGTCCGGCCGCGTCGGGCCCCACGAACGTGCAGCGCGCGGCCGTCGAGGTCGGCGACCGCGGACACCCCGCCACCAAGGGCCTGCCCGTGCAGTGGAAACGCCCGGACCGGTGGCTGAACTGGGTGAAGAACCCCTCGGGCGACGTGCACACGGTGGCCCGGGTCCGCGAGTCGACGTACCAGCCGGGCTCGGGCTCCAACGGCTGGGACCATCCGGTCAGCTGGTGCCGTGACTACGACGGCGGCCGGTCCTTCTACACCGCCATGGGCGGGACGGTGTCGTCGTACGACGAGACCGACTTCCGCGATCATCTGCGCGGCGCCCTGATGTGGACGACCCGGCTGGAGCAGGCCGACTGCAAGGCGACCATCAACGCCAACTACGCGGCGGAGCGGCTGACCAGGCCCAACCAGCCGGGGCAGAACGACCAGATCGGCGAGCCGCACGGGCTGGTCACCGCGCCCGACGGCCGGGTGTTCTACATCGGCCGGGGCGGCGCGGACTCCTCGCAGCCCGTGATCACCGACTGGAACAACCCCGACATCGGCAAGGGCAAGGGCGAGATCCACGTCTACGACCCGAAGACCAAGCAGGTCACCCTGGCCGGCGCGCTCACCGTCTTCGGCAACAAGGGCGGCGGGGACGAGCTGGTCAAGGTCGAGGAGGGGCTGCTCGGCATCGAGCTGGACCCGGGGTTCGCGCAGAACGGCTGGGTGTATCTGCACTACACGCCGCACGACAGGATCAACCGTGAGACGCGGATGGCCGAGCGGCGGGTCTCCCGGTTCACACTCGACCGGGCCACGAACAAGCTGGACCTCGCCAGTGAGAAGGTCCTGCTGAAGTGGCCGGTGCAGATCCACAGTTGCTGTCACGCGGGCGGCGGGATGGCCTGGGACTCCAAGGGCAACCTGTACATCGCCACCGGTGACAACAACTCCAGCGGCTTCAGCTCCGGCTACTCGGGCAACAACCCGGAGCCGAACTACAAGGGCGTCTCCTTCGCGGACGCGCGCCGCACCGCGGGCAACACCAACAACCTCAACGGCAAGATCCTGCGCATCCACCCGGAGCCGGACGGGACGTACACGCTCCCCGGGGGAAACCTCTTCACCGGCAGGGAGCCCGACGAGGGCGGCGGCAAGACGCGCGGCGAGATCTATGTGATGGGCGTCCGCAACCCGGCGCGCATCTTCGTCGACAGGTCCACCGACGTGCTCTACGCGGGCTGGGTCGGGCCGGACGCGAGCACGCCCTCGACGACCTGGGGCCCGGCCAAGTACGACACGTTCGCCGCCATCACCGAGGCGGGCAACCGTGGCTGGCCGTACTGCATGGGCAACAAGCAGCCCTACCGGGACCGCAATCTGCCGGACCCGTCCAAGCCGCTGGGCTGGTACGACTGCGACCACCCGAAGAACGAGTCGCCGAACAACGACGGCCTGGTCAACCTGCCGCCGGTGACCGGCAACAACATCTGGTACTCGCCCTCGGGCGGCGGCCCGGACTACCCGCGGGACGCGAACGGCGTGCCGTCCTACAAGCCGGCGGAGGCCACCTACCGGCTGCCCTGGCTGAAGGGCGGCGGGCAGGCCGCGATGAACGGGCCGGTCTACCGGTACGGCACGGCCGCGGCCGACAGTGCCGTGAAGTGGCCGGCGTACTGGGACGGCAAGTGGTTCGTCGGTGACTTCTACGACGCCGACCAGCCGCGCAACGCGGTGCTCATGGACCCGAAGACGCAAGGAGACGGCGGTCTGCCGGTGCACGCGGAGTCGCTGAAGAAGATCGTGCCGGTCGGCAACGACGGCATCAGGAACCTCATGGACTGGAAGTTCGGTCCGGACGGCGCGCTGTACGTCCTCGACTACGGGCGCGGCTTCTTCACCTCGGACTCCAAGTCGGCCCTGTGGCGGGTCACCTACAAGGGCGGCGGCCCCACCCCGGCCGTCGGCCAGTTGGCGAGGGGGACCGAGTGATCCGGCAACGAAGAGTGTGGGCCGCCCTGCTGGCCGCCCTGCTGATGATGCTCGGCGTGCAGGCGCTGCCCGCCGCCGGGCAACCCGCGAAGGAGGCCGCCGACCAGGTGCTCACCTGGACGGCCGGCAACGACATCGACAAGTACCTCTCGGTACCGAGGACGGCGGTCGCCGGCACGGCCACGATCGTCTTCGAGAACAGCGCGGCCACCGGCAACACCACGGGCATGCCGCACACGCTGACGTTCGTGACCAGCGACCCCGAGTTCAACGACGACGTGCAGCTCAACATCCTGGCCAATCCGAACGACGCCCAGGGCGGCAAGCACACCGCCCAGGTCACGCTCACGCCCGGCCGGTACTTCTACCACTGCACGATCCCCGGCCACGGCCAGATGCAGGGCATCCTGACGGTGACCGAGGGCACCGGCGAGGACACCACGGCGCCCGAGGCGTCGGCGCACGTCAGCGGCACGCAGAACGCGCAGGGCGAGTACGTCGGCTCGGCGAGCGTGGCGCTGCACGCCACCGACGAGGGCGGCTCCGGCGTCGAGCGGATCGAGTACGCGATCGGTGAGGCGGGTGCCTGGCAGCCGTACACCACGCCGGTCGTCGTCGACCAGGTCGGCAGCCACACGGTCCGCTACCGGGCGTTCGACAAGGCGGGGAACGTCTCCGCCGAGAAGAGCGCCGCGTTCACCGTCGTCGCTCCCCAGTCGGACGACGCCACCGCGCCGGAGACCTCGGCGACGGTGAGCGGTGAGCGCGACGCCGCCGGGGCGTACATCGACATGGCGACGGTCACCGTCTCGGCCTCCGACACGGGGTCCGGGATCAACACGATCGAGTACGCGGTCGGTTCGGGTGCCTGGCAGCCGTACACGGGGCCCGTGATGGTCCACCAGGTGGGTGAGCACACCGTGCGCTACCGGGCCACCGACAAGGCGGGCAATGTGGCGGCGGAGAAGAGCGTGAGGTTCACGGTCGTCGCGGCGCCACCCGCGGACACCACCCCGCCGGTGACGGGCGTGACCGTCGAGGGCACGAGGAACTCCGCCGGGGCATACGTCAACGGCGCGCGGGTGACCGTCACGGCGACCGACGCGCACGGGTCGGGCGTCGAGAAGATCGAGTACTCGCTCGACGGCGGGCCCTACCTGTCGTACTCGGCGCCGGTGCTGGTCGACCGGGCGGGTGCGCACACCGTGGCGTACCGGGCGACGGACAAGGCCGGGAACACCGCCGCGGCGCGCACGGTGACCTTCACGGTCGTCTCCGGCCAGGTCCCGGCGCCGAACTGCCCGGAGTACGACGAGCGGTTGACGGTGATCGTCGGCACGGTCGACTCGGGCGTGCGCAACCGGGTGACCGACAACCGGTGCCGGGTCGGCGAGCTGATCGAGGACGAGAAGGAGTGGACGTCCCAGGCGCTGTTCCTCAAGCACGTGGACTCCGTCCTGGAGGCTCTGCTGAAGGAAGGCGTGGTCGACGAGCGGGAATCCAAGGCGATCCGCAAGGCCGCCCGGCAGTCGGGCATCGGCAAGCCGGGGCAGACCGAGGGCTATCGCTCGCTCTTCGACGGCACCGCGGAGTCCCTCGCCAAGTGGCAGCAGGTGGGCGGCGGTTCCTTCGGGCTGAACCCCGACGGGACGATCACCTCCGGCACCACCACGCCCGGCATGGGCATGCTGTGGTTCCCGCAGCGCAAGTACGGCGACTTCTCGCTGAAGCTCCAGTGGCGTGACGACGCCCCGGGCACCGGCAACGCCAACTCGGGCGTCTTCGTGCGCTTCCCCGGGGTCCACGACCACCCGGAGGAGTCCCGCCCGGAGTGGGTCGCCATCAAGTACGGGCACGAGGTGCAGGTGCTCGACCGGCCCGACGGCGACATGTACAAGACGGGCTCGGTCTACGGATTCGACCGTGTCGGTCTCGCCGGAGCCGGCGTGACGCAGAAGGGCACCTGGAACGACTACGAGATCCGGGTGGAGGGCCAGCACTACTCGGTGCTGCGCAACGGCGTGCTGATCAACGAGTTCGACAACACCGGCGGCCAGGAGTTCAGCCCGCCGCGCTCGGACGACCCGGGCACGGACGGGCGGCGGTTCGCGTCCGGCTACATCGGGCTCCAGGTGCACGGCACGACGGACGTGGTCTCGTACCGCGACATCCGGATCAAGGAGCTGTAGGGGGCTCCTTCTCCTTGCGGGCCCTGCTCGGCTGTACCCGTCTGGGCTCCCCCGGCATCTTCGGATACTCGGGCGGGTACGGCAGATCACCCAGTCCGTGGTCGTGTTCGTCGCGGCGGGCGAGGTCGAGCAGGGCTTCCAGGGAGTAGCGCTTGTCGTCCATGTCCGCGTGCACGTCGCCGAGTTCGGCGAAGCGCGCGGGCATGGTCGCGAGGTCGAAGTCCTGGGGGTGCGCGACCCCCACCTCGTCCCAGCGCAGGGGCGCGGAGACAGGGGCGTGTGCGCGGGGGCGTACGGAGTAGGCGGAGGCGATCGTGCGGTCGCGTGCCGTCTGGTTGTAGTCGATGAAGATGCGTCTGCCGCGCTCCTCCTTCCACCACTTGATGGTGACCTGCTCCGGCATCCGCCGTTCCATCTCCCGGCCGACGGCGATGGCGGCGCGCCGCACCTGGGTGAAGGTCCAGCGCGGTTCGATGGGCACGAACACGTGCAGGCCGCGGCCGCCCGAGGTCTTGGGAAAGCCGCGCAGCCCGCCGAACTCGTCGAGCACCGACCGCAGTTCGTGGGCGGCGCGGGCGGCGTCGTCGTAGTCCGTGCCGGGCTGCGGGTCGAGGTCGATGCGGAGTTCGTCCGGGTGGTCGACGTCGTCGCGGCGCACCGGCCAGGGGTGGAAGGTGAGGGTGCCGAACTGGGCGGCCCACACCACCGCTCCGGCCTCGGTGGGGCACATCTCGTCGGCGCTGCGGCCGCTGGGGAAGGTGATGTGCGCGGTCGGGATCCAGCCGGGCATGTTCTTCGGCGCCCGCTTCTGGAAGAAGTTCTCGCCGTTCACGCCCTCCGGGTAGCGCTCCAGGGTGGTCGGCCGGTCGCGCAGGGCGCGCAGGATGCCGGGGCCGACGGCGATGTAGTAGCGGGCGAGGTCCAGCTTGGTGAAGCCGCGCTCCGGGAAGAACATCTTGTCCGGACTGGACAGCCGTACGGTCCGGCCGTCCACCTCCAGTTCCACCGCGTCACCCATGCTCGACACGGTAGGCGCAGGGCGTGGACCTCGCACTCGGAGCGTCGCGGTGTCACGTGGGGCGCAGGCGCGTGGCGAGGAGGGTGCCGTCGTCCTCGGTGGTGCCGTGCACGCGGCGGGCGACCAGGGCGTCGACGACTCCTCCAGGGGAGCGTCGGTGTCGAGGAACAGGTGCGTCAGGCGCCGCAACGAGGAGTCGATGTCCCTGCGGCAGCGACCTCAGGGGAAGCTGGTCGAAGCCCACGCTGATCCTCCTCTCCGCCCCCGCATCGGAGCACACCACGTCCCAGTGTGTCGCCGGTGGCGGGACTCCGCATCCGCGTCCCCGGGTGATCTCGCCCTGACCTGCGGGTTTCCTCGCGCCTTCAACAGGCGGGCCGCACGTGAGGCTTTTACAGTCGGAGCATGGATCTGCCGGTGATGCCCCCCGTCCTGCCGATGCTCGCCAAGTCGGTGGCGGCGATCCCCGCGGGCATGCAGTACGAGGCGAAGTGGGACGGCTTCCGGGCCATCGTGTTCCGCGACGGGGACGAGGTCGAGCTGGGCAGCCGTACCGGGAAGTCTCTGACCAGGTACTTCCCCGAGCTGGTCGCGGCCGTGCGGGAGCGGTTGCCCGAGCGGTGCGTGGTGGACGGGGAGCTCGTCATCGCGCGGGAGGGGCATCTGGACTTCGACGCGCTGACGGAACGGATCCATCCGGCGGACTCCCGGGTTCGGACGCTGGCGGAGCGGACGCCGGCCTCGCTCGTCGTGTTCGACGTCCTGGCACTGGGCGACGCGTCGTTGATGGACGCGCCGCTGACCGAGCGGCGGGAGCGGCTGACCGCTGAGCTGTCCGGGGTGCGGCCGCCGGTGCACCTGGCCCCGGCGACCACCGACATCGAGGTGGCGCGGCAGTGGTTCGAGGAGTACGAGGGGGCGGGGCTGGACGGGGTCGTCGCCAAGCCGCTGACGGTGCGCTACCGGCCGGACGAGCGTGCCATGTTCAAGATCAAGCACGAGCGGACGGCGGACGTCGTGGTCGCCGGGTACCGGCTGCACAAGAGCGGCCCGGTCGTGGGCTCCCTGCTGCTCGGCCTGTACGACGACCGCGGGACACTCCAGCACGTGGGGGTGTCCGCCGCCTTCACGATGAAGCGGCGCGCCGAACTCGTGGAGGAACTGGAGCCGCTGCGGCTCGCCGACGTGTCGGGCCATCCGTGGGCGGCCTGGTCGGAGGAGGCCGCCCACGAGAAGGCCCGGCTGCCCGGGGCGCCGAGCCGCTGGTCCGGCCGCAAGGACCTGTCCTGGGTGCCGCTGCGGCCGGACCGGGTGGCCGAGGTGGCGTACGACCACATGGAGAACGGGCAGCGCTTCCGCCACACCGCCCGGTTCCGCCGCTGGCGCCCGGACCGGACGCCCGAGAGCTGCACCTACGCGCAGCTGGAGGAGCCGGTCCGCTACGACCTCGCGGAGATCCTCGGCGCCTAGTGCCGCGGCGGGCGACGTCTGCCCGTCAAGGAGCAGCGTGCGTTGCGTGCTGTCGGCGTGCCGGGCGTGGCGACCGGGCGCGGACGTCGCCTGGTGCGGCACCGGCGGTGCCGGCGGCCCTCACGGCTGCATGAGAACCTTCACCGCGCCGTCCTGCTTGCGCTGGAACATCTCGTACGCGTGCGGGGCCTCCGACAGCGGCACCCGGTGGGTGGCGAAGCCGTCCACGCCCAGGGGGTCCTCGTCCGTCAGGAACGGGATGATGTCGTCGGTCCAGCGGCGGACGTTGGCCTGCCCCATGCGCATCTGGATCTGCTTGTCGAACAAGGTGAGCAGCGGCAGCGGGTCCGCCGTGCCGCCGTAGATGCCGGACAGCGAGATGGTGCCGCCGCGGCGGACCAGGTCGATGGCGGTGTAGAGCGCGGCGAGCCGGTCGACGGTGAAACGCTCGGCGATCGGGCCGCTCAGCTTGCGGGGCAGGACCGAGGCGGCGTTCTGCACCAGACGCGCGACCGCGCTGCCGTGTGCCTCGGAACCGACCGCGTCGATCACGGCATCGGGGCCGCGGCCGTCGGTCCGGTCGCGGATCGCCTCGACGAGTTCCTTCTCGTCGTCGAAGGACCTCAGGTCGAAGGTCTCCACGCCCCGGTCCCTCGCCCGGCGCAACCGGTCCGGGACCAGGTCCACGCCGAACACCCTCTCGGCACCCCGCACCTGCGCGACACGGCACGCCATGTCGCCGATGGGTCCGAGACCGAGCACGGCGACGCTGCCGCCCTCGGGGACGTCGGCGTAGGCGACCGCCTGCCAGGCGGTGGGCAGGACGTCGGAGAGGTAGACGAAACGGTCGTCGGCCGGGCCCTCGGGGACCTTGATCGGGCCGAACTGCGCCTGCGGGACGCGCAGGTACTCGGCCTGGGCGCCCGGCACCGAGCCGTACAGACGGGTGTAGCCGAACAGCGCGGCGCCCATGCCCTCGCCCTGCACCTGGGTGGTCTCGCACTGGGTGGGCAGGCCGGTCAGGCACATCCAGCAGTTGCCGCAGGCGATCTGGAACGGCACCACGACCCTGTCCCCCACCTGCAGATCCTGGACGCCCGCACCGACCTCCTCGACGATGCCCATGGGCTCATGGCCGAGGATGTCGCCCGGGGTCATGAACGGGGTGAGCACCTCGTACAGGTGCAGGTCGGATCCGCACAGCCCGGTGGAGGTGATGCGGATGATCGCGTCCGTCGGCTCCTGGATCGCCGGATCGGGCACGTTCTCCACCCGGACGTCCCGCTTGCCCTGCCAGGTCACTGCCCTCATCGCCTCGCGCTCCCTCCGTCAGCGTGCGCGTCGGTCGTACGGCGCCGTCCGGGTACCCGGACGCCCCGCGCTGAACCTTGAGCCGATCGACGGACGCGGCGAAGACACCTCCCCGGCCGGATCGATCGGCTATGGCCATCGATGTTCAGATAAGCGCACAATCAAGACACGTCGAGGACAAAGGGGCGCGGTGGCGACAGTGAGACGGAGACGTGGGGCGCGCGAACGGCGCGCCACGACGGCGGCGCTGCTGGCCGCCACGGTCACGGCCGCCCTGGCGGCGGGCTGCACCGCCGCCGGCGGTCCGCGCGACGACGGCCGGGGCTCCCCGAAGGAGTCGGAACAGAGCGCGTCCCCGTCGGCGACCGGCCCCTCCGCACTCGTCGTCAAGATCGACAACGCGGCCGCGGCCCGTCCGCTCACGGGCGTCGACGCGGCGGACGTGGTCTACGCGGAGCAGGTGGAGGGCGGGCTGAGCCGGCTGATGGCGGTGTACGCGACGCGGCTGCCGGAGACGGTGGGGCCCGTGCGCAGCGCGCGCGAGTCGGACCTGGAACTGCTGCGCCAGTTCGACCGGCCCACGCTCGCCTTCTCCGGTGCGCAGAAGAAACTCCTGCCGCTGATCGACAAGGCGCCCCTGCGGGCGGAGACACCGGGCAACGCCGCCGACGCCTACTTCCGCGGCTCCGGCAGGCCCGCCCCGCACAACCTCTACCTGCGGCCCGAGCGCATTGTGCCGAAGACCCCGGGTGAGGCCGCTCTGACCACCGGTTTCCACTACGGAGCGGCACCCGCGGGCGGCACGGCGACGGACTCCCGGACCGTGCGCTACCCGGCCGCCCGTTTCACCTTCACCTGGTCGGACTCCCGCGACCGCTGGCTCCTGGGAATGGACGGCACGCCCGCGACGACGGCCGACGGCGAGCGGATGACGGCCGCGACGGTCGTCGTCCAGTACGTGAAGGTGCGCGAGTCCGCCTTCCGGGACTTCCTCGGCAACAACACGCCGTACACCGAGACGGTCGGCTCGGGCAGGGCGCAGGTGCTGCGCGACGGACGCGCCTGGGACGTGGACTGGAAGCGGGTGAAGGCCACGGACGGCACCGCTTTCACCACGGGTGACGGGACGCCGGTGAACTTCGCCGAGGGCCCGGTGTGGGTGGTGTTCGCCAAGGCGCCCTGACCGGCCCCCGGCCTCCTGGCACCTCCCGGCCGGGCTCCCTCAGCGGGGCGCCGACACGGGCTCCTCAGGATTGCGAAGCCCCTCGGCCGCGTCCGCGACCCGCCGGATGAGGTCGAAGAACACCGTCCGCTCGTCGGCGGTCAGCGGGGCGAGGAACACCTGGTTCATCCGGGCGGTGCGCACGGTCAGCCTGCGGTGCGTGCGCACCCCTTCGTCCGTCGGACGCAGCAGGGAGCGGCGGCCGTCCTGGGGGTCACGCACCTTGTCGAGCAGTCCGCGCCGGCCGAGCCGGCTGATCACCTCGGCGATGGTGGACCGGTCGAGCCCCACCCGCTCCCCCACCGTGCGCTGGTCCAGGCCGGGCTCGGCGACGAGGGTGTTGAGGACCGCGTACTGGGGCGAGGTGATCTCCTCGGAGACCATCGCGTTCCACAGCAGGTAGTGCGCCTGCTGAAGCCGCCGGGCCAGGTGCCCGGGGTGGGTGGTGAGGTCCGCGGCAGCCATGTGCACCCCTCGCTTGTTCGTCGGTGCACTGAACAATACTCAACGCGACGCCCACTGTCTGCCGGTCCTGCAGAGGTTCACCGGCGCATTCACCGGGGCCTTGACGTCGCCCCGGCTCGGTGGCAGCGTGAGGAGCAGCTCGCAGAAATACTCAGTGCCCTGATTAATTTGATCGGACCGCTGTGATCGGACCGCTGTGATCGGGTCGCTCGGATCGGGTCGCTTGGAAGAGATGGGGCTTCTCGGATGGACAAGGTGGTCGCCACGGCCCTGGAGGCGGTGGCCGACGTGCCGGACGGCGCGTCGCTCGCGGTGGGCGGTTTCGGGCTGAGCGGTGTGCCGAACGTGCTGATCGAGGCGCTGTACGAGCGCGGCGTGGCCGGGCTGTCGGTGGTCTCCAACAACTGCGGCGCGATGGAGTCGGGCCTGGCGGTGCTGCTCGCCGCCGGCCGGATCGCCCGGGTCACGGGTTCCTACATCGGCGCCAACAAGGAGTTCGCCCGGCAGTACCTCGCCGGGGAGCTGGAGGTCGAGCTGATCCCGCAGGGCACGCTGGCCGAGCGGCTGCGGGCGGGCGGCGCCGGGATCCCCGCCTTCTACACCCCGGCCGGTGTCGGCACACAGGTCGCCGACGGCGGACTGCCCTGGCGCTACGACGGTCAGGGCGGGGTGGCGCTCGCCTCCCCGCCGAAGGAGGTCCGGGAGTTCGACGGCACCGAGTACGTGCTGGAGCGGGGCATCCGCACCGACTTCGCGCTGGTGAGGGCCGCGCGCGGCGACCGGCACGGCAACCTCGTCTTCAACAAGTCCTCCCGGAACTTCAACCCCCTGGCCGCGATGGCCGGGAAGGTCACGATCGCCGAGGTGGAGGAGCTGGTGGAGCCCGGCGAGATCGACCCGGACACGGTGCACCTGCCGGGCATCTTCGTGCAGCGGGTCATCGCCCTCACCCCGGAGCAGGCGGCGGACAAGAAGATCGAGCAGCGGACGGTGAGGTCCTGATGGCCTGGACGCGTGAGGAGATGGCCGCACGGGCGGCCCGGGAGCTGCGGGACGGCCAGTACGTCAATCTCGGCATCGGCCTGCCCACACTCATCCCCAACCACCTCCCCCCGGGCGTCGAAGTGGTGCTCGAGTCGGAGAACGGCATTCTGGGCACCGGCCCCTACCCCACCGAGGACGCCGTCGACCCGGACCTGATCAACGCCGGAAAGGAGACGGTGACGGTCCTGCCGGGCGCCTCCTTCTTCGACTCGGCGCTGTCCTTCTCGATGATCCGGGGCGGACACATCGACGTGGCCGTGCTCGGCGCCATGCAGGTGTCCGAGCGGGGCGACCTGGCCAACTGGGCCGTCCCCGGCAAGCTGATCACCGGCATCGGCGGGGCGATGGACCTGGTGCACGGCGCCCGTACGGTCGTCGTCGTCATGACCCACACCGCCAAGGACGGCTCGCCGAAGATCCTCACCGAGTGCTCTCTGCCGCTGACCGGCAAGGGGTGCGTGAACCGGATCATCACCGACCTCGGCGTCCTGGACGTCACCGACGACGGGCTCGTGCTGGTGGAAACCGCGCCGGGCGTGACCGCCGACGAGATCGCGGCCGGGACCGACGCCGAACTGACCGTGCCGGAGGGCCTGGAATGAAGGACGTCTACATCGTCGACGCGGTCCGCACGCCGATCGGCCGCTACAACGGGGCCCTCGCGCGTGTGCGTCCGGACGACCTGGCCGCGCACGCCGTCCGCGAACTCCTCGACCGCACCCCGCAACTGGATCCGGCCCGGGTCGAGGACGTGTACTTCGGCAACGCCAACGGGGCCGGTGAGGAGAACCGCAACGTGGGCCGGATGGCCGCGCTGCTCGCGGGCCTGCCCACGTCCGTCCCGGGCGTGACGGTCAACCGGCTCTGCGCGTCCGGCCTGGAGGCCGTGATCCAGGCGGCCCGGGCCATCGCGCTCGGCGACGCCTCCATCGCGCTGGCCGGGGGCGTCGAGTCCATGACCCGGGCGCCGTACGTGCTGCCGAAGAACGACAAGCCCTTCCCGGCCGGACACACCGAGCTGTACTCGACGACGCTCGGCTGGCGGATGGTCAACCCGCGGATGGAGCCGCAGTGGACGATCCCGCTGGGCGAGTCGGCCGAACTCATCGCCGACAAGCACAAGATCGGCCGCGAGCAGCAGGACGAGTTCGCGCTGCGCAGCCACGAGAAGGCGGCACGGGCGCAGGCCGAGGGTCTGTTCGACGGTGAACTGGTGCCCGTGACGATCCCGCAGCGCAAGGGCGAGCCGGTGGTCCTCACCGCCGACGAAGGTGTCCGCGCGGATGCCTCCCCGACGGCGATGGCCAAGCTGAAGCCGTCGTTCCGCCAGGAGGGCGGGACGGTGACGGCGGGCAACGCGTCCCCGCTGAACGACGGTGCGGCGGCGCTGCTGCTCGTCGACGAGGAAGGGCTGAGGGCGACGGGCCGCGAACCGCTGGCCCGCGTCAGCGCGACGGGTGTCTCCGCGACCGACCCGCAGTACTTCGGGCTGGCGCCCGTGGAGGCGGTGCAGCGTGCGCTGGCCAAGGCGGGCAGGGGGTTCGGCGACCTGTCCGTGCTGGAGCTGAACGAGGCGTTCGCCGCGCAGGTGCTCGGGTGTGTGGCCGAGTGGCCCGAGTTCGATCCGGCGATCCTCAATCCGCAGGGTGGTGCGATCGCGCTGGGGCATCCGCTGGGGGCGTCCGGGGCGCGGCTCGCCGGGACGGTTGCGCATCAGCTGGCCCGGAGTGGCAGCGGCGTCGGCGTCGCCACACTCTGCATCGGGGTGGGCCAGGGCCTTGCGCTCGTTCTGGAACGTTAGACATTCGGCTGCGGGCCGTCCGTGGCTGGTCACGCCCGCGCGGCGGAGCCGCACATCGATTCAGCCCCGCGCCCCTTTCAGGGCGAGAACCTCACGAACCTCCTCAGGAATCCCCATGACTCTCACTCAGCAGGACATCGATCAGGAGATGGCGGCCGAGCGTGCCGCGTACGAGAAGCGGCTCGCCGGCGGGGGGCCCGTCGAGCACCAGCCGCGTCGCGACTACGCGCCGTACCGGTCCTCGGTGCTCCGGCACCCCGAGCAGCCGCCGGTGACCATCGACGTCGGCAAGGACCCGGAGCTGGTGGAACTGTTCTCCCCCGCCTTCGGGGAGCGGGACATCACCGATGTCGACAACGACCTCACCCGGCAGCACGACGGCGAGCCGATCGGTGAGCGCATCACCGTCTCCGGACGGCTGCTGGACCGCGACGGCCGTCCGGTGCGCGGTCAGCTCGTGGAGATCTGGCAGGCCAACTCCGCGGGCCGCTACGCCCACCAGCGCGAGCAGCACGACGCCCCGCTCGACCCCAACTTCACCGGTGTGGGCCGCACCCTCACCGACGACGACGGCCACTACCGCTTCACCACCGTCCAGCCGGGCCCCTATCCCTGGCGCCAGCACGTCAACGCCTGGCGGCCGGCGCACATCCACTTCTCGCTCTTCGGCACGGCGTTCACCCAGCGGCTCGTGACCCAGATGTACTTCCCGAGCGACCCCCTGTTCCCCTACGACCCGATCATCCAGTCCGTGACGGACGACGCCGCCCGGCAGCGGCTGGTCGCGACGTACGACCACAGCCTGTCGGTGCCGGAGTTCTCCATGGGCTACCACTGGGACATCGTGCTGGACGGCCCGCAGGCCACCTGGATCGAAGAAGGGCGCTGACCGGCCATGACGAAGATCGACACCAGCTCGCCCGACCAGGTGCTGCCCACCCCGTCGCACACCGTCGGACCGTTCTACGGCCACGCACTGCCGTTCCGCGGCGGCGAGGACATCGCGCCCCTCGGGCACCCCGACACCGTCACGGTGCACGGTCACGTCACCGACGGCGAGGGCAACCCGCTGCCGGACGCCCTGATCGAGCTGTGGGGGCCGGACCCCGACGGCAACCTGCCGACCGTCGACGGCTCCATGCGGCGCGACCCGGCCTCCGGAGGTTTCCTCGGGCGCAACGGCGTGGAGTTCACGGGCTGGGGACGCATCCAGACCGACGCGAACGGCCACTGGTACGCGCGCACGCTGCGGCCCGGCGCGCGGGGGCGCAGCGCCCCGTACCTCAGTGTGTGCGTGTTCGCGCGCGGACTGCTCGTGCACCTCTACACCCGGATCTATCTGCCGGGCGACGCCGCGGTACTCGCGGCCGACCCGTTGCTGTCCGGGCTGCAGGAAGCTCGCCGCGACACGCTGATCGCCGCGGAGGAGGGCAACGGCACGTACCGTTTCGACATCCGCCTTCAGGGCGAGGGCGAGACGGTCTTCCTGGAGTTCACGTGACAGCGCACCGCGGTGACACCGGCCTGCTCGCCCCCGGGTGGGCCGATTCGGCGGCTTCCTCCGCCACCGGCGACGAGGCGTATCTGCGGGCCCTGCTCGACGCGGAGGCCGCGCTGACCCGCGCCCAGGCCGCCATGGGGCTCGCCCCGGCCGAGGCGGCGACGGCGGTCACGGCGGCGGCCGGGGCGGGTGCCTTCGACGTAGGGTCCCTCGCCGAGCGCGCCCGTGCGGGCGGCAACCCCGTCATCCCCCTGGTCGCGGATCTGACCGAGGCCGTGGGCGAGGCGTACGGGCCCTACGTCCACCGGGGCGCGACCAGCCAGGACATCATGGACACGGCGACGATGCTGGTCGCCGGCCGGACCCTCGACGTGGTCCTCGCCGACCTCGGCCGCGGCGAACAGGCGCTGTCCCGGCTGGCGGCCGAGCACCGCGACACCGCGATGCCGGGGCGCACCCTCACCCAGCACGCGGTGCCGACCACCTTCGGGCTGAAGGCTGCCGGGTGGCGGTCACTGGTGCTCGACGCGCGGGACCGGCTGCGGGCAGTCCGGGAGTCGCTGCCCGCCCAACTCGGCGGCGCGGCGGGAACACTGGCGGCCTTCGGGGCGTACGGCGCGGGTGATCCGGCCGGGCTGCCGGAGGCGTACGCCCGCGAACTCGGTCTGCGGGCACCCAACCTGCCCTGGCACACCCTGCGCACACCGGTCGCCGACCTCGCCGGATGCCTCGCGTTCACGGCGGGCGCGCTCGGCAAGCTCGCCGTGGACGTCCTCACCCTGTCGCGCACCGAGATCGCCGAGGTCACGGAGGGCAGCGGCGGGGGCTCGTCCGCCATGCCGCACAAGTCCAACCCCGTACGGTCCACCCTGATCGCCTCCGCCGCGCGGCGGGCACCCCAGCTCGCGGCGACCCTGTACGGGGCGATGGCAGCGGAGGACGAACGCCCGGCCGGCGCCTGGCACGCCGAGTGGGAACCGCTGCGGGATCTGCTGCGGCTGGCCGGAGGTGCCGCCCGGGACGCCGCCGAACTGGCCGAGGGGCTGCGGGTCAGGCCCAAGACCATGCGCGAACACCTGGATCTCACCCACGGGTTGATCGTCTCGGAGCGGCTGTCCGCCGAACTGACCCCGGTGCTGGGCCGGGCCCGCGCCAAGGAGCTCCTCACACGGCTGGCGTCCGAGGGGCGACCGCTCGCCGAGGCACCCGAGCTGGCCGACGTGGATCTCGATCCGGCCCATTACACGGGCTCCGCCGGAGTCCTCACCGACCGTGCTCTGGAGCGACGTTGACACTTCTGAACCACCATGCGGAAGGGCCCGCCTCCGCTCCCCCACTGCTGCTCGGCCCTTCGCTCGGCACCTCGTACGCCCTGTGGGACGACGTGGCGCCCGAGCTGTCGATCACCCATCGGGTGGTGCGCTGGGACCTGCCCGGGCACGGCGGTTCGACGGCCGGTCTCATCCGGGCGGGCGCGAGCGTCGGTGACCTCGCGGGGCGGGTGCTGGCGCTCGCCGACTCGCTCGCCATCGAGCGGTTCGCGTATGCGGGTGTGTCCCTGGGCGGGGCCGTGGGGCTGCATCTGGCGGTGCACCATCCTGAGCGCCTGACCTCGCTCGCCGCGATCTGCTCGTCGGCCCACTTCAACGGGTCCAGGCCGTGGGAGGAGCGGGCCGCGCTGGTACGGCGTGAGGGGCTGGCCGGGCTGGCGGACAACGCCGGCGCGCGCTGGTTCGCCGGGGACTTCACCGTGCCGCGCCTGGTCCGGGACCACCGGGACGCCGACCCGGAGGCGTACGCCGCCTGCTGTGACGCGCTCGCCGCGTTCGACCTGCGGGACCGGCTGCCGGAGATCGCCGTGCCGACCCTGCTGGTCGCCGGCCGTGAGGATCCCGCGACACCGCCCGCGCACCTGCGGGAGATCGCCGACGCCGTGCCGGGCGCGACGCTCGTGGAACTGCCGGGCGCCTCGCACCTCGCGCCCGCCCAGTGCCCGAAGGCGGTGCTGACCGCCCTGCGCGCCCACTTGGGCCAGGGCGCCCTCCTGGGCATGGCGGTACGGCGCGAGGTGCTCGGCGACGAGCACGTCGACCGGGCTCAGACCCGCCAGACCGCGTTCACGGCCCGGTTCCAGGACTTCATCTCGCGCTACGCCTGGGGCGAGATCTGGACCGACCCGACGCTGTCCCGCCGCGAGCGCAGCATGATCACCCTCACCGCGCTGGTCGCACACGGCCACTACGACGAGCTGGCCATGCACGTCCGCGCGGCCCGCCGGGGCGGCCTCACCCCGGAGGAGATCGGCGCGGTGCTCCTCCAGACGGCCGTGTACTGCGGGGTACCGGCGGCGAACTCGGCGTTCGCGACGGCCCAGCGGGTACTGGCGGAAGAGGACGGCGCGTGACTACGCCGGGCCCGCACCGGCCCTGAGGGCGGCACGTGCCCGCTCCGCCAGTCCGTCGGCCCCGCACGAGACCGCCAGGTCCAGGCCGCGGTACAGGTCGGCCGGTGAACGGGCGGCGATGCCGAACTCGATGCGGGCCGCCGCGTGTTCGTACTGGCAGGGCGACGCCTCCAGGTACGTGACGGCCTGGCCGTAGAGCCGGACCGCCCGCTGGCCCGTCTCCAGGTCGGCGGCGCAGCGCAGGGCTTCCCCTATCGCCGTGTCCGTGCCGAAGCGCTCGGCCTGGCGGCGGACGTCGACGGCGAGCCGCGCGGCCCGGGCCGGGTCCTCGGTGCGCAGGGCGCGGGCGAGGTCGGCCGCCCAGGGGACGAGCACCGGGTTGTGGTGTCCACGGGCCGCTGCCGCCTTCTCCGCGGCCTCCAGTTCGTTGATGCCGTCCTTGGTGCGGCCGACGGCCAGCAGCAGCCGGCCGCGCACCGAGCGGGGATCGGGCAGGACGATGGTGGACGGGTAGGGCGGGGCGAAGCCGTGCCGTTCGGCGACCTCCCAGGCCTGCTCGACCTGGCCGCGGGCGAGCAGGGTGTCGACCAGGCTGCAGGTCGCGGACCAGTACAGGGGCAGGCCGCGGCCGACGCGCTCGGCCAGGCGCAGTGCCTCGCGCAGGGACGCCTCGGCCTCCTTGAGCCGGCCTCGCCTGCGGTGGCCGATCCCGACGTAGGCGTGGGCCAGGGCGAGGTGGCCGCCGCTCCAGCCGGCCGTCTCGTAGGCGCGCAGCGCTTCGTTGTAGAGGGTCTCGGCGCGGTCCAGACGGTCGGTGAAGCCGTACGCGTTGGCCAGCATCAGCAGCAGTTCGATGCCCCACTCGGTGTCGGTCCAGCCGAGTCCGGGGGCGAGGCGGCCGTTGACGAGGGCGCGGTCGCACAGTTCGGCGACCTCCTCGGCGTTCTCGCCGTGCATCAGGGCGTCGAAGCCGCGCAGGATGAGCAGGGCGCGTTCGGAGTTGTCCCGGCCGGTGCAGGGGCGGGCGAGGTCGGCGAGCCGCTGGGAGCGGCCGGGTGAGGCGGCCTCGCCGGCGTGCAGCCCCTCCCACATGAACTGTGCGGCCTGCAGCCGCATCCGGTCGGGGCCCGGCTGGAGCCGGGCGGCCTCCGCCTCGACCGTGCGGACGGCTTCCTCCAGCTGGTCGTTGTGGAGCAGCGCCTGGGAGAGCCGGAAGACGGCGTCGACCCGCTGGCCGCCTTGGAGGCCGGGCATGCCGAGCGCGGTGCGCAGATGGCCGATGGTGCGGGCGGGCGCGGTGAGGAAGGTGGCCTCGGCCAGTTCGTACAGCACCTGCGGGTGCGACTCGGGCCGGGGCGGTTCCTCCAGGGCACGTTCCAGGCAGCGGCGGGCCGCGTCGGGGGCGCCGACGGCGAGGTGCTCGCGGGCGGCCTCGCGCAGTTGCGTGACGAGTTCCTCGTCGTCGTCCGGGTGGACCTCCAGGAGGTGGCGGGCGGCCGCCGCGGCGCCGTGTCCCTCGTCGGAGACGATCCGGGCGGCGATGCCGTGCATGGCGGTGCGCAGGGCGTCGGGGATGGAGTTGTAGACGGCGGTGGCGATCAGCGGGTGGACGAATTCGAGATCGCCGTCGGCGCTGCGTCCCGTCGCGGGGTCGGGCGCGGTGAGGATCCGGGCGGTGTGCAGCAGGTCGGCGCAGCGGCGGGCGTCGCCCGGTCGCAGGGTGGCGAGCTTGGCGACCAGGTCGACGGAGATGCCGGTGCCGAGGATGGCGGCGGCCCAGGCGAACCTGGTGGCGTCGATGCCCAGTTCCTCCAGGCGGGCGACGAGGCCGCCGCCGCGGGCCGAGCGGTTCAGGTCGCGCAGTTCGCCGGCGCGGGCCTCGACCGGTTCGAGCTCGCTGTCCTGCACTCGGGCGAGCAGTTCGACGGCGTCGTAGGGGTTGCCCGCGGTGACGGCCCAGACCTCTCGGCAGAACGCGGCGGCGGCGTGTTCCCCGAGGGCGGCGCGGGTGAGTCCGGCCGTGGCGTCCGGGGTGAGGGCGCTCAGGGCCGTGGCGGGGCCGTGCGCGGCGGCGGCGACGGTGTCGAGGTGGCGGGCGCTCGCACCGGAGACCTCTTCGGGGCGGCGCGTGACGACGACCAGGACGGACATCTCGTCCAGGCGCTCGGCGAGTCCCGCGAGCCAGTGCAGGGTCTCCTGGTCCGCCCAGTGGGCGTCGTCGATCATCAGCACCAGCGGCCAGTCGCGGCGGGCGAGCCGGCGCACGGCCGCTACCAGGCCGTCGCACACACCTTGCGGGTCGGCCTGCCGGTCGCCCGGCTCGGCGATGCCGAGGGCGGGTCCGGCGATGTCGTACCAGTCGCCGAGATACTCGCGGGCCTCCTCCGGCAGCATCGACACCAGCGCCGGCTGCAGCAACTGCCGTACCACGTTGAAGGGGACCGACCTGAGGGTCTCACCGCCGCGCGCGGACCAGACCGTGCAGCCGCGCGCCTCGGCGATGCGGCGGGTTTCGGCCAGCAGGGCGGTCTTGCCGAGTCCGGCCTCGCCGCGGAAGACCAGCAGTCCGCCGGACGAGGAACGGTCCACGCACAGGCGGTCCACCGCCCGCTCGACGGCGGCGACCTCCTTGTCCCGCTCCCACAGGGAAGCCGAGGCGGCGGCCGTGGGCCGTACCTCCGTCATCCCGCTACCTCCCCAAGTCGCCCGAACGACGTACAGACATCGAGCCTAGCCGTCCGATTGCCCGAGTGGAGGGTGGTCGGGGCACCTCTTGCCGTGACGGGTGACACCGGGTGCGGCCGGGCGACGCGCCTGGCCCGTCACCAGCCGCCTTCGAGTCAACGGCTCGCAAAGTCAAGGGTGGTGACGTCCACTCAGCTACGAGAGGGCACACACACGGCGCGGCCGACGGGCGCGGGGGCGGTGCTGCGGCCCTCGCATCGAGGGGTACGAGTCGGTGTCCACGGCCACGTGGCGACCGTCATCGCGGGGCGGTTCGTCATGCCGGCGGGCGGCAAGGAGACAGAGCTCCGGTCGTGACGTGCCGGCCGGTCGCCCTCGTCTTCGTCCTCCGTCCGGTCGGGGCGGCGCTTTTCGGCCGTCGGGGCCACCGGGTCGGGCGGCGTACGGCGCCGGTCCCGGCTTCCGCCGAGGGCGGCCCGGCGGTCGATGCGGCTGCAGCCGGAACAGCCGGTTCCGACTCCTCTCATGCCTCTTTCACCGACGCCTCATACGGTGGGGGCATGACGCAGGAGACTCCTCCCGGGTGGTACGCCGATCCCGGACAGACGACTGACGGGCCCGCCACCGAGCGCTGGTGGGACGGCCGGGCCTGGACGGACCGCACCCGCCCGGTGCAGCCGCCCGCGACCTGGGGTCCCCCGACGGGCCCGGCGTCCGCCGAGACCGTATCGACGCAGCAGACGGCATCCGACGCGCCGCCCGCCGAGACCCCGGCGCAACCGGCCCCCGCCGGGCAGCCGAACCCCGCCGAGCAGCCGGGAGTCGGGCAGCACCCGGGGGGCTGGGGTTCCGGAGCCGCCGGGCATGCGAGTGCTGCCGGGCACGCCCCCTGTCCCGCCTATCCCGCCCATCCCGCCGCGCCTCCCGGCGGAAACGGGCGGCGGCTGCGGACAGGTGCCGCCGTCGCCGCTGCCGTGGCCGTCCTCACCTGCATCGGCGTGGGCGTCTACGCGTTGACGGACAACAGCGGCGGTGGCGGTTCGCCCACCTCGCAGGGGCCCGGCGGGCCGGGCGCCCCCGGAGGCCAGGGCGGCCCGTTCGGCGGACCGGGCGGATCCGGAGGGTCGGGCGGATCCGGAGGTTCGGGCGGCTCGGGCGGATCCGGAGGCAACGGCGGCGACGGCGGGTCCGGTGGGCAGAGTCCGCGACCCGAGCAGTCACAGCCGCCGAAGGTCAGGAGCGGGTCGGTGACCGATGTGGTCAGCGGCATCAGTCTGCCGATCCCGAAGGGCTGGTACGGCCAGCAGGCCGAGGCCGGTGCCCAGGTGACGTCCGACGACTCCTACAAGTGCCCCGGCGACACCTCCGCGACCTGCACGAAGGGCGGCGCCTACTCGGCCCCGGCCCTGCTGCTCGGCGCCAAGGGCGCCACCGCAGAGGAGATCGCGAAGGCGGACATCGCGAAGAACGCCGAGGAGTCCTACGGCGGCAAGTCCTACGGCGGGATCACCTCCCACGACGTGCTCGACGCCAAGGCCGTGACCGTGGCCGGGCAGCAGGGCTACCAGGTCCGCTGGAAGGCCGTCACCAGCAAGGGCGCCGACGGCATCGTGGAGTCGCTCGCCTTCCCCTCCCCCGCGAACGCCAAGCAGATGGTGATCGTGCGGTTCGGCGTCGACGCGGACCAGAAGGAGACCCTGCTCGACGACATCACCAAGGGCATCAAGGTGGCGACGGGCAGCGGCAACGGCCAAACCGTCTGACGCCCGGCACCCGCACACCGGTCGGGGGGGGGGGGGGGCGCCCCCCCCCCCCCCCCCGGGGGCGGCGGGGGGGGGCCCCCGCCCCCCCGGGGGGGGGGGCCCCCCCGGGTCTCAGGTCAGGCCCAGTGCCGGCAGCACGGCGGCCTCCACGAAGCGGACCAGGTAGTCCGGGTCCGCGTACTCGCCCTCCAGGACGGGCCGGATGCGCAGGACGCCGAACATCTGCGCCGGGATGTACTCCAGCGCCGGGTGGCCGGCGGGCACTTCGCCCCGTTCGACCCCACGCCGGATGATCTCCTTCAGCGCGGCGATCTCCGGTTCGACGAGCGCCTCGCGCAACGCGCGCTGCAACTCCGGGTCCTGAGGGGCCGCGTGCACGAGCGCCTGGAGAAGCTTGGTGTCCCGGCCCGACAGCTCTCCCGCCGCCCGGGCCGCCTCACGCAGGTCGTCCGCGAGCGAGCCGGTGTCGATACAGCGCGTCCGCCGGTGCGAGCGCAGCGCGGCCGCGACGAACTGGGGCTTGGTCTTCCACTGGCGGTAGAGCGTGGACTTGCTGCACCGGGTGCTGGCGGCGATCCCCTCCATGGTGACGGAGTCGTAGCCGCACTCCCGGAGTTGCTCCAGCACCGCGTCGTAGAACTCCTGCTCACGCTCGGGCGTGATCTTGGAGCGGCGCGTGGCACCGAGCGGCTCGGGCCGGTCCGCAGCCTGCGACGTCATCGGCGGTGCTCCTGCCTTTCTCGAGGCGGCCGGAAAATTCCCGGTCGGAGGTGTGTCCTACGTCTATCGATACGCCAGTGTACCGGTACGCAGCCGTATCGGTACACTGGCGTATCGGTACGCTCTCGTACCGATAAGAGCACCACCGTCACCGAAGGGGCCGGGGGATGAATGCCCGCACCGAGCCTGCGCCGGCGGGGTCCGACGCGATAGCGCGACCGCCGCTCGTCCGGGAGCTCCTGCTCGTCGCAGGGCTCTTCCTCGTCTACAAGTTCGGCCGGCAGCTGGCCACCGGCCACACCGGCGAGGCCTTCCACGACGCACACCGCGTCTGGGACTTCGAGCGGGTGGTCCATCTCCCCGCCGAGGGAGCGGTCCAGTCCCTGCTGCTGCACGGCGACGGTCTGGTGCACGTCGCGAACACCTACTACGCGGCCGTCCACTTTCCCGCCACCGCCGCCTTCCTGATCTGGCTCTACCTGCGCCGCCCGGTGCACTACGTCTGGGCCCGCCGGGTCCTGGCCGCGGTCACGGCCGCCGCACTGGTGCTGCATCTGCTGTTCCCGCTGGCACCGCCGCGCATGCTGGCGGCGACCGGCCTGGTCGACACGGCACGGGTGTACGGGCCGTCGGTGTACGGCGATCCCGCGACGGACTCCCTGTCGAACCAGTTCGCGGCGATGCCGTCCTTGCACTTCGGCTGGGCGCTGATGGTGGCGATCGGCCTGATCGTCGCGACCCACTCCCGGTGGCGCCTGATGTGGCTGGCGCATCCGCTGCTGACGCTGCTGGTGATCGTCGGCACGGCGAACCACTACTGGCTGGACGCGATCGTCGCGGCGGCCCTGCTCGGCCTCGCGCTCGCGGTGATCCGGCCCGAGACCCCGTCCGGGGGGACCCCCGTCTCGCTTCGCTCCCGGCACCGCACGGCGAGCACGGCAGGGCGTGCGCACGACAGCCTCGTACCGGCGCAGGACAGCCTCGTACCGGCGCAGCGGGACGAGCAGGCACTCGCGGGGGCGGGCCGATGAGCGCCGTCGGGATCGCCCTCGCCCTGTCCCTCGTCTCGGCCGTCGCCTACGCCGCCGCCGCGGTCGCGCAGGAACGGCTCGCCTCCCGTTCCCCGGGAGCGGGCACGCTGCGGCTGCTCGGCAGCGGAGCCTGGTGGTGGTCGGTCGGGCTGAACGCGTCCGCCGCGTTGCTGCACGTCGTCGCCCTCCGGTACGGCCCGCTGACCGTGGTGCAGCCGCTCGGCGCGCTCACCCTGGTCGCGGCGGTGCCCATGGGGGCGCGGATGGCGGGACGGCGGGTGAGCGCGGTCGAGTGGAAGGGCACCGCGCTGACGCTGCTCGGTCTGGGCGCGATCCTGGTTTCGGCGTCCGGTCCGGCGCCGGACGGTGTGCTGAGCGTCCCCGAGGCACTGGCGGTGGCCGGCGCCACCGCGGCGCTCATCGGGATGCTGTCCCGGCCCGGCGCCCGCCCCGGCCTGCGGCACGCGACCGCGTCCGGTCTCGCCTCCGGGGTCGCCTCGGCCCTCACGCAGACCGTGACGGTGGCCGCGACGGACCGGTCCGGCCCGGTGCTGAGCGTCCAGGTGGTCGGTGTGGCCCTGATCGTTGCGGCCTTCGCGGCCGGCGGGCTGGTGTTGTCACAGACGGCGTACCGGGGAGGTCTGGGCGGGCCCCTCGCGATGGTGACCCTGTCCAACCCGCTGGCCGCCGCGGTGATCGGCCTGTCGTTGCTGGGCGAACGCCTTCAGGGCGGCCCTGCGGGTGTGCTGCTCGCGCTCGCGGGTGCGGGCCTCGCGTCCTGGGGCGTGGTGCTGCTGACCCGGACCACACCCGCGGCGTCCCCGGTCGACGACGCCCACCCGGTGGCCGCCGTCCTGGCCCTGGAGCCCGGCTCGGCCACGCCCGAACCGGCTCTGGTGCCCCGGCCGCACGATCCGGGGCACCTCACACCCGCTACGCGGTGGTGATCGCCGGGTCGCTCACCCCCGGCCGGCCGTTCTCGACGTGCCCGGCGAAACGCCGCAGGAACGCCTTGTCGCCCTCGGCGGTGACGGTCAGGTCGTACCAGCGGTGGCCGGCGGCGAGTTCGACGGTCCGGCACACCTTCGCCCCGGGACGGACGGAGACGGTCGCGGGCCGGCCGCCGTAGGCGTCGGTGAGCTTCAGACGGACCGTGCCGGAGCCCTTGTTGGTGAAGGTCAGCTCGATGTCGTCGCCGGTGTGACGGGCGGTGACCTCGCCGCCGGCCGCCTTGTTCGAACCCTTGAAGACGCGCACGAAGCCGTTCGGGCCGTGCACGGTCAGGTCGTAGGAGCCCCCGGAGAACGCCGAGTTCCAGGTGTCGGAGAGCGTCTTGCCGGCCTCGGTGGTGTACGTCCAGGGGCCGTCGGTGCGGTTGCCCGAGGTGACATGGAAGGCGCCGCCCGCCTTCGCGCCGGAGGCGAAGGTGAGGGTGAGCTTCCCGGCCCCGCTGTCGACCGAGGCGTCGACGTGCGGGGCGTACTTCAGCGGCCGGGTGCGGCGCAGGCCGCGCTCCTGGCGGGGCATGCGCGGGTCGGCCGGCGGGACGGGCCTGTAGTCGGGGTGGCGTTCGCGGTCCTGCGGCTCGTACGCGTCGGTGCCGGGCAGCGGGGCCGGGCGCGCGTCCTTGCGGGAGAAGTCGAACGCGGACGTCAGATCACCGCAGATGGCCCGGCGCCACGGCGAGATGTTGGTCTCGCGCACACCGAAGCGGCGCTCCATGAACCGCAGGATCGAGGTGTGGTCGAGGGTCTCGGAGCAGACGTAGCCGCCCTTGCTCCACGGGGAGACGACCAGCATCGGGACCCGGGGGCCCAGGCCGTAGGGACCGGCGGTGTTCTTGGCGTCCCCCGGGAAGAGGTCGAGGGAGACGTCCACGGTGGACAGGCCGCGTGAGGCGTCCTTCGGGGGCAGCGGCGGCACCACGTGGTCGAAGAAGCCGTCGTTCTCGTCGTAGGTGATGAACAGGGCGGTCTTCGACCAGACCTCCGGGTTGGAGGTGAGCGCGTCCAGGACCTGGGCGATGTACCAGGCGCCGTAGTTCGAGGGCCAGTTGGAGTGCTCGGAGAAGGCCTCGGGGGCGGCGATCCAGGAGATCTGCGGCAGCTTTCCGGCCTTCACGTCCGCTTTCAGCACGTCGAAGTAGCCGTCACCGGCCTTGGCGTTCGTGCCGGTGCGGGCCTTGTCGTACCAGGGGTCGCCGGGCTTGGCGTCGCGGTACTTGTCGAAGTACAGCAGCGAGTTGTCGCCGTAGTTGCCTCGGTAGGCGTCCTGGATCCAGCCCCAGGAGCCCTGGGCGTCGAGGCCGTCGCCGATGTCCTGGTAGATCTTCCAGGAGATGCCGGCCTGCTCCAGGCGTTCGGGGTAGGTCGTCCAGCCGTAGCCCAGTTCGTCGTTGCCGAGGACCGGGCCCCCGCCGGTGCCGTCGTTGCCGGTGCACCCGGACCACATGTAGTAGCGGTTCGGGTCGGTCGAGCCGATGAACGAGCAGTGGTAGGCGTCGCAGACGGTGAAGGAGTCGGCGAGGGCGTAGTGGAACGGGATGTCCTCGCGGGTGAGGTACGCCATGGTCGTGGTGCCCTTGGCCGGCACCCACCGGTCGTACTTGCCCCCGTCGTAGGCCTGGTGCCCGTCGGGCCAGGAGTGCGGCAGGCCCTCCAGGAACTGCATGCCGAGGTCGTCGGCGTCCGGGTGGAACGGCAGGATCTCCTTGCCGTCCTTCTCCTGGTGCCAGACCGGTTTGCCGTTGTCGAGGGTGACCGGGCGGGGGTCGCCGAATCCGCGGACTCCTCTCAGGGTGCCGAAGTAGTGGTCGAAGGAACGGTTCTCCTGCATGAGGACGACGATGTGCTCGACATCCTCGATCGACCCCGTGCGGTGGTTCGCCGGAAGGGCGGCGGCACGCTGGATGCTGGCGGACAGGGCACTGAAGGCCGTGGTGGCACCCGCGAGTTGGAGAAAGCGGCGCCGGTTTACTTCGGACATGAAGGACAGACCTCTCATCCTGAGGTGCGGGATGGCCGGAACGTGACGGAATCTGCGCGGAAGGAGTGTTTCAGGGACACCAAACGCCAAGGAAGGGGCACGTGACACTCGTGTGAAAGTCGCCGGTACGGAGGGTGTGCCGCGGCCTCGGCAGGGGAGGGTGAGGGGCGTGACAGAGACGCAGACGGTTTCCCCGCCGACGAAACGGCCCGTTCGCCAGCTCCTCGCCGCCTCGGTCGGCAACGCTGTGGAGTGGTACGACTGGTACGCCTACACGTTTCTGGCCACCTACATAGCCGCGCAGGTCTTCCCCAAGAGCGCGGACAACTCACTGGTGCCGCTGCTGTCCACGTTCGCGGTGTTCGCGGTGGGGTTCTTCATGCGGCCGGTGGGCGGTCTGCTGATGGGCGCGGTCGCGGACCGGCACGGGCGGCGCGCCGCCCTCACGGTCACCATCCTGCTGATGGGCGGCAGCAGCCTCCTGGTCGGGCTCACCCCGACCTACGCGGCCGTGGGCGTCCTGTCGCCGGTCGTCCTCGTCCTCGCCCGGCTGCTGCAGGGGCTCTCCGTGGGCGGCGAGTTCGCGGCCTCCACGACGTTCCTGGTGGAGTCGGCGGGGCCCGGCCGGCGCGGGCTGTTCTCCAGCTTCCAGTACGTGTCGACGACGGTGGGGCAGCTGGTCGCCTCCGCCGTCGCCACGCTGCTCGTGGACACGCTGAGCGACGGGCAGATGAACGGCTGGGGCTGGCGGGTGCCGTTCGTGCTCGGGGCCGTACTGAGCCTGGTCGGCTTCTGGATCCGGCAGGGCGCGCAGGAGACCCGCAGCGCCGAGCAGCAGCAGGCCCCCCGCCCCGGACTGTTCGAGGCGCTGCGCCGGCATCCGCGCGAGTCGCTGCTCATCGGCGGCATCACGGCGGGCGGCACCATCGCGTACTACACGTGGACGTCGTACCTGCCGACGTACGCCGAACTCAACGCCGGCGTCGAGAAGGCGGACGCGCTGCTCGCGGGCACGATCTCACTGGCCTTCTTCGCCCTGCTGCAGCCGCTCGGCGGCCTGCTGTCGGACCGCTTCGGCCGCCGCCCCCTGCTGCTCTTCTTCGGCCTGGGCTTCGCGCTGCTCGCGGTGCCCCTGCTGCACACCCTGAGCGACTCGTTCGCCGTGCTGCTGCTCGTGCAGTGCGCGGGCATGGTGCTGCTGACCGGGTTCACCTCGATCAGCGCGGCCGTGAACGCGGAGATCTTCCCGCCCCGGGTGCGCGCGGCCGGCATCGGTTTCCCCTACTCCCTGACGGTGGCCCTCTTCGGCGGCACCGCCCCGTACGTGGGCACGCTGTTCAAGGAGCAGGGGCACTCGGGGCTGTTCCCCTGGTACGTCGCGGTGATCTGCCTGGTGTCGTCGGTGGTGTACCTGCGCCTGCCGGAGACGGCTCACGCGCCGCTGCGGCGGTGAGGGGGTCCGCCGTCGGGGGTCGGCTCAGCGTCTCCGTCGTTCCCGCGCGGCCCCGCGTTCGGTACGTCGTGCGGCCCCGCCCCATTGGGCGACCCGGCGACGGATGCGGACAGTCCCTCCCGGACGGCGGCCCTCTCCCGGTCGACCACGGCATCGGTGGTCTGGCGGACCTCCGACAGCGTCATCTGGGCGCGGTCGTCGACGAGCCGGGTCACCAGGTGCTGTGCGGCACCGAAGGCCGCGGCCCATGCGAGGACCTGCGCCCTGCTGTCGAGGTCGCTCAGGCCGGGGACGAACGCGCCCCGGATCAGCAGCAGCCCGAGGAAGGCCGACAGGGCGCCGGTCGGCAGCTTCAGCACCGCCGACGCGAGGGGCAGCATGTAGGGGGAGTCGGTGCCCCGGATACGGCGCAGCGAGGCGATGACGGTGAGGGCGGCACCGGCGAGTCCGGCGATCTCGACGGTCAGGATGTCCGTCGCACCGGCCAGCCTGCTCGGGTCGACGTCGGCGGACTCGTTGTGGTGTTCGGCGGTGGGACAGACGACGGTGACGGTGTCTCCGGAGCCGCCTTGGGGCGAGAAGCACAACGACAGCGAACCGGGCGACAGCCATCCGTAGAGCGCCAGGCTGATCACGCCGAGGGTCACGACGACCGTGGCGGCCCAGAGGATGTTGCGCAGACTGCGCACCCGGGCCAACTCGTCGTCCAGGGTGCTGTACGCGGCGTCGAGCGCGCGGGCCATGAGGTCCCGGTCGGCCGGGGTGATGTCGCCGCCGGTGATGGGGCGGATCCGCAGGGCGAGACGGGCCCGGCGCGGGTCGTCGGCGTCAAGATGATCCTGGACCAGCGCCATGACCTCACTGGCGCGACCTGCGGCCTCCTCGTCCGCGACCAGTTGAATGAGCAGTACCTCGGCGCTGCGGATATTCGAGCACACGCCCTCGCGGGCAGCGGATCCCGACCACGGTTTCCGCCATCCGAAATCTTCGTCCGCAGCCGCACGTGCTTTTTCGAGATGCCCCCGCATTCCCTCGATGAGCGCCGTCCGGTCTCCGCGGGCCCGCCTGGTGCTCTCGTGTCGCAATTCCGTTTCGAGGTACGCGATACGGGCCCTGGCCCGTGCGCGCCAGGCCGTCCGCGGAGGCCGGCCCGACGCGATCCCGATCACTCGAAGACGGCGGGTACGTGAAGCCTCTCCCAGGACTTCCGGCCCGGCGTGCCGTCGGCGTCGTGGCCTGTGAATCCGAGCTTGCGCTGCCACATCGCGTACGACTTCCGGTCCGCCTCGCTCCACTGGGAGTCGGGCCCGGCGGCGTACGCCGAGCACTCCTCCTCGATGAGACGGAATCCCATGGCCTCGATGACCGGGCTCGTCACGGAGGACTGGAAGAAGTCGGCACCCGGGAACGGCTCGAATTCACCGTGCATGTCCGGTGCGGACACCCGGATCCGCTGACCCGGGTGGATGAGGTCCGGATTCTCGATCTGGGGATTCCATTCGAGAATCTGGTTCAGCGTCACATGGAACATGGACGCGATCTTGTTGAGGTTGTCACCGTGCTTCACTACGTAGAACTCCGTCATGGTTCCCATATGCCCAGATTAGGCGCATTCTTCGTGATGAAGAAATCGGGGAATCCGTTGCGATTTCACTCTTTGACGCGACAACTGCTTCTGCCTGACGGAAGGTACGTCGCGGCGGCACGGTGTGCGGGAATCACAGCGCGGTGAAGGTCCACAGAAGGTTGGTGCTGCTGCCGTAGGTCCACTGCTTGGTGAGGGAGCCGGAAGCGACGTTGCCGCCGCCGTCGAGGACCAGACCGGTGGTGCGGTTGTGGATCGAGTAGCGGTCGCCGCCCCTGGGGGTGATGGTCCACTGCTGGTTGCTGCCGCCGTTCCAGGGCGCCTGGCGGGCCGGGGAGCCGTCGTCGGTGGCGCCCCAGCCGTCGGCGACCATGCCGTTGGTGCGGTTGACCAGCCTGTAGTAACCGCCTGCGACCGCTTCGGCCTGCCATTGCAGGTTGGGACTGCCGTCCCAGGTCCACTGCTTGAGGTTGGAGCCGGAGGCGACGTCGCCGCCGCCGTCCAGGGCGAGTCCGTTGGTGACGTTGGTGATCCGGAAGCGGGCCGCAGGGTCGAACCGGACCTTCAGGGAGGCGATCTGGTCGTTGTTGCCGGTGGTCCGCAGATCGGGGTTCTCGCCGTTGAAGGTCCAGGACGTGCCGGTGAAGTCGTCCCCGGAGTAGCCGATCACCTGGTACCCGGCGGCCGGTCGCAGGGAGGACAGGGTGCGCGTGCCCAGTCCGGCCGCGGCGAGGTCGGCCGCGGTGTGGTCGCCGACGGCGAACACTCCCGCGCTGCCGGTGTAGTCCACGTCGGAGAAGGCGATGGCGCCCGTGAGCGGCCGAAGGCCGGGGATCGCGCCGGAGAAGGTGAGCTTGAGCACGTAGGCGCCGGCACTGTAGGGCGCCGTGGAAGGCAGGGTGAGGGTGAGGCCGGAGGAGTTCTGGGTGGGGGCGGGCAGGTCGATGTACGTGCCGGCGGTGGTGCCGAGGAGCTTCACCGAGGACAGCGAGGCGAGGTTGATCCGCTCCGAACCGAGGGTCTTGATCGTCAGCGAACCGCCCGGCCAGCCCAGGACGGTGGCATACAGGACGGTGCCGGCCTTGTTGCGGGTGAAGCGGATGTCCTGCGCCGTGCCGGCGTGCGGGGTGGTGAACGACCCGCCGCCCATCTTCGTCGGGCCCTCGCCGTAGGCGGCCCAGGCGCGGGTGGCGTACAACGACTCACCGAATCGCTTCAGGTGGTCTCCGATACCGAGCAGGATGTCCTTTTGCGCCTGGGGGATGGTGCCGTCCGCCATCGGTGCGATGTTCAGCAGCATGTTGCCGTTCTTGCTGACGCGGTCGATGAAGGAGTGCAGCATCTGCTGGAACGTGTAGTAGCCGATGCCCTGGGTGTAGCACCAACTGCTGCTGGAGATGCTGTCGTCGGTCAGCCAGTACGGGGTGGTGAGGTCGGCCGGGCCGCCGCGCTCGTAGTCGAAGACCTCGCCCTTGCCGTTCATGCCGTCCTTGTAGGTGGCGACGACCTCACGGCCCCAGCTGTCGGCCTGGTTGTAGTAGTACGCCAGGAAGTTCAGGCGCTGTCGCTCGTCGACCTCGTCCAGATTGAAGTCCTGCCAGAGGATGTCGGGCCGAGCGCGGTCGATAACCTCCTTGAGCTTGTCGAACCAGAGCTGGTTCTCGGCGGCCGAACCCAGTTGCCCGTAAAGTTTCTTGAGGCCGGGGTCCGTCTGGGCGGGGGCGAACTCGTAGAAACCGGTGAAGTTGTAGGCGTGGTGCATGGCCACCAGCAGCTTGAGGCCCTTGGCGCGGACGGCCGTGGAGAAGAGCTTCAGCAGGTCGAGCCCCGGACCCTTGTTCACCGAGTTCCACTCGTTCACCTGGCTGTCCCACATGGAGAAGCCGTCATGGTGCTCGGCGACCGGCCCGGCGAACTTGGCGCCGGCGTCGACGAACAACTGCACCCACTCGTCGGGGTCGAAGTTGCCTCCGGCCGACTTCAGTTTCGGCGCGAACTTCACGAAGTTGCCCGCCAGGTCCCGGGCTCCGTCGATGAAGTTGTGGTACGGCCACGCGGAGGGCTGGCCGTAGGTCGCGATGTGGTGCTGCCGGACCGAGTCGCCGGCCTGGTACATGGTGCGCGGGTACCACTCGTTGCCGAAGGCCGGGACGCTGAAGACACCCCAGTGGAAGTAGATCCCGAACTTGGCGTCCTGGAACCACTCCGGAGCCGCCGGGTGCCGGTCGACCGAGTCCCAGTCGGGCGTGTACGTGCTCGGTGCCGCCCGGGCGACGCCGGCCCCGAGGCCGCCGCCGGCGATGGCTGCTGCCGCTACACCCGTGGCGGCGGACAGGAACTGGCGTCTGTTGAGAGAGCTCGACATGAGGACATCCCTGAAGTGGGGGACAAGGGACCAGGGGGACATGCGCCGCCTGTGGTTCTGGAACGTCGCGGTTACGCATGAAGTTCGACCATGTGACGCACTGCTGTCAACGGGCGTGCAGGGATGAAAGTGTTCTCGCGACTTACATTTCCGTACCTTTTGAGCGTTATTCGTTTAATGTCCTAGCTCAAACATGGCATGTTTGTGGCTGCCCGAGAGCGCGCCGCCGAACGTCGACCAGCTCTCGCGCTCCCCGCACTCCTTCTCGGCACCTCCCATGTCTGATCTGACGTCAGGGGGCGGGCCGGAGGCGAATTCACAAGCACGCCCGGCCATTTCGTGTCGCGAGACTGGACAGCGGCAACGTTCGTATCCGTTAATCCATCCCATGTATCAGTGGAGAGGACTGATCGGACCACGCCCCCGTGCGTCCCGGTTCTCGTCGCCCGGCGAACAGGAACAACCGCAGCGCACCGACGATCACCAGCCACCTTCGCCCCACCGAAAGGTGCAAGATGACTTCCTCCGTCAGCAGACGGCGCCTGCTTCAGGGGGCCGCGGCCACCGCCGCCACCTCTGCCGCCGGGTCCTTGTCACCGGCATCTCCCGCCCAGGCGGCCGCCCCTTCCACACGGGCCGGCATCGGGGTCCTGGCGCACCCCTTCGCGCTCGACCAGGTCCGGCTCACGGCGAGCCGCTGGCTGGACAACCAGAACCGTACGCGGAACTACCTGCGGTTCGTCGATGTCGACCGGCTGCTGTACAACTTCCGCGCCAACCACCGGCTGTCCACCAACGGTGCGGCTGCCAACGGCGGTTGGGACGCCCCGGCGTTCCCCTTCCGCACTCACGTCCAAGGCCACTTCCTCACCGCATGGGCACAGCTCTACGCGGTGACCGGGGACACCACCTGCCGGGACAAGGCAGTCACCATGGTCGCGGGGCTGGCCGCATGCCAGGCCAACAACAGCGCCGCCGGCTTCAGCGCGGGGTATCTCTCCGGCTACCCCGAGTCCGACTTCACCGCCCTCGAGCAGCGGACCCTGGGCAACGGCAACGTGCCGTACTACACCATCCACAAGACCCTTGCCGGCCTGCTGGACGTGTGGCGCCTCATCGGCAGCGCTCAGGCCCGCGACGTGCTGCTCGCCCTCGCGGGATGGGTCGACCTGCGCACCGGCCGGCTGAGCGGCCGGCAGATGCAGGACATGCTCCAGACCGAGTTCGGCGGCATGAACGCCGTGCTGACCGATCTCCACCAGCAGACGGGCGACACGCGGTGGCTCACCGTCGCCAAGCGGTTCGACCACGCCGCTGTGTTCGACCCCCTGGCGTCCCACCAGGACAGGCTCAGCGGACTGCACGCCAACACCCAGGTGCCCAAGTGGATCGGGGCCGCCCGGGAGTACAAGGCCACCGGTACCACCCGGTACCGCGACATCGCCACCAACGCCTGGAACTTCTGCGTCGACAACCACACCTATGCCATCGGCGGCAACAGCCAGGCGGAGCACTTCCGCGCCCCGAACGCCATCGCCGGCTACCTGAACAAGGACACCTGCGAGAGCTGCAACACCTTCAACATGCTCACCCTCACCCGCGAACTGTTCGAGCTGGACCCGAACCGGGCCGCCCTGTTCGACTACTACGAGCAGGCCTGGCTGAACCAGATGATCGGCCAGCAGAACCCGGCGGACGACCACGGCCACATCACCTACTTCACCCCGCTGAACCCGGGAGGCCGACGCGGCGTGGGCCCGGCGTGGGGCGGCGGCACGTGGAGCACCGACTACGGCACCTTCTGGTGCTGCCAGGGCACGGGCCTGGAGATGCACACCAGGCTGATGGACTCCATCTACTACCGCAGTGACGACACGCTGATCGTCAACCTGTTCGTGCCGTCGGTGCTCAACTGGTCGGAGCGCGGGATCACGGTCACCCAGACCACGGCCTACCCAGTCAGCGACACCACAGACTTGCGGGTGACCGGCAACGCCGTCGGAACCTGGGCCATGCGCATCCGCATCCCGGGCTGGACCGCCGGGGCCACCATCAGCGTCAACGGCGTGGCGCAGAACATCACCACCGCCCCCGGCAGCTACGCCACCCTGACCCGCTCGTGGGCCTCCGGCGACACCGTCACCGTCCGCCTGCCCATGCGGATCGTCCTGCGAGCGGCCGACGACGATCCAAACGTCGCCGCGATCACCTACGGCCCGGTGGTCCTGTCCGGCGACTACGGCGACTCCGCGCTCACCTCCCTCCCGGCGCTGGACACGTCCTCGATCACACGGACCGGCGGCACCGCGCTCGCCTTCACCGCCCGCGCCAACGGCTCCACCGTCGGTCTGGGCCCGTTCCACGACGCGCACGGACACAACTACACCGTCTACTGGAACACCGCCGGTGCCGGCACCGTCCGGCTCGCCAACGTGGGCAGCGGTCTCGTGCTGGGCATCCAGGACATGTCCACGGCGGACGGTGGCCGCGCGCTGCAGTGGAACGACTCGGGCACCGCCGACCACGACTGGCACATGATCCCCGACGGAAACGGCTTCCGCCTGCGCAACGCTCACAGCGGCAAGGTGCTCGGCGTCCAGGACATGTCCACGGCAGACAACGCAACCGTCCTGCAGTGGTCGGACAACGGCACCGCCGACCACCGCTGGACGCTGCTCGACCAGGGGGACGGGACCTGCAAGATCCGCAACGCGCACAGCGGCAAGCTGCTCGCCATCGCGGGCAACTCCACCGCAGTCGGCGCGTTCGCGGTCCAGGACTCGGACAACGGCACCGCCGACAATCGATGGCGCGTCGTCAGAAACTGAGGCTCGCACCGGAAACCAGATCGCGGTCGCTGTCCTCCCTCCCGCTTGCACGGCTCTTCGACCCTCGTGCGACATCACGGACATCGAGGTCGGGTCATAGCGCGTCGACAGTCCGGGCGGCCTCTGCCGGGCCGACCGGAACGGCTTACTGAATCAAGGAATGAGGCTCCCCCATGCGCAGACGTGGTTTCCACCGCAGGCAGCTGTCCCTGGTGCTCGCGGCCCTGGTCGCTTCGGCGGCGACACTTGTCGCCAACCCTGCCCAGGCGGCCACCAGCGGCGCCTTGCGCGGCACTGGTTCAGGCCGGTGTCTCGATGTGCCGAACGCCAGTCAGACGGACGGGACGAACCTGCAGATCTGGGACTGCTCGGGCGGGACCAACCAGCGGTGGACGCTGACGGACGACAACCAGCTGACGGTGTACGGCAACAAGTGCCTCGATGTACCGGGCCACGCCACCACCGCCGGTACCCGGGTGGTGCTCTGGGCCTGCAACGGCGGTACGAACCAGCAGTGGAGGGTGAATTCCGACGGCACGGTCGTCGCGGTGGAGTCGGGGCTGTGCCTCGACGTCAGCGGCGGTGCCACGGCCAACGGCACGGCGGTGCAGCTCTGGAACTGCACCGGCGGCAGCAACCAGAAGTGGAGCGGCCTGTCCGCACCGCCGGGCGGCACGTGTGCTCTTCCGTCGGCATACCGGTGGGCGTCCACCGGCCCGTTGGCACAGCCGTCGAACGGCTGGGTCGCGCTGAAGGACTTCACCACCGTGCCCTACAACGGCAAGCAACTGGTCTACGCGACCACTTCGGACGGATCGTCGTGGGGCACGATGGCGTTCCGTCCCTTCACGAACTGGTCGGACATGGCGACGGCCACCCAGACCGGGATGAGCCCGGGCCTGGCGGTGGCACCCAAACTGTTCTACTTCGCGCCCAAGAACATCTGGGTGCTGACCTCGAACGGGTGGGGTACCGCCTGGCCCTTCACCTACCGCACGTCCAGCAACCCCACCGACCCCAACGGCTGGTCCGCGCCGCAGCCGCTGTTCACCGGCAGCCTCCCCGAGAGCGGCCCGATCGACCCGACGATGATCGGCGACGGCCAGAACATGTACCTGTTCTTCGCCGACGACAACGGCAAGATCTACAAGTCGACCATGCCGATCGGGAACTTCCCGGGCAGCTTCGGCTCGTCGTACACCACGGTCATGAGCGACACGAAGGAAAGGCTGTTCGAGGCGCCGGAGGTCTACAAGGTCCAGGGGCAGAACCAGTACCTCATGATCGTTGAGGCGATGGGAGCGAACGGCCGCTACTTCCGCTCGTTCACCGCCTCCGGCCTGAACGGCCCCTGGACGGTCCAGGCCGGCAGCGAGAGCAGCCCCTTCGCCGGCAAGGCCAACAGCGGTGCCACCTGGACCAACGACATCAGCCATGGTGACCTGGTCCGCACCAACGCCGACCAGACCATGACCGTCGACCCCTGCAACCTTCAGTTCCTCTACCAGGGCAGGTCTCCCTCATCGGATGGGACCGACTACGTGAAGCTGCCGTACCGGCCGGGTCTGCTCACCCTGCGGCGCTGACCCGGACCGCACACGGTCACAAGCTCCTGACCCCGTCGATCAGGCCCGCACGGAAGCCCTCCCCCGTGCGGGCCGGGAAGACCCGTGAGTTTTGGGCACTCCGCCCCCGTGTCCGCGGTGCCCGACCGACGCTGCTGGGGATGCGACCGTGTGAACCAGTGCTGCGCAAGACACACAGCAAGGACCTGACCAGCTCTTCACAGAGACCTTCCGTCTGGCGGAAGCCGCCTTGCGCGGCAACCACACCCCTCAGGAACCTGTTCCCAACCACGGCACGCGGGGCGACGACGCCCCGCCGACAGGGACGGGAACCCCATGCCTCACATGACCGCCTTCGCCAGGAACCAGTGGTACGTCGCCGCCTACAGTCACGAGGTGGGGCGGGAGTTGCTCGGCCGGACGATCCTCGGTGAGACGCTCGTGCTCTACCGGACCGAGGAGGAGGGTACGCCGGTCGTCCTGCACGACCGCTGTGTGCACCGCCGTTACCCGCTGTCCGAGGCGCCGACGCGGCTGGACGGGGACCGGATCGTGTGCGGCTACCACGGGTTCACCTACGACACGACCGGTACCTGCGTGTACGTGCCCGGGCAGAAGCGGGTGCCGCGCACGGCCCGGGTCGCCTCGTACCCGGTCGTCGAGCAGGACTCGCTGATCTGGGTGTGGATCGGCGACCCGGCGCTCGCCGACCCGCAGACCATCCCCCGGGCCCGGCACCTCGACTCCCCCGGCTGGGTCACCGTGCGCGGCATGGAGCCCATCGACTGCGACTACGGGCTGCTCGTCGACAACCTCCTCGACCTGTCCCACGAGACGTATCTGCACGGCGGTTACATCGGCACCCCCGAGGTCGCCGAGACGCCGATCACCACCGAGGTCGACGAGGGCGCCGGGATCGTCCGGGTGAGCAGGCACATGGACGACGCCGCGTGCCCGCCGTTCTACGCCAGGTCGACCGGCATCGAGGGCCGCATCACCCGCTGGCAGGACATCGAGTACCACGCCCCTTGCCTGTATCTGCTGCACAGCCGTATCGCCCCGGTCGGGGTGCTGCCCGAGGCGGACGGCAGCGACCCGAACGGCTTCCACACCGAGATCACCTACGCGATCACGCCGTCCGGCGACGGCACGGTGTACGACTTCTGGGCGGTCTCCCGGGACTGGGCGACGGACGACGCCGAGGTCACCGAGTTCCTCCGGGGCAACAACCACACGGTGGTGATGCAGGACGTCACCGCGCTCAACCTGCTGCAGAAGACCCTCGGCACCGAACGCACCGGCTACCAGGAGCTGAGCATCAACATCGACACCGGCGGCCTGGCCGCCCGCCGCATCCTCGCCCGGCTGGTGGAGCAGGGCGAGAAGCCCGTGGAGAAGGTCCGGTGACCGCTCCCACCGGCGAGGTCTACCGCATCGCCTGGCTGCCCGGCACCGACACCCTGCACGGCACGTGCCACTGCGGCCGTGAGCACACCGCGCAGGACCCCGTCGAGATGTGGGAGTGGATGCTCGCCCATCCGCGGGGGCACCTTGTCGACGCATCACGAGGAAACGGTTCATGAGCCTGTACGAGTCCGAACTCATCGTCGAACGCAGGGAGTTCGCGGCCGATGGAGTGCTCGCCCTCACCCTGCGCCGGCCGCTGGGCGAGCCACTGCCCGCCTGGGAGCCGGGCGCCCACGTCGACGTCCTGGCGGCGCCCGGTCTGGAACGGCAGTACTCGCTGTGCGGCGACCCCGCGGACCGGTCCGCCTGGCGGATCGCGGTGCTGCGCGAGCGCCCCGGGCGGGGCGGTTCGGCCCATGTGCACGAGCAGTTGCGCGAGGGCGAGAAGGTGCGGGTGCGCGGGCCCCGGAACAACTTCCGTCTGGAGCCCGCTCCCCGGTACCGCTTCGTCGCGGGAGGCATCGGCATCACACCGATCCTGCCGATGCTGGCGGCGGCCGAGACGGCGGGCGCCGACTGGACGCTGCTGTACGGCGGACGCACGCGCGGGTCCATGGCCTTCGCGGAGGAACTCGGCCGCTACGGTGACCGCGTGACGATCGCGCCCGAGGACGAGTCGGGCCTGCTGGACCTGCCGTCCGTGCTCGACGACGTACCCGAGGGCACCCTCGTCTACTGCTGCGGTCCCGGGCCGCTGCTGGACGCGGTCGAGGCCCGGTGCCCGTCCGGGGTGCTGCGCGTCGAGCGGTTCCGGCCGAAGGAGCAGGAGAGCGGCGGCGAGACGGCGTTCGAGGTGGAGCTCGCGCAGAGCGGCCGAACACTCACCGTCGCGCCGGACGTGTCCGTACTGGACGCCGTGCGCGCCGCCGGGGTCGAGGTGCTGTACTCCTGCACCGAGGGCACCTGCGGGACGTGCGAGACCGACGTCCTCGACGGCGAGCCCGACCACCGGGACTCGGTGCTGTCGGAGGACGAGCGCGCGGCCGGCGAGACCATGATGATCTGCGTCTCCCGCTGCCGCGGGAAGCGCCTCGTCCTGGATCTGTGAAAGCGCCCGCCCCGTCCGCTCGTCCGGGACCCGGGAAAGCGCCCGCCCTGTCGGACCTGCCTGTTCAGGGCGCGGCCCAAAGGCCCCGGACATGTCCGAGGTGCCGGGCCATCACGGCGCGTACGGCCTCCTCGTCGCGGGCGAGCAGCGCGTCCAGGATCTCCAGGTGCTCCTCGGCGGACGCCTGCAGTCGCCCCTGTTCCGCCAGCGCCGTCAGGCCGTAGAGGCGGGAGCGGCGTCTGAGGTCCCGCACGACGTCGACGAGGTGGCCGTTGCCGGCGAGGGCCAGCAGGCCGAGGTGGAAGCGCAGGTCGGCTTCGACGTAGGCGATGAGGTCACCGGCCGCGGCGGACGTGACGATCTCCCGGGCGACCGGGCGCAGCGCCTCCAGGGCCACCGGGTCGGCCCTGCGGGCCAGTTCCGCCGTCGTGGGGATCTCGATCAGCGCCCGGATGTGGGTGTACTCGTCGAGCTGCCGCTCGGAGACGGCGGTGACGCGGAAACCCTTGTTGGGCACGGTGTCGACCAGGCCCTCCTTGGCCAGGTCGAGCATGGCCTCGCGCACGGGCGTGGCGGAGACGCCGAAGCGGGCGGCCAGGGCGGGTGCCGAGTGGACCTCGCCCGGCCGCAGTTCACCGGCGATCAGGGCGGCCCGCAGCGCGTCAGCGACCCGCTCCCGGTGACTGGGCTTCCTGCTGCCCAGCACGGGCAGGGCGGGGATGTGCTGCGGAGCCATGACGGTCGGGGTTCCTCTCAGGTGTGCTTGCGGGGGCGCCTACAGGACGAACCCCGCCGGGAACGGGTCCTCGGGGTCGAGGAGGTACTGGGCGGTGCCGGTGATCCAGGCGCGGCCGGTGAAGCTGGGCAGCACGGCCGGGCGGCCGGCCACCTCGGTCGTGCCGAGCAGTCTGCCGTTGAAGCGGGTACCGATGAAGGACTCGTTCACGAACTCGGTGTGCAGCGGGAGTTCGCCGCGCGCGTGCAGCTGGGCCATGCGGGCGCTGGTGCCGGTGCCGCAGGGCGAACGGTCGAACCAGCCGGGATGGATGGCCATGGCGTGCCGGGAGTGGCGGGCGTCCGAGCCGGAGGCGGCCAGGTAGACGTGGTGGAGGCCGCGGATGGAGGGGTCCTCCGGGTGGACGGGCGGGTCCTCGGCGTTGACGGCGGCCATGAGGGACAGGCCCGCGGCGAGGATCTCGTCCTTGTGGGACCGGTCGAAGGGCAGACCGAACCGCTCCAGCGGCAGGATGGCGTAGAAGTTGCCGCCGAACGCGAGGTCGTACGTCACCGTCCGGCCGTCGGCGAGGGTGGCCTCGCGGTCGAGGCCTACGGCGAAGGAGGGGACGTTGCGCAGGGTCACCGCCCGGGCCGCGCCGTCCTCGACCGCCACCTCGGCGACGACGGGGCCCGCCGGGGTGTCGAGCCGGATGGTGGTGACCGGCTCGACGACCTCGACCATCCCGGTCTCGACCAGTACGGTCGCCACGCCGATGGTGCCGTGCCCGCACATCGGCAGATAGCCGGAGACCTCGATGTAGACGACGCCCCAGTCGCAGTCGGGCCGGGTCGGCGGCTGCAGGATCGCGCCGCTCATGGCGGAGTGGCCGCGCGGCTCGTTCATCAGCAACTGCTTGATCTCGTCGCGGTGTTCGCGGAACCACAGCCGTCGCTCGTTCATGGTGGCACCCGGGATGGTGCCGATGCCGCCGGTGATCACGCGGGTCGGCATGCCCTCGGTGTGCGAGTCGACGGCGTGCAGGACGAGTCTGCTGCGCATGGTCCTCAGCTCGATCCGGCCGCGAGGGCCTTCTCGGTGGCGGCTCGCACGGCGGCCTCCTGTTCGGGCAGCAGCGGTACCCGGGGCGGGCGGCAGGGGCCGCCGTGGCGGCCGACGATGTCCATGGACAGCTTGATGGCCTGGACGAACTCCACCCGTGAGTCCCAGCGCAGCAGCGGGTGGAGTTGCCGGTACAGGGGCAGGGCGGTGTCCAGGTCGCCGCCGACGGCGGCCCGGTACAGCTCGGCCGAGGACCGGGGCAGCGCGTTGGGGTAGCCCGCCACCCAGCCCTTGGCACCGGCGACGGCCAGCTCCAGCAGGACGTCGTCCGCGCCGATCAACAGGTCGAGTTCGGGGGCGAGTTCGGCGATCCGGTAGGCCCGGCGGACATCGCCCGAGAACTCCTTCACGCCCTGGATGTGCCCCTCGCCGTGCAGCCGGGCGAGCAGCTCGGGCACGAGGTCGACCTTGGTGTCGATCGGGTTGTTGTACGCGACGACCGGCAGGCCCGACCGGGCGACCTCGGCGTAGTGGGCGAGGACGGCACGCTCGTCGGCGCGGTAGGCGTTCGGGGGCAGCAGCATCACCGCGCGGCAGCCGGCCTCGCCCGCCTGCTCGGCCCAGCGGCGGGACTCGGCGGACCCGTAGGCGGCCACGCCGGGCATGACGCGCTCCCCGCCGATCGCCGCGACGGCCGTCTCGACGACCCGGGCCCGCTCCTCGGGTGTGAGCACCTGGTACTCGCCGAGGGAGCCGTTCGGTACGACTCCGTCGCAGCCGTTGTCGACGAGCCAGGCGCAGTGCTCGGCGTACCGGTCGTGGTTCACCGAGAGGTCGTCGTTCAGCGGAAGCGCGGTGGCGACGAGGACGCCGCGCCAGGGGCGGTGTTCGGTCATGACGGTCCCTCCTGGGGGTGTGGCCGGGCGAGGACGCCGAGCGGCACGGGACGGGCGAACGGGCGTTTGGCCGGGGTGGGCGCACAGCCGGCGAGAGCGGCGATCGCGGTGCCGCACATCCGGCCCTGGCACCAGCCCATCCCGGCCCGGCTGAGCAGCTTCACGGTGCGTTCGTCACCCGCCCCGAGGTCCAGGGCCTCGCGCACGGACCCGGCGGTGACCTCCTCACAGCGGCAGATCACGGTGTCGTCGGTGATCTGCTCGGGCCAGTGCGCGGGGGGTGCGTAGGCGGATTCGAGGGCGGCGGCGGATCGTCTGAGCTTCGTACGGGCCTTGAGGGCGGCTGGGGCCGGGCCGGGAGCGGTGCCTGGCGGGCGGGGAGCGGCGTCGAGCAGGTGGGCGGCGGCGGAGCAGCCGGCGATGTGCCCCTCGGCGAGGGCCAGGGCGGCACCGCCGATGCCGGTGGCCTCGCCGGCCGCCCACACACCGGGCACGTCCGTGCGCTGCTCGGGGTCGACGGCCACGGCGAGCCCGTCGAGTCGGCAGCCGAGGCTCTCCGCGAGGTCGGTGTGCGGGAGCATGCCGTGGCCGGTGGCGAGGGTGTCGCAGGGCAGGTGCCGCTCCGTGCCGGGGCGGACACGGCCCTCGGCGTCGAGCGCGGCGAGCGTGACACCGGTCAGCCGTTCGTCTCCGTGGGCGCGGACGACGGTATGGCGGGTGAGGACCGGGACGCGGTGGCGCAGCAGGCGGGCGGCGTGTCCGGCACCTTCGGGGAACTTGCCGGCCAGGGCCGGGGCGTGACGGGCGAGGCGCCCGGGGGCTGCCGACTCGGCGAGTGCGGCGACCTCGACGCCGGCTGCGGCGAGCCCGGTCGCCACGGGCAGCAGCAGCGGTCCGGTCCCGGCCACGACGGCTCGCCGCCCTGGCACCACCCGTGCGCCCTTGAGCATGGCCTGGGCTCCCCCGGCCGTGACGACACCCGGCAGGGTCCAGCCCGGGAAGGGCAGTACCTGCTCGTAGCCGCCGGTGGCCAGGAGCACGGCGCGGGCGTGCACCTCGGCGGGCTCCTCCTGGTCCGGCCCGAGCAGGGCGTGCACGGTGAAGCCGTTCGGGGTGCGCTCCACACACCACACGTGGTGATCCGTCAGGACGCGTACGGCACTGGCGGCGAGCCCGTCCCGCAGGCGCTCCCAGGTCCGCCACCGGGGGTGCGGAGCCTCGGGCGGCCCGGCACCCAGCCCTGCGCCGGGCTGCCGGTAGAACTGCCCGCCGGGCTGCGTCCCGGCGTCGACGAGCGCGACGCGTACGCCGCGCGCCGAGGCTGCCAGGGCAGCAGCGAGCCCGGCCGGCCCGGCGCCGATCACCGCGAGGTCAGTCCGCATGACCGGCCTCCTCATGGCCCGTTCCGTCCTGCGTGCTGATCGTGTCCCCCGGCCGCACCGGCACCAGGCAGGCGCGTCGGTTGGGGCGTTCGTTGACCGTCACCAGGCAGTCGAAGCAGACGCCGATCCCGCAGAACACCCCGCGCGGGCGGCCCCCGCCGCGCGTGGCACGCCAGGACGTGACACCCGCCGCCCACAGCACGGCGGCGACCGTCTGGCCGGGCAGGGCCTGCACCGGCCGCCCGTCGAACGTGACCGTGAAGGCGGGGCCCGGTCCGGCCCCCGCCGGTTCCAGCGGGTTCACTCGGCCTCCTCGGTGAAGCGGTCGGGACGGAACGGGCCGAGATCCAGGTCGGGCCTCCGCCCGGTCAGCACCTGGGCGATCAGATGCCCGGTACCGGTGGCGAGCCCGATGCCCGCGCCCTCGTGCCCGCAGGCGTGGAAGAGGCCGGGCGCCCTCGGGTCGGGGCCGATCGCGGGCAGATGGTCCGGCAGATACGGCCGGAAGCCGGCGTAGGTCCGTATCGCCCGGACTCCGGCCAGGAAAGGGAAGAGCCCGGTCGCCCCGGCCGCCAGCGCGCGCAGCGCCGGGAGCGACAACGAGCGGTCGAAGCCCACCCGTTCGCGGCTGGCGCCGATGAGGACCGGTCCGGCCGGGGTGCCCTCGACCACGGGGGAGGTCTGCAGCGCCGCCGAGTCGCTGGCGACGTCGGCCACGTAGTCGGCGGCGTACACCTTGTGCCGGATGCGGTGCGGCAGCGGCTCGGTGACCAGGACGAACCCCCGCCGGGGCAGCACGGGCAGGGACACACCGGCGCGGGCAGCCACCTCGCCGCCCCAGGTACCGGCCGCGTTGACGACCGCGGGGGCGTGGAGGTCGCCGCGGTCGGTCCGTACACCGCGCACCGCACCGTCCGGGCCGCGCAGGACTCCGGTCACCTCCCGGCCGGTGAACACCCGGGCCGCGGCGGCGCGCAGCAGGTGGGCCGCCGCGAGGGCGGGCATCACCTGGGCGTCCTGCGGGTAGTGCACGCCGCCGGCCAGGCCGGGGGCCAGATACGGCTCCAGGTCGGTGAGCCGGTCGGGCGGCACCGGGACCGCCTCGACCCCGGAGGCGCGCTGCTCGGCCGCGAGTTTCTCCAGTCCGGCCAGGGCCCGGTCCGTGCCGGCGACGACGACACCGCCCTTGGCCTCGTACTCGACGGCCCCGCCCAGCCCCTCCCGGGCCAGGTCGGCCCACAACCGCGCGGACAGCAGGGCAAGTCCGAGCTCGGGTCCGGGCTCCTTGTCGGAGACGAGGAGGTTCCCCTCCCCCGCTCCGGTCGTGCCGCCCGCCACCGGGCCCCGGTCCACCACGACGGCGTCCAGGCCGGCACGGGCCGCGTACAGGGCGGCCGCGGCGCCGACCACTCCGGCTCCGACCACCACGACATCGCAGGTCAGCGACTCGCTCACGTCAGTACTATGTCACACAGCACAGGACCCGGGAAGGGTGCCGACGAGGCGGGTCGGCGACCCGTCGGCGATTCAGTCGGCTGCGGGGACGACCCTCAGGTGGGAGGCGGTACGACGGCTGCGGCGCTCCCGGGACGCGGAGCGGCGAGCCTCACGCAGGACGAACGTGACCCGGGCGCACCCCAGTTCCTCGAGCGTCCTGGACGTCTCGACGACGACCCGGCACTCCGTGGCGCCCCGGTGCGGGTCCGGGTGCAGCAGCGGCCGCACGGCACCGTCCTGCTCGACGGCGCCCTCGCCGACCGCGCGGATCCAGTGCGGCAGGCCGTGCCGGTAGGCGGCCTCCATGATCGGATCCAGCGCGATGTCGCGGCGGACGGCCTGCAGCCCGTGGTCGGGGCCGTGGCTCTCGACGGTCCGCGCGAAGTGCGCGAGCATCGGCAGGCACCAGCTCGCCTCGTGATCGCCGAGCACGGTGGGGGCGTCGGGGTGGAAGAGGACGAACCTGAGGAAGTTGTCGCCCGGCATCGCCGTCGGGTGCGGGCCGACCTCACGGAAAAGTGACCGGAAGGCGCCGTTGGTGAGCACCACGTCCCAGCAGTGGTCGACGACGAGCGCGGGGAAGGAGACACCCTCCAGAAGCCCGGCGTAGTCCTCCAGGTAGGCCTGTGCCTCGGGAGTCTCGGGGAGGGGCCGCGGTGCCGGCCGCTGCCCTCCTGCCTGATATGCCATCGGGAGGTCACCCCTCTTGCCTGTGCGGCCTTGACGCGGCGCCCCGATCCTGCTGCCCCGAGCTGAGGCGTGTCAACTATCGTGGCATTCCATGTCTGTTGACGGCTGAAATTGGCCACAGTTGTGGCGAGACCTGGATGTGAGTTCGAACCACCGGCTACGCTCCGGGAAGTTCACGCCGGGGTAGGTCACGGCATCCACTTGTGAGAAGCCTGTGAGATACGTAGGAGATCTGTCGGTGACGGGTGGCTTCGTCGAAGGTCCGGGCGTCACGCCGACGGCCGTGCTGCCGGCCGTCGTCTCCCGTGTCGGCGCGCTCGCCGACCGGCTCGGCGTGGCGCACGCCGAGGTCTTCGACACGGGCCGGCTGTCCGTCGCCTCCGGCGTCCCGGAGCCGGTCGTGAGGGCCCTGCTGTGCGGCAGGCCCGCGGGCGAGCCCGATGTGCAGGCCCGGTTCCTGCAGCGGCTGGACCTGCTGCGCCGGACCCGGCTCAAGCCCAACGGCCGCAAGTACACCCAGCAGGAGATCGCCGACGGCGCCGGTATGTCCCGGCAGCAGGCCGGCGCTCTCATCAACGGCGACCGGCGGCCGACCATGGAGCACTGCGACGCCCTCCAGCGGTTCTTCCGGGTGCACGCCGGCTTCCTGACGGCCGAGGACCCCGAGGCGCTCGTGAGCGCCCTCCAGCACACCGAGCAGGATCTGCTGCAGAAGCTCGCCGACCGTGAGCGGCAGGCGGCCGCGGCACAGGACGACCCGCTGGAGCGGCTGCTGCAGGACCACGGCGTGCGCGGCATCGCCTGGCGTGCCGCGCAACTGCCCACCGACCAGCACCGCGACAAGGTCGCGGAGTGGCTGGACATGCTCCTGGAGAGCGTCAAGCGGCCCGAGTCGTGACCGTGGGGAGAACTGTGGGCATCGGTAAGGAAATGCGCCGTCTGTGCGGCGAGCTGGTCGCGGAGCTGACCCTCCCCGCGCCGGCTCGGCCCGAGGAGCTCTACTCCGCCCTGTGCGACGGCATGAGCAGACGCCGCGGCCGCCCCGTGCGCTTCCGCACGGCCGCGTTTCCGCCCGGGACCGCCAGCGGGCTCTGGCTGGACATGGCCGAGCAGGACCTGGTCGTGATCGAGGAACGCACCGCTCCCGATCACCAGTTGGTGATCCTGGGCCATGAGCTGTGGCACATGAAGGCGGGCCACTGCTCCCACCACGTCGAGGGCGCGGCCGTCGCGGCCAGGCTGCTCGACGACGGGGCCGACCTCCAGGCGACCGTGCTGAAGGTCGCCGCGCGCACCCGTTTCGACCTCGACGACGAGCGGGAGGCCGAGAGCTTCGGCCTGCTGCTGGCCAGCAAGTGCCGGGCCTGGCTCGCCGGTTCGTCCTCACGGGGACCGGTGCAGCGGGACCACCTGGCGGGGCGGATCGAGGCGTCGCTGGGGTACCGCGGACCGCAGGGCTGACGGGCCGCACCGTGCGGCGACGTGGGGCGGTCCGCCTCCGCCGAGCGGGCGAACCGGAGGGCGACGGGACCGGATTGTCAGTGGTGGACGGCAAGCTGGAGGTGCGCCATCGCGGTTGCGGGGCGTACGCGCCCGCGAGGGCGCGGGAGAGACGACGCCGACACGGGGAGAACCGACCGATGCCCACCGCCGTTCTGACCGATCGTGAACGCACCGCCGTCCAGGCCTATCTGCGGCTGCTGCACACCGTCCGGGCCGCCTTCGACCTGGAGGGCAGCCCGCCGCTCGTCCCGCCCGCGGTCCTCGCCGAGGCGGAGCAGGCCCTGGAGCGCGCCGGACTGACCGGCAACGAGGAGGCGTTCTTCCGCCTCCTGGAGAACTGGTGTCCTGAGCCCGGCCCCTGACCGGGAGTGCCACGGGGCGGGTGCCGGGGAGCGGGGTCAGGTGTGCGGTACGGCGATCGCCGTCGCGATCAGGCCCCGTCCCGTCGTCCAGCGGCCGTCGAAGTGGCCGAGGCGGCGGGCGCCCACCCAGGGCCCGGGGACGAGCAGCTCCGCACGGAAGGTGCCGTCGGCGGCGAGCTCGATGTCGGCCTCCATGAAGTCCAGCCACTTCCCGGTGAGGGGGAACCACGCCTTGTAGACGGACTCCTTCGCGCTGAACAACAGGCGGTCCCAGTGCACGTCGGGGCGTTCTGCCGCAAGCCGTCGCAACCGGTCGGCCTCGGCCGGCAGGGACACGGACTCCAGGACACCTTCGGGCAGCGGGCCGTGGACCTCGGCGTCGATACCGAGGGACGCCAGGTCGGTGGCGCGGACCAGCGCGGCGGCGCAGTAGCCGTCGCAGTGGGTCATGCTGCCGGTCAGTCCGGCCGGCCAGCCGGGGGCGCCGCGTTCCCCGGGCAGGAGCGGCTGCGGCTCGACGCCGAGCTTCTCCATGGCCCGGCGGGCGCAGGAACGCACGACGGCGAACTCCCTGCGCCGCTTGTCGACCGCCCGTGTCAGCAGGGCCGCCTCCTCGGGGTACAGCGCAGCGTCCGCGTCCTCGTACCCGTACGCCTCGACGCCGACCACCGTCTCCGGCAGCAGTTCCCCGATCATCGCTGTTCGTCCTCCCCCGGCAGGATCCTCCGCAGCCGCCCCGGCGGCCGGGACCGTTTGCTCCACTCGCGTGGATAGCCCACCGACACCTCCTCGAAGCGCACGCCCTCGTGGACGGTGCTGCGGGGGATGTGCAGATGGCCGTAGACCATGGTGTGCACGCGGAACCTGCGGTGCCAGTCGGCGGTCAGGTCCGTGCCGCACCACATGGCGAACTCCGGGTGCCACAGCACGTCCATCGGGTGCCGGTGCAGCGGGTAGTGGTTGACCGGGATCACCGGCAGGTCGCCGGGCAGTTCGGCGAGCCGGCGTTCGGTCGCGGCGACCCGGGCGCGGCACCAGTCCTCCCGGCTCGGGTACGGGTCGGGGTGCAGCAGGTACTCGTCGGTGCACACGATGCCGGTGCCCTGCGCGTACTCCAGGCCCTGCTCCTTGGTGGTGCAGCCGGCCGGCAGGAACGAGTAGTCGTACAGCAGGAACAGCGGGGCGACGGCCACCGGGCCGCCGGGGCCCTCCCAGACGGGGTAGGGGTCCTCGGGTGTCGTCACGCCGAGTTCGCGGCACATCTCGACCAGGTACTCGTACCGGTCGACGCCGCGCAGGGTGACGGCGTCGCTCGGATGGCTCCACAGCTCGTGGTTGCCGGGCACCCAGACGACCTTGCGGAAGCGGCCCGCGAGCGTCTTCAGGGCCCAGCGGATGTCCGCCACGGTCTCCGCGACGTCCCCGGCGACGAGCAGCCAGTCGTCGTCCGTCCCGGGCCGCATGTCCTCCACCAGGGCGCGGTTCTCCGGATAACCGATGTGCAGATCGCTGATGGCCAGCAGTTGTGCGGCGCCATCGGCCGTCGACGTCACTTCAAGCCCCCTCAGCGCACCCCGGACGTCACCAAGAGATCACATTCGTGAGACCGGGACAAGAGCCGTCCGAGGGCCGGGGCGGGAGAATTCCTTCACACGCGCGTTGCACGAGGGGGCCCGCCGAAGCCGTATGATCTGGCCCAACACCACCGCTACGAACTTCCCTTTCACAGGGGCGGTTTGGTGTCCCTTCCCTTCTCCTGCCCGGGCACGGGCTGCTCAGCCCTGCCCGCGAACCGTGAAAGGCGGCCTGCATGGTCTCTCGCGTACGCGTCTGGCTCAACCGCACGTACGCGGAGAACGTGTTCTTCATGGATCAGCTGCGGAGAAATCCCAGCGACCGGGCCGTCGAGATCCACGCCACCCACGGCGACCCCGACTCGCCGGTGCTGGCCGCCGCCGACACCGCCGAGCTGGAGCCCGAGAACCTGTCCCCCGCCGGGTACGTCGAGTTCGCGCTGGACCAGTGCGCGCGGCGCGGCATCGACGTGTTCGTGCCCCGGCTGCACCAGTCGGCGATCGTGGCGCACCGGACCGAGTTCGAGGCGGCCGGCACGGCGGTGCTGGCGCCGCCGCCCGAGGCCGTGGCCGTCTTCCACGACAAGGTGATCGCCTACGAGGCGGTCCAGGCGATCGGTGTGCCGGTGCCGCCGTGGTACCGGGTCCGCTCCGAGGACGAACTCGTCGCGGCGGTCGAGGAGTTGGAGGCGGGCGGGCACAAGGCGTGCCTCAAGCCGGCGTCCGGGGCGGGCGGGGTGGGCTTCCGCGTGATCACGCGTACGCCCTTCTCGCTGACGCAGCTGAGCGGGTTCCCCAGCCCGTATGTACCGCTCGATCTCGTGCTTCAGGCGCTGCGGCAGGGTGAGGAGCCGGTGGACTGGCTGGTGATGCCGCGGCTGGAGCAGCCCGAGGTGTCGGTCGACTGCCTGACCGGCCCGGACAACCGGGTCCGGCTCGTGGTGGGCCGTACCAAGAACGGCCGCCGCCGGGGCTTCACCCTGCACGAGCAGTGGCTGGACCCGGCCCGGCGGATCGCCGAGGGCTTCGGGTTGCACTACCTGTCCAACATCCAGTTCCGGATGTTCGGCGACCGGCCGGTGCTCATGGACGTCAACACACGCCCGGCCGGCGGACTGCACCAGCTGTCCCAGTGCGGTGTCAACGTCCCCTGGGCCGCGGTGCAGCTGGCGCTCGGCGAGGACCCGGGCGAGATGGTCCCGCCGTTCCTGGGCCAGGACTACACGGTGGTGTCGGGGCCGCGTCCGCTGCGGCCGGTGTCGCTGCCGCAGCAGCGGACCGAGGCGACGGAGCCGCTCCCGGCGGTACCCGCGCCCGCCGCGGCCGAGCAGTCCGGCGCCGTCGGGGCGGCGGCCCAGGCGCTGCGCCTTTGAGGCATCAGATTCTTGCCGCGAGCGCCTCGCGCCAGACGGGGCTGTCGACGTAGTGGTTGTCGAAGCGTTCCGAGGAGTCCTTGATCTCCTGCGGGTCGGCCTCGCCGCGCATCACCCGGCCCAGGAGCCGCAGGTAGTCGAAGCGTCCCGCGCCCGGAGTGAAGACGAACAGCACGTCTGCCGTCGCACCGGGCGCGGCGGCGAAGGCGTGCGGCGTGTGCGGCGGCACCAGCAGGAAGTCGCCGGCCCTCAGCACGGTGATCTCCTCGCCCACCAGCACCTGGAGCGCGCCGTCGATGACGTAGAACATCTCGGACGCCTCGGTGTGCAGGTGGGCGGGGGCGCCGACGGCGCCCTCCGCGAACGTCGAGCGGTAGCTGGTGAGCCGCCCTCCGGTGTTCCCGGAGTCGGCGAGGAGGGTCATCACGCTGCTGGGGTCGCGTGTCGTCTCGGCCTCGGCGGCGCGGGTGAGGACCGGTGCGAAGCCGCTGCTGTTTCCCGTTGCGTTCTGTGTCGTCGTCATGAGAATGACCCTACGGAGCCGGGCGACCCACGGCAGGGGGCATTCGGATGCCGTTTTCGTGGGTCAATTCGACGCCGTCAGAAGCGGCCTCCGCCCCGGTACAGCTCCAGTTCTCCTTCCAGCTCCACAGCGAGCACCGTGGCGTGCGGGTCGAGGTCCGAGGCTGTCGGGGGTTCGATCCAGAGGATGCCGGGGGTCTCGTGGAGGCCGCCGGTGACGCTGTGGGCCAGTTCGGTGCCGGTGCCCAGGACCGAGACACGGCGGACCTCGCTGAGCAGGCCCCGGACGTTGATCTCGGCGCGCGGGGCGTCGAAGAGGGTCAGATAGAGGGTGAGGCGGTCCTTGGAGAGGGTGCTCGGGCCGTAGTGGTGGCCCGGCGGGAGTCCCCGCACCGTGCCGTACACGGCTTCGGCGTGCCGGGCGATCCAGTCGCCGAGCCCTTCCAGCCGCCGCGCCTGCTCGTCCGTGATCGTGCCGTCCTCCCGCGGGCCGACGCTGAGCAGCAGGTTGCCTCCGCCGCCGATGGTCTCCGTGAAGTAGCGGATCAGCTGGTCGACGGACTTGTGGTGATGGTCGTGATGCTGGTGCCCCCAGGAGTCGTTGATGGTGAGGCACAGCTCCCAGGGGCCCTCCGGCGGGAGGACGGGGGCGCCCTGCTCGGGGGTGGCGTAGTCGCCCTCGCTGAGCATCCGGGCGTTGAGGACGACGTCCGGCACCTCGGAGCGGATCAGGGCGGCGAGTTCGGGGATGCGCCACTGCTCCTCGCTGCGGTCCCACTCGCCGTCGAACCACAGCAGGTCCGGCCGGTAGCGGTGGGTGAGTTCGCGGATCTGGCCGTCGCGGTAGGCGAGGAACCTCTCCCAGGCCTGGAGGTCCTCGAACTCGGCGGCGACCTCGGAGTAGCGGTTGTCCTCCAGCTCCGGCGGACGGCCGGGCTTGCGGGTGGAGGCGTAGTCGGGGTGGTTCCAGTCGGAGTGGGAGTAGTAGAGGCCGACCCGGAGGCCCTGCTCGCGCAGGGCCTCCGCATAGCCGCCGATCAGGTCACGGCCCACGTTCAGGTCGCCGTGCGCCGTGTCCCACAGGGCGACCCCGTCGTGATGACGGCTGGTCAGGACGGCGTACCTGGCGCCGGCCCGCGCGAAGAGCCTCGCCCAGTCGCGCGGGTCGTAACGGGCGGCCGTGAACCGGTCGAGCTGGGACATGTACCGGTCGTGCGGAACGATGTCGTCGTAGAACGACCAGGACTCCTGGACGCCGTCGACGGCGTAGATGCCCCAGTGGACGAAGATGCCGAGCTTGGCGTCCTCGAACCACGGCTGCATGGCCATGAGGTCAGCCCCTTCGCAGGCGCAGGGTCAGGATCTGGAAGGGCCGCAGCGTCAGGGCGACGGCCCCGTCGGTGATCTCCGCCTCCTCCTGCGGGCGTTCCAGCAGGTCGGTGATCTGGGCGCCGGCGAGCGGGAACCCGGTGCGCAGGGTGCCGGTGGCGCGGCCGCCGCGGGACTCGTAGAGCCGTACGACGACATCGCCGGAGGCGTCGTCGGCGAGCTTGACGGCCTCCACGGTGATGCCCGCGCCCTCGGCGGAGACCACCGGTGCGGGGGCGCCGGCCGCGTCGGCCACCCGCAGCGGCAGGTTGAGGGCATAGCCCTCGGCGACGGCATCCTCGATGGTCGCGCCGGGCAGCAGCGCGTAGGTGAAGTGGTGGCGGCCCTGGTCGGCCTCGGGGTCCGGGATGCGCGGGGCGCGGACCAGGCTGAGGCCGACGGTGGTCGTGGTGCCGCCGTCCTCGCGGACCGTGCGGGAGACGTCGTGGCCGTACGTCGAGTCGTTGATGACGGCGACGCCGTAGCCGGGTTCGCCGAGGTGCACCCAGCGGTGGCCGGAGACCTCGAAGCGGGCCGCCTCCCAGGTGGTGTTGGTGTGGGTGGGTCGCTGGATGTGGCCGAACTGGATCTCGGCGGAGGAGTGCGAGGCCTTGATGTCGACGGGGAAGCCCGCCTTGAGGATCTTCTCGGCCTCGTGCCAGTCGATGTCCGTCTCGATGTCGATGCGGGGGCTGCCGGCGCGGACGGTGATCGTCTGGGTGATCGTGGAGCCCTTGCCGAAGGACCGCTCGACGCGGATCGCACCGATCAGCGGGTCCTGTTCGACGACCGTGACGGACGAGGCGTCCAGCAGGTCGGTGTAGCGGTTCTTGTAGTGCTTGTCGATGTCCCAGGCGTCCCAGTAGTTGGGCAGGTCCGTGTGCAGGCGGAGCAGGTTGCCGGGCTCGGCGAGGACCTCGCGGCCGGCGCGCAGGTCGCGGACGGAGGACAGGGTGCCGTCTCCGGCCACCTCCACACGGACCAGACCGTTGTCGAGGACCAGGCCGTCGACCGTGACGGGCTGCGGGGGCGCGGAGTCGGCGAGGGGCGCGGAGCCGTTCGCGGGCACCTCCACGTACACCGGTGCGCCGTCGGCCGCGCGGACCACGTCGGCGCGGTCGTAGGGACTGGTGTTGAAGGCGCGGGGTGCGCCGGTGCCCAGCGCAGCCACCGCCTGCGCGGTCAGGGCGTGCAGCTCCTGCGCGACGCGGGCGTACTCGGCCTCGGCCTCGCGGTGCACCCAGGCGATGGAGGAGCCGGGCAGGATGTCGTGGAACTGGTGCAGCAGCACCGTCTTCCAGAGCCGGTCCAGCTTCTCGTGCGGGTAGGTGTAGCCCGGGGCGTGCAGGGCGGCCGTGGTCGCCCAGAGCTCGGCCTCGCGCAGGAGGTGCTCGGAGCGGCGGTTGCCCTGCTTGGTGCGTGCCTGGGAGGTGTAGGTGGCGCGGTGCAGCTCCAGGTAGAGCTCGCCGACCCACACGGGTGCGTCCGGGTACTCGGCGCGGGCCTTGGCGAAGAACTCGTCGGGGTGCTCGACGACGACCTTCGCGGAGCCCTCCAGGTCCGCCAGCCGGCGGGCGCGTTCCATGATCTCGCGGGTGGGGCCGCCACCGCCGTCGCCCCAGCCGAAGGGGGCCAGGGAGCGGGAGGCGCCGCCCTTCTCGGCGTAGTTGCGGACCGCGCGGGACATCTCCACGCCGCTGAAGCGGGCGTTGTAGGTGTCGACCGGCGGGAAGTGGGTGAAGATCCGGGTGCCGTCGATGCCCTCCCACCAGAAGGTGTGGTGGGGGAAGGTGTTGGTCTGGTTCCAGGAGATCTTCTGGGTGAGGAACCACTCGTTGCCGGCGAGCTTGGCGAGCTGGGGGTAGGCCGCGTTGTAGCCGAAGGAGTCCGGCAGCCACACGCCCTTGGTCTCGATGCCGAAGTGCTCGATGAAGAACCGCTTGCCGTGCACGAACTGGCGGGCGACGGCCTCGCCGCCGGGCAGGTTGCCGTCGGACTCGACCCACATGCCGCCGACCGGCGCCCACTGGCCGTTCTTGACCGACTCCTGGATGCGGGCCCACACCTTGGGGTAGTTGTCGCGCACCCACTCGTACTGCTGTGCCTGGGAGCAGGCGAAGATGAAGTCGTCGTACTCGTCGGCGAGCGAGGTGACGTTGGAGAAGGTGCGGGAGGTCTTGCGCTTGGTCTCGCGGATCGGCCAGAGCCAGGCGGAGTCGATGTGGGCGTGGCCGACGCCGGAGATCGTGTGCGCGCTGGCGTGCGCGGGCCTGGACAGGACCGGCTTCAGTGCTTCGCGTACCGCGGCGGCCGAGCCGGAGACGTCGTCCAGGTCGAGGAGGTCCATCGCCCGGTCGAGGGCGTGTGCGATCTCGTGCCGGCGCGGGTCGTGCTCGCCGAGCTCCAGCATCAGCTCCCGCAGCACCTGCACGTCGAGGTCGAGGTGCCAGACCTCCTCGTCGAGGATCGCGATGTCGGCGCTGCGGAAGGTGTAGAGGGGCTTGTCGCCCGCGGTGAGCTTGTCGCCGAGCCAGGTGACCTTGGAGAAGTTGTCCGCGAGGATGTCCGGGTTGGAGGCGGCTTCGACCAGGTAGTCGACCGTCTCGCCGCCCTGTGCGGGGTTGGCGATCGCGACGTACTGGTTGAGCGGGTTGACGGCCTTGAGGGGGGTGCCGTCCGTGAGGTGGACGAGGGCCTCGGCCTGGTTGCCGGGCCAGTCGCCGACGAAGCCGAGGTCGATGACGGCCTCGACGCGCTTTCCCGCCCACTCGGCGGGCACCTGCCCGCGCATGCGGAACCAGGTGGTGCCCCAGGGCGGCCCCCAGGGGGTGCCCATGGTGAACGGCTCGTACGGGGCGGCGGCGGCCTCCTCGAACGGGACCGGCTCCCCCGGGGCCTGCCAGGCCTCCACCTCGAAGGGGACGGTGGCCGCGTAGATCGCGGACTTGATGCGCTGGTCGTGAAGGCGCTGCACGCGCTCCTCGATGCGGCGGCTTTCGTCGTGCATGGGATGTCTCCAGGAAGCGGGGGAAGAGCGGCGGGGAAAGCGCTTACCTCTCGGTGCTCACCTAAGGTACGCCAGCCCGGGGTGGACCTCGGTATAGCCCTCCACCAGCCTGCGGGCCACGTTGACGGAGTCGACGAGCGGGTGCAGGGCGAAGGCCTTCACGGCGGTCGTGCGGGATCCGGAGTCGGCGGCGGCCAGCACTTCGCGCTCGACGGCCTTGACCGCGCAGACCAGGCCCGTGGCGTGGTCGGGCAACGGGTCCACGGTGACGGGGTGGGCGCCGTTGGCGTCGACGAGGCAGGGCACCTCGATGACGGCGTCGGTGTCGAGAACCGACAGCGTGCGCTGGTTGCGCACGTTGAGGATCAAGGTGGTGCGCTCGTCCCGGGCGATCGCCCGCATCAGCGCGAGGGCCACCTTCTCGTAACCGCCGGACAGGTCGTCCTCGTCGCGATCACCGGCGCCCGCGGTCTCGCGGTTCTCGGCCATGTACGTGGCCTCGCGCTCGGCCCGGGTGCGGTCCCAGACCGTGAGGGCGGGGGCGTGCGGGTTCTTCATCTCGGCGTAGAAGCGGGCCTGCTGGTCGTGCAGGAAGGCGCCGCGGGTCTTCTCGGCCTGCTGGTAGGCCCGGACGGCCTCGCGGTTGAAGTAGTAGTAGTGCAGGTATTCGTTGGGGATCGCGCCGAGGGAGCGCAGCCAGTCGACGCCGAAGAGCTTGCCCTCCTCGAACGAGCCGAGCAGGTCGGGGTCGGCGAGCAGGCGCGGAAGCTCGTCGCGCCCGGCGACGCTCAGGCCCCGCACCCAGCCCAGGTGGTTGAGGCCGACGTAGTCGATCCACGCCTGCGCCGGGTTCTCCACGCCGAGCACCCGGGCGATGCGGCGGCCGAGACCGACCGGGGAGTCGCAGATGCCGATGACGCGGTCGCCGAGGTGGCGGGACATGGCCTCGGTGACCAGTCCGGCCGGGTTGGTGAAGTTGATGACCCAGGCGTCGGGGGCGAGCCGGGCCACCCGCCGCGCGATGTCGACGGCGACCGGGACCGTGCGCAGGCCGTAGGCGATGCCGCCCGCGCCCACCGTCTCCTGGCCCAGCACTCCTTCGGCCAGGGCCACGCGTTCGTCGTTCGCCCGTCCCTCCAGACCGCCGACCCGGATCGCGGAGAACACGAAGTCCGCGCCGCGCAGGGCGTCGTCGAGGTCGGTGGTGGCGCTCACCTCGGGCGCGTCGGGGACACCGGCCGCCTGTTCGGCGAGGACCCGTGTCACCGCCGACAGCCGTCCGGCGTCCAGGTCGTGCAGCACGACGTGGGTCACCCGGCCCTCGGCGTGGTCCTGCAGAAGTGCCCCGTACACCAGCGGCACGCGGAATCCGCCGCCGCCCAGAATCGTCAGCTTCACGCTTGCACCTTTCCCGCCACGACCACCTCGACGCCCGCCTCCTGGAAGGAGGCCCGCGTCGCCGCGTCGACCGGCTCGTTCGTCACCACCGCGTCCAGGTCCTCGGGACCGCAGACCTTCGCCATCCCGTGCCCGGGGAACTTCGCCGCGTCGGCGAGCAGCACCACCTTCTCGCCCGCCTTGATCATGGCCCGTTTGACCGGAACCTCCACGACCGTCGTGTCCATGACCTGCCCGCCGGGCCGCACCCCGCTGGTGCCGAGGAAGAGCCAGTCGGCGTGCAACTGGCGCAGGTTGTCCTCGGTGAGGAAGCCCACCAGGGAGCGGTACTCGCGGCGGACCATGCCGCCGAGCAGGACCAGCTCGATGCCCTCGTCGTCGGCGAGCTCCTCGTAGACCACCAGGTTGCTGGTGATCACGGTGAGCCGGCGGCCGTGCAGCTGCCGGGCCAGCCGGTAGGCCGTCGTCCCGATGTCCAGCAACACCGACTGACCGTCCCTGACCATCGCTGCGGCACGTTCGGCTATGGCGTCCTTCTCGGTGACGCGCACCTCGGCGACCTCGGCGAAGGGCTGGTCGCCCTCCTCCACGACGGCGCCGCCGTGCACTCGCGTGAGCAGTCCGTCTTCTTCCAGTTTGACCAGGTCACGCCTGATTGTGGCGGGACTCACCCCCAGCTGCTCCGAGAGGTCGGTCACGGCCGCGGGCCCACCGGCACGCAGGGCCCGCAGGATGAGTTGGTGTCGTCGTTCAGCCAGCACGGCGTGCACATTACTCGTCATCTTCAATCATCGCCATGCTTATTTCTGCTCGGGTATTGACCAATCTCGCTGAGCGGCGCACGATTCCGGTCACCGAAATGAAGAGTTTTGACGATCTCCGTCGAAGCCGCGAGCGAGAGGACACATCCGTGGACGACGACCGGCCCGATGTGCTGCTGACCGGGCTGCTCTTCTACGACCTCGTCCTCACGGGGCTCGGCAGGCCGCCCACACCGGGCGAGGAGATCTGGACCGGGGGCATGGGCTGCGGCCCGGGCGGCATCGCGAACCTCGCCGTCGCCGCCTCCCGCTTCGGCCTGCGTACGTCCCTGGCCACGGTGTTCGGCGACGACTTCTACGGCGAGCACTGCCGGGACGTCCTGTGCGACCAGGAAGGCGTCGACCTCTCGCTCTCGCGCACGGCCGACGGCTGGCCGACCCCGGTCACCGTCTCCGTCGCCTACGGTCACGACCGGGCCCTGCTCACCCACGGCCAGGAGCCGCCGTACTCACAGGACGCGCTGATGGGCGACCCGCCCGACGCGCGGACCGCCCTGGTGCACCTCGAGGCCCGCCCGCGCGAGTGGCTCGCCAAGGCCTCCGCGAACGGCACGCAGATCTACGCCGACGTCGGCTGGGACCCCACCCAGGAGTGGCCGACGGCCCTCCTGGAGCAGCTTTCCCTGTGCCACGCCTTCCTCCCCAACGAGACCGAGGCGATGGCCTACACCCGCACCGACAGCGCACTGGCCGCGCTCGGCACGCTCTCGGAGCTCGTGCCGGTCGCCGTGGTGACCCGGGGCGGGTACGGCGCCATCGCCGTCGACCAGATCACCGGCGAGTACGCCGAGGTGCCGGCCCTGAACACCGACGTCCTGGACGCGACGGGCGCCGGCGACGTCTTCGCCGCGAGCTTCGTCGCGGCCTCCCTCGGCGGCTGGCCGCTGGCGGAGCGGCTGCGGTTCGCGGTGCTCGCGGCCGGGTTGTCCGTCCGGCACCACGGTGGTGCCCTCGCGGCCCCCGGCTGGTACGGCATCAGCCGCTGGTGGCGCCGCTCCCTGAGCGACCCCGGACTGCGACGCGCCTACGGCTTCCTGGCCGACCGCGTCCCGGCCGATCCCGGGCCGCCCGTCCACCACGCCCCCGTCACCCCGCCCGCCCCTCACCTCCCCGTCGGTCCGCGCGCCTGTGAAGGGCCGCTCTGACCCTCCCCCTCTCCACGTCGAACAGGAACAACAGGAGTCACCCGTGGACCTTTCTCGCAGAGGCTTCCTCCAGGCCGCCGCGCTCACCGCGGCCGCCTCCGGCCTGACCGTCGCCTGCGGCGGCGGCTCCGGATCGGCCGGCAGCAAGAACGGCAAGAACCTCACCTTGTGGTACTGGGGAGGCGCGCTCAGCGACAAGGTGGTCGCCGAGGCCAAGTCGCACTTCAGCGGCCAGGTGAAGCTGACCGCCGCCTCCATAGGCGGCGACTTCAAGCAGAAGCTGACCACCACCCTCGCCGCGGGCGCGTCCGTGCCCGACATCACCGGCATCAAGGGCGAGGACATGGCGTCCTTCCTGCCCAACGCGGGCCGCTTCCTCGATCTGAACGACCTGGGCTTCAAGAAGATCGCGTCCCAGTACCTGGACTGGAAGACGAAGCTGGCCCGGACCGAGGACGGCAAGCAGATCGGTTTCCCGATCGACATCGGCCCGACCGCCCTCTTCTACCGCGCGGACCTGTTCGACAAGGCCGGACTGCCCACCGACCCCGGCAAGGTCGCCGCCCGGGCGGGGACCTGGGAGGAGTACTTCGCGCTCGGCACCGAGCTGCACAAGAAGGTGCCGGGTACCTACCTGGTCAACAACATCGGCTCGGTCTTCAACATGGCGGTCGGACAGGGCACCGAGCGGTTCATCGACAAGGACAACCACTTCATCGGCGACCAGGACCACATCCGCAAGGCGTGGACCACGGCGGTCCGCCCCTACACCCTGGGGCTCGACGCCAAGATCAACGACAACACCTGGAACGCCGCCGTCGGCAAGACCCTGACCACCGAACTCGGTGCCGCGTGGCACGCCCTGGACATCGAGCAGGCCGCCCCGAAGACCAAGGGCAAGTGGCGGGTCTGCGCGATGCCCGGCGGACCGGCCAACCAGGGCGGCTCCTACCTGGCCCTGCCCAAGCAGTGCCGGAATCCGGAAGAGGCGTTCAAGATCATCAGCTGGATCCTCAGCCCGGAGAACGACGCCCGCGGCTTCACCGACGCCGCCATCTTCCCCGCGGCACCGGCGGCCTACTCCATGCCGGCCATGACGGGCGGTGACCCGTTCTTCGGCGGGCAGAAGATCATCGAGGTCTTCGGCCCGGCCGCCAAGGCCATCCCGTCCAGCTACGAGGCACCCGCCGACGCCGCCGTCATGGCGCCTTTCATGACCGAGCTGTCCAGCATCGAGGCCAAGGGCAAGAAGCCCGACGACGCCTGGAAGGACGCGGTCGCCCAGGCCAAGCAGATCGCCCGGCGCCAGGGGGTGAGCTGAGCGATGGCCTCCCCTCCGGTCACCGGTGCCGCCGCGGTGCCCCGGCACCACGGCCGGCCCGGCCCGGCCCGCTTCCGACCGCGGCGCACGCCGCCCGCGGACACCGTGCGGCCTGGGCGTCGCGGTGTGCTGTCGCACTGGCGGCAGTACCTGGCGATCTCGCCCTTCTTCCTGATCTTCGGCGTCTTCTCGTTCTTCCCGGTCTTCTACTCGCTCTACCTCGCCTTCCAGCGCTGGGACGGCCTGGGCACCGTGCAGTTCGTGGGCCTGCAGCAGTTCACGTTCCTCTGGGACGACCCGGTCTTCTGGCTGTCGATCCGCAACACCCTGGTGATCTGGGTGCTGTCCACGGTCCCCACCCTGTTCGGCGCCCTGGTGCTGGCGACGCTGCTGCATTCGGTGCGCCGCTTCAAGGGCTTCTACCGCATCGCCCTGTACATACCGAACGTCACCTCGATCGTCGCCGTGTCGATCTTCTTCGGCGCCGTGTTCAGCAACAACTTCGGCCTGGTCAACGCGATCCTGGGCACGGTCGGCATCCCGCCCGTCCCGTGGCTGAGCAATCCGTGGCTGATCAAGCTGGTCATCGCGCTGCTGATGACCTGGATGTGGACCGGCTACAACATGATCATCTACCTGGCCGGCCTGCAGGCCATCCCCACCCAGATCTACGAGGCGGCCAGGCTGGACGGGGCCGGACCGATCCGGACGTTCTTCCGGATCACCGTGCCGATCATGCGGCCCATCATCCTGTTCACCGTCGTCATCTCGACCATCAACGGACTGCAGAGCTTCAGCGAACCCCAGGTCCTGTTCGGCAGCAACGCCGCCAACCCCAACCTCGGCGGTCCCGGCCAGGCGGGCCTGACCACGCTCCTGTACTTCTACCAGTCGGCCTTCGTGAACAACGACTACGGCTACGGCGCGGCCATCGTGTGGGCCTTCTTCGTACTGATCATGGTGCTGGTCGTCATCAACTGGCGTGTCGTCCAGCGCGGGAGGAAGTCATGACCGCAGTGGCCCCGAGGCGGTCCCGGCGCCCCAAGGGCCTGACCGCGCACGTCGTCCTCGCCCTGGCCGTCCTGATCTCGGTGTTCCCGTTCGTGTGGACGATCGTCATGGCGACGAACACCACCGAGGACATCTACAAGAGCCCGCCGAAGCTGACCTTCGGCTCCCACCTGCTGGAGAACGTCCGGCACGTGCTCGACACCATCGACTTCTTCGGGTCGATGCTGAACACGCTCGTCGTCGCGACCGTCACGACCGTCCTGGTCCTGTTCGTCGACTCCCTGGCGGCGTTCGTCTTCGCCAAGTTCGACTTCCCCGGCCGCAAGGCGCTGTTCGCCATGCTGGTGGGGTTCATGATGCTGCCGCTCCAGCTGGCCGTCCTGCCGCAGTTCATCCTCATGTCCGACATCGGCTGGGTCGGCACGCTCAAGGCCCTGGTCCTGCCCGCCCTCGCCAACGCCTTCGGCATCTTCTGGCTGCGCCAGTACATCGAGAACGGCGTGCCGGACGAACTGCTCGACGCCGCGCGCATCGACGGCGCGGGATTCCTCCGCCAGTACTGGAACATCGTGCTGCCGATGATCAGGCCCGCGCTGTCCTTCCTCGCCATCTACGCCTTCGTCGGCGCCTGGAACGACTACATCTGGCCGCTGATCGTCCTCAACGACCCGAGCCACCTCACCCTCCAGGTGGCCCTGGCCCAGCTCCATGTCGGCCACACCACCGACTACAGCATGGTCATGGCCGGTGTGCTCATGGCGTCCGTGCCCCTGGTCGTCGTCTTCACGCTCTTCGCCCGCGGCTTCATCGCGGGCGCGACGGAGGGGGCGGTGCAGGGCAGTTGAGCGCCCGAAGGGTGGCGCCCCGTAAGGGGCGCGGGGAACTGCGCGACCAGCCACCGCAGGCGCGCAGCCGAGAACCGGCGGTCGGTCCCGAGCTCGTAGTAGTCACAGAAGAAGGGCACCCCCGTGACGGACGTCAACACCGAGGCCCGACGCCCCAAGGTCCTCGTCGTCGGCATGGACGGCCTGCGCTACGACCGGCTGACCCGCTCCCCCTCCACCGCACCCGTACTGCACGGCCTGATGGCCACGGGCTCCCACGGAACGAGCATGCTCCCCTACGGCCGGGCCGACGACGAGCCCTCGGCCGGCACGGCCTACACCGACTCCGGCCCCGGCTGGTCGAGCATCCTCACCGGCGTGTGGCCCGAGCGCCACGGCGTCACCGGCAACGACTTCAAGGGCGCCGACTACGCCCGCTACCCCGACTTCCTGACCCGCGCCGCCACCGCCCGTCCCGGTCTGCGCACGGCGGCCGCGGTGTCCTGGCCGGCCCTGGTCCGCCGGGGCACCCTCGGCCGGGCCATCGGCCGACGGGTGCGGTACAACGGCGAATCCCGGGGCTACGAGAAGGCGGACCGCCGCGTCGCCCGCACCGCCCTGCGCTGGCTCACCAAGGGCGACCCGGACGCCTTGTTCGTGTACTTCGGCGCCACCGACGAGGCGGGCCACGCCACCGGACCCCTCTCCCCCGCCTACGACCGGGCCCTCCTCGCGCAGGACACCCACCTCGGGCTCCTGCTGGACGCGATCGACGCCCGGGCGTCGGATCCCGGACGCGCCCGGGAGCTCTGGACCGTGCTGATCACCACCGACCACGGTCACCTCGACTCCGGCGGCCACGGCGGCGACTCGCGTGCCGAACGCGAGGTCTTCGTCGCCCTCGCCGAGTCCGGCGGCCCCGGAGGCCTCCGGCACACCGAACCCGGCGGGCCCGGAGGCACCCCGCTCGACACGCCCCGCGGGCACGTGGGCACCCCGCTCGACACGCCCCGCCTCGTCGACATCGCCCCCACCGCCCTGGACCGTCTCGGCATCCCCGTCGACCCCGCCTGGGGCCTGCAGGGCCGCGTCCTGCCCCGTCCCACCGCACCGACTCCGGAATGGCCATGACCGACGAACGTCCCGATCCCCTGATCGCCCTGCGTCCCTGGGAGGCCCCCGAGGTGACCTCCTGGGGCCGGCTGCCGATGAGCGCCGTCGACCGGCGCCCCGGAGCGCTCTCGCTCGACGGCGACTGGCGCTTCCAGCTGCTGCCCGCGCCCGACGCCCCGCTCGGCAAGGTCTGGTCGTCGTCGTGCGTCCCCGGTGTCTGGACCGTGCAGGGCACGGACGACCTGCCGCGCTACCTGAACGTCCGCATGCCGTTCCCCGAGTTCCCGCCGCACGTGCCCGCCGCCGACCCGACCGGCGTGTACGAGCGGCCCGTGGACGTGCCGGCCGAGTGGGCCGGGCGGCGGATCGTGCTGCAGGTCGGGGCCGCCGAGAGCGTGCTGCTGGTGCATGTGGACGGGCGGCCCGCCGGGATCTCGAAGCACTCGCATCTGGCCGCCGAGTTCGACCTGACGGGCCTGGTGCGGCCCGGGGAGCAGGCCACCGTGCGCCTGACCGTCGTGAAGTGGTCGGACGCCTCGCACATCGAGGACCAGGACCAGTGGTGGCACGGCGGGATCACCCGCTCGGTGCTGCTGTACGCCGTCGACCCGCTGCACCTGGCGGACGTGACCGTGCGGGCCCGGCGGGACGGCGACCTGCGGGTGGACTGCCGGGTGCGGGACGCGGGCGGGGCGCTGCCCGAGGGCTGGTACGTCAGCGGGGAGCTGGCGGGGCACCCGCTCACGCAGGACGCGGAGTTCGACCGCGTCAACGCCGAGGACGACCGGGTCTCCGGCTTCCTCGGCGAGGCCCGGCTGCGCGCCACCGTGCCTCAGGTGCGCACCTGGAACGCCGAGACGCCCGAGCTGTACGGCCTGACGGTCCGCCTGCACCGAGCCGACGGCACGGTCGCCGACACCTCCCGGCACCGCGTCGGCTTCCGTGACGTCGAGATCTCCGGACGGGACCTGCTGGTCAACGGCGAGCGCGTGTTCATCCGGGGCGTCAACCGGCACGACTTCCACCCGCTGACCGGGCGGACGGTGACGTACGACGACATGCGCGCGGACCTCGTCCTGCTGAAACGGTTCGGCTTCAACGCGATCCGCACCGCGCACTACCCGAACGACCCGGCCCTGTACGACCTGGCGGACGAGCTCGGGTTCTACGTCGTCGACGAGGCGGACATCGAGTCCCACGACCACGCCCACGAGATCGCCGACGACCCGCGCTACCTGAACGCCTTCGTGGACCGCGTCTCACGAATGGTGCTGCGGGACAAGAACCACCCGTCCGTCATCATCTGGTCGCTGGGCAACGAGTCCGACTACGGTGCGAACCACGACGCGGCGGCGGGCTGGGTACGCCGCCACGACCCGACCCGGCCCGTGCAGTACGAGGGGGCAGCCAAGCGCGGCTGGGCCGATCCGGACGTGGCCTCCGACATCGCCTGCCCGATGTACGCCCCGTTGGAGGAGTGCCTCGCGCACGCCCTGTCCGGGACACAGACCAAGCCCCTCGTCCAGTGCGAGTACTCGCACGCCATGGGCAACAGCAACGGCACGCTGGCGGACCATTGGGAGGCCATCGAGAGCACCCCGGGTCTTCAGGGCGGGTTCATCTGGGAGTTCTGGGACCACGGCATCCTCCAGCGTGTGAACGACGGCAGACCGGCCGGGCGTGGGGGCGCCGGGCTGTATGACAACGGTGTCGCCGCGCCCGGGTACCGCTGGGCGTACGGCGGCGACTTCGGTGAGACCGACCACGACGGCGCCTTCATCGCCGACGGGGTCGTCTTTCCCGACCGCACGCCCAAGCCCGTGATGTTCGAGCACCGGGAGATCGCCGCGCCGGTGCGTATCGAGTCCTTCCGGCATGAGGGCGTGGTCCTGCGCAACCACCAGCACTTCAAGAGCCTGGACTGGCTGTCCGGCGAGTGGGAGCTGTCCCTCGCCGACGGCACGACCCTGACGGCTCCGGCCGAGCTGCCCGAGCTGCGGCCCGGCGAGAGCGCCGCGGTGCCGCTGCCGCTCGCGCTGCCGGCGGACGGCGGCGAGGCGTGGCTGACGCTGCGGGTCACGACCGCCCGGGACGAGCCGTGGGCACCGAAGGGCACGGTCGTGTGCCTGCCGCAGGTGCGGTTGCGAGCGGCGCTCCCGGTCGAGCACATCCCCGCCCCGGACCGTCCGGTGGAGGTCGACGAGGACGGGCTGCTGGTCCATCCGCTGCTGACGGCCGCGCCCACGCTGTCACTGTGGCGGGCGCCGACCGACAACGACGAACTGGGCGGCATGGCGGCCCGCTGGCGGGACCTGGGGCTGGACGCGCCCGCCCGCGAGGTCGTCTCCGTGCGGCGCGAACCGGGCCGGGTGACCGTCGTGTCCGACTACCTCTGCGCGGGCGGGACCGTCCGGCACGAGCAGGTGCTGACGGCCGTGGCGGACGGGCTGCTCGTCGAGGAGTGCGCCGAACTGCCCGAGGCGCTGTACGACGTGGCGCGGGTGGGGACCGTGTTCGAGACGGCCGCCGGACCGAACCTCCTTCAGTGGTTCGGGCAGGGCCCCTGGGAGTCGTACCCGGACCGGGCCGCGGGCGCGCCGGTCGGCCACCACCGCCTCCCGGTGGACGAGTTGTTCACACCGTATCTGCGGCCCCAGGAGAGCGGCGGGCGGCACGGCGTGCGCCGGTTCACCCTGTCCGCGCCCGGCGCGGGCGGTCTCGCGGTGCGGCTGGACCGGCCCCGTCAGGTGTCCGTGACCCGCCATCGCGCCGCCGGCCTCGCGGCCGTCGCGCATCATGACGAACTGGTGCCGCGGGCCGGGTGCGTGGTGCACATCGACGCGGCACACCGCGGACTCGGCACGGCGTCGTGCGGGCCCGACACCTTCACCTCCTATCTGGTGCCGGCCGGCGTCCATCGCTGGAGCTGGACGCTGCGCGTTCTTTGAGGCCCCCGCCCCCTCTCCGTCACCCCCTTCACCCCTCTCAGTCACCCCATGGAGCACCCATGTGCGTTTCGCATGACCACGACCCGGGCGAAGCGCCCCAGGCCGGTGCCGGAAGACGCGGTTTCCTCCGCGCCACCGCGCTGCTCGGCGCGACGGCCGCCGCGATGAGCGCGCTGCCGGGCGCCACCGCGCAGGCGGCGCCCGCGCGCCGTCGTCCCGACCCGGGCAGCCGCCGCTTCACCCTCGCGGTGATGCCGGACACGCAGTACCTCTTCGACGGTCCGAGCATCGACGGGGCTCCGGTGGAGGCGTCGCTGCGCTATCTGCTGGAGCACGGCGAGGAGGAGAACATCGTCTTCCTCTCCCACCTCGGCGATCTCACACAGAACGGCGCGAAGGAGGAGTTCGCCGCGATCGGCAAGGCCTTCGGGCTGCTGGACCGGCGGGGTGTCGGCTACAGCGTCCTGGCCGGCAACCACGACGTGAAGTCGTCGACGACCGACCAGCGCGGCGCGACCCCGTATCTGGACGCCTTCGGGCCGCGGCGGTTCGAGGGCAAGCCGACGTTCGGCGGCGCCTCCCCGGACGGCTACAACACCTGGCACCGGTTCGAGGCGGGCGGCCGGGAGTGGCTGGTGCTCGCGCTGGACTGGCGGCTGTCGCCGCAGGGTTACGCGTGGGCGAAGGGCGTCCTGGCGAAGCACCCGAAGACACCGGTGATCCTCACGACCCACGAGCTGGTCGTCGAGGACGACACGCTGTCCGACTACGGGCAGCAGCTGTGGGACCAGCTGATCGAGGACCACGACCAGATCTTCCTGGCCCTCGGCGGGCACTACTGGCCCGCCGGACGCGCGACACGGAAGAACGCGGCCGGACACGACGTCCATCTGCACCTGACGAACTATCAGAACCGCTACTTCGGCGGTGCGGCGATGATCCGTCTCTACCGCTTCGACCTGGACCGGGGCGTCATCGACGTGGAGACCCTCTCGCCGTGGATCCTGGGCCGGGCCGCGAAGGGGCTCAACGAGCTGGAGCGGCAGGAGATGGAGCTGAGCGGCGACGCGGACCGGTTCTCCGTCGAGATCGACTTCGAGGAGCGCTTCTCGGGCTTCGCGCCCGTGCCCGCCCGTCCGGCCCGGTCCGTCTCGAAGATGCTCCTGCCGGACACCGTGGCGTACTGGCGCTTCGAGAAGCCCGTCGACGGCACGGCCGGCACGGTCCGCGACCTGTCCGGGCGGGGCAACGACCTCTCCCTCGTCACGGTGGACGGCGGCACGCTGGGCTGGTCGGCCGACCACCACCCCGACCAGCCGGGCCACGGCAGCCTGGAGTTCCAGGGTTTCAAGTCCCCGCTGAAGGGCGCCTACCTGCGCACGGTCGAAGGCGCCCCGCTGAACAGGGCCACCTTCGAGGACGGTTACACCATCGAGGCGTTCTACCGGCTGCCCGCCGACTGGGACCCGGACCACAACGCCTGGTCGGGTCTGGTCTCCCGCACCGGCACGGGTGGCGCCGCGGGGAAGACCGCCGACGACCCGGACGAGCCCCTGGCCACGCTGTCGCTGTCCAACGACCGTGAGCCGCAGTGGGCGATGCGCCCGCTGAACCAGCAGGGCATCGCCACCAACTGGGGCCAGGAGACGCCGCTGGAGACCTGGTGGCACCTGGCGGTCGTCAACGACGGCAGGCACACCACGCTGTACGTCGAGGGCTGCCCGGCGGTCCGCAACCCCAAGGCGCCCGCGGTCGGGGTCGCCTCCGTCGGGCTCCCCTGGCTGCTGGGCGGCTACGAGTACGGCGGGAAGATCGACCAGATCTTCCACGGAAGGCTCGGCGACGTCCGGATCGTCGCCCGGGCGCTGCCCGTCACCTCCTTCATGAACCACTGATCCCGAAGGGCCCACGATCATGACCGAGCAGCGACTGCCCGCCTGGGCCGATCCGTCCGTCTCCCCCGCCGCCCTCGATCCGCAGGGCGTCTCCCGCCGCGGGCTGCTGCGCCGCGCAGGCCTGTTCGGCGCCGCTTTCGCCCTCGGCTCGGCGGCGACCTCCCGGACACCCGCCCTGGCCGCCGGTGACAGCGCCCGGCCGGGAGGCGAGGACCCGCACCTCGCCTACGTCGTCGGCGACCACCACATCCACTCCGTCTACAGTCACGACGCCAAGTACACCTTCTCCCAGCTGGCCGCGAAGGGCGCCGAGTACGGGCTGGACTGGATGGTGTTCACCGAGCACTCCAACTTCGGGCACGCCGACTTCGGGGCCGCGATGGAGCACGGGGAGATCCTTAAGGCACGGGCGCAGAACCCGCGGCAGCTGATCTTCCAGGGCCTGGAGTGGTACATCCCGGCCGCCGAGCACTGCACGGTGTTCACCGCGCCCGGCCCGCACGAGGTCGACGTACTGACCCGCTTCGAGAGCGCCTACGACGGCAAGCTCCTCGCCTACGACAAGGGCGGCCCCGCCGACGCGGACACCGCCCGCAACGAGGCGCACGCCGTCGAGGCCATCAAGTGGCTGGCCCGGCAGCGTCGTTCGGGCTACGTCGACGACGTGCTGGTGCTGGCCAACCATCCGATGCGCCTCGGCATCGACTCCCCGCACGAGATGCGCGCCTGGCGGGACGCGGCGCCCGAGATCATGATCGGCATGGAGGGCGCGCCCGGTGCGCAGGGCGCGGCCATCCCTGGCTGGCGCGGCGCCACCTCGGTCCGCGGCGAGTACGAGAACAAGCCCTCCGCGCAGTCCTGGCCCGGTTACCCCGCGGACGCCTACCTCACCTACGGCGGTTTCGACTGGGCGACCGCGACCGTCGGCGGCCTGTGGGACTCGATGCTCGCCGAGGGCCGGCTGTTCTCGGTCACCACCAACTCCGACGCCCACCGGATCGTCTTCGACACCTGGAGGAACGGCGACTGGCAGCCCGGGCAGACCTTCGACAACACCGGGAAGCTGCCCGACCCGGTGAACACCGGAACTCCGCAGCCGGGCAGCGACTTCTGGCCCGGCCAGTTCAGCCGTACGCACGTGGGCGTGACCCGCTACGGCTACCGCGCGGTGATGGCCGGGATGCGGGCGGGCCGGGTCTGGCTCGACCACGGGCATCTGCTCGACGGGCTCGACGTCCGCCTGACCCGGGACCACGACCGGGGCCGGGGCGTGACGCTCGGCGGCCGGCTGCGCGTCCGCAAGGGCGAGAGGCTCACCCTGAACGTCACGGTGACGACCGCCTCCCGGCCCAACCCGCAGGGGATCCTGCCCGGGCTGGCGCATGTGGACGTCATCCGCGGCGCGGTGCGCGGGCCGGTCGCCGACCGCGACGCCTGGCAGGCTCCCGACACGCGGGTCGTCCGGACCGAGGACGTCTCCGGCCGCAAGGGCACCTACACCCTGCGCGTCCCCCTGACCGCCGGCGCGGAGTCCTTCTACGTCCGGCTGCGCGGCAGCGACGGCAACCGCAACGGCGCCGGCTACCTGGGCGCCTCGGCCGACCCCCACGGGCCCGTCCCGCACGCGCCCGGGGACGGTGATCCGTGGGCGGACACCTGGTTCTACTCGAACCCGGTGTTCGTGGACGTCGAAGGGTCCTGACCCGGCGTACCAGCAGGTCACCGAGGGAGGGAGCGGAGGTACGGTGGGCCGCGTGACCGGTGAAGAGCCGCTGCGGCCCCAGTCCCTGATGCTGACGTTCCTGGGCGACCAGGTGCTCGGCCGTGACGTGTGCGTGTACTCCGGCAGCGTCATCGACGTGTTCGCCCGGGCCGGGATCGGTGAGCAGGCGACGCGCTCCACGCTGAGCCGGATGGCGGGCCGTGACCTGCTGCGCAGGCAGCGTGAGGGCCGCCGGATGTACTTCGGCCTGACCGGGCGCTCGGAGGCGGTGCTGCGCGACGGTGAGCAGCGGATCTGGCGGACGGGTGCCGTCAACCGCCGGTGGGACGGCACCTGGACACTGCTCGGCTTCTCCCTGCCGGAGTCCTGGCAGCGCCAGCGGCACGACCTGCGCTCCCGGTTGACCTGGAGCGGCTTCGGTCCGCTCTTCAACGGCCTGTGGATCGCCCCCGGCGAGGTCGACGTGTCGGCCCTGGTGGCCGAGCTCGGCCTGTCCGCCCACGTGAAGGTCTTCCGGGCGCACGCGGACACCGGTACGGACATCGGCCGGATGATCGAGGAGACGTGGGAGCTGTCCGACCTGGCCGGGCGCTACGCGGGGTTCGTAGGGCGCTGGCAGTCGTGGGAGGACGACCTGCCGGACGCCGACGACGCCCTCGTGCTGCGGCTGCGGCTCCAGACGGAGTGGTTGCAGATCGTCCGGCGCGACCCACGGCTGCCCGTCGGGCACCTGCCGGACGACTGGCCGGCCGAGCAGGCCGAGAAGACGTTCCGGACCGTGTACGAGCGGCTCTCACCGCTCGTCCGCGAGGCCTCGGAACGCCTTCTGGACCTGGTGCCCGCGCGGCCTCAGGCGTAGAACCGCGACAGGCTCTGCAGCACGGCGGCGGGCTTGGTGCCGCCCTCGATCTCGATGGCCCCCTCGACGGTGATCTGCACACCGCCCGCCACCTCCTCGACCTCGGCGAGCTTCGCCGTGAGGCGGATACGGGAGCCGACCTTGACCGGTGCGGGGAAACGCACCTTGTTGAGACCGTAGTTGACCTTCGTAGTCACGCCCTGGACGTCCAGCAGCTCGGTGAACAGAGGGATGAAGAGGGACAGTGTGAGGTAGCCGTGCGCGATGGTGGCGCCGAAGGGGCCCTCCTCGGCGCGCTCGGGGTCCACGTGGATCCACTGGTGGTCGCCCGTGGCGTCGGCGAAGGTGTCGATGCGCTCCTGCGTCACCTCGATCCACTCGCTGGTGCCGAGGTCGCTGCCCGCGAGCTTCTTGAGTTCGCCGAGGCCGTTGACGGTGATGCTCATGCGGATCCTTACTGGTTGCCGTAGCGGGTACGGACACGGGACTTGAGGAGTTTTCCGGAGGCGGTGCGCGGGAGTTCGTCCGCGAGGACCACCGACTTCGGGATCTTGTACTTGGCGAGGTGGCCCGCGAGCGACGCGAGCACCTCGTCGGGGTCGAGGGAGGCGCCTTCGCGGGGTACGACGACCGCGCGCGGCACCTCGCCCCACTTGTCGTCCGGCACCCCGATCACCGCGCACTCGGCGATGTCCGGATGGGCGAGGAGCCGGTCCTCGATCTCGGCGGGGTAGACGTTCTCGCCGCCCGAGATGATCATGTCCTTGATGCGGTCGACGATGTGGACGTAGCCGTCCTCGTCGACGTGTGCCGCGTCGCCGCTGCGGAACCAGCCGTTTGCGAAGGAGGCGGCGGTCTCCTCGGGCAGCCCCCAGTAGCCGGGCATGACGTGCGGGCCGCGCACGACGACCTCGCCGACCTCGCCGACCCCGGCCGGCGCCAGGTCCGGCCGGACGACGCGGACGTCGCTGAAGAAGTGCGGCACACCCGCCGACCCCGCCTTGCTCACGGCGTGCTCGGCGTCGAGGAACAGTGTGCCGGGGGCGGCCTCGGTCATGCCGTAGCCCTGGAGGAAGGTCAGGCCCCGTTCCTGGTAGGCGGCGATCAGCGGGGTGGGGACCGGGGAGCCGCCGCAGGTGAGGATGCGCAGCGAGGAGAGGTCGGCGCCGGGCCAGCGCGGGTGGCGGGCCATCTGGTCGAACATCGTGGGCACGCCGAACATGAAGGTGATCCGGTGCCGTTCGATGAGGTCGAAGGTGGCATCGGGGTCGAAGGCGTCGACCAGGACGCAGGTGCCGCCCTTCAGCAGGACCGGCAGCGTCAGCATGTTCAGGCCCGCCGTGTGGAACAGCGGGGCGGAGACCAGGGCGCGTTCGTCGGCGATCAGGTCGGTGTCGACGAGGACGTTGAACGCGTTCCAGATGAGGTTGCCGTGGGTGAGCATGGCGCCCTTGGGGCGGCCGGTCGTGCCCGAGGTGTACATGATGACGCAGGTGTCGTCGGCGCCGACCGGTTCGTCGACCGGCTCCTGTGACGCCTCCGCCACGGCCGCCTCGTACTCGCCGCCCACCTCCAGGTAGAGGCGTACGTCCGTACTTCCCGGCAGGCCCGCGACGAGACCCGCGTAGGACGGGCCGTAGACGAGCACCCGCGCGCCGGAGTCGGCGAGCTGGTAGGCGATCTCCGGTCCGGCGAGGCGGATGTTGAGTGGGACGAAGACCGCGCCGAGCGTGCCGGCCGCGAACAGGGTCTCCAGGTAGGAGGGGTGGTTCGGGCCGAGGTAGGCGATGCGGTCGCCGCGGCGCACGCCCCGGGCGCGCAGCGCGTGGGCCAGGCGGGTGGTGCGGTCGTACAGCGTGGCGTAGTCGGCCGACGTGGCGCCGTGGATCAGGGCGGTGCGGTGCGGGGTCTTGCGGGCCCGGCGTGCGGGCCACGACCCCAGTCCCTCGTTGCGCATGTCACGCCCCTTACGGTGTCGTCAGCCCGAGCAGGCGGGCGGCGTTCTCCTTGAGGATCTTCGGCCGGACCTCGTCCTTGATCGTCAGCTTGCCGAAGTCGGCGAGCCAGCGGTCGGGGGTGAGGACGGGGAAGTCGGAGCCGAAGAGCACCTTGTCCTTCAGCAGCGTGTTCGCGTACTGCACGAGCTGCGGCGGGAAGTACTTCGGCGACCAGCCGGACAGGTCGATGTGCACGCCCGGCTTGTGGGTGGCGACCGCCAGGGCCTCGTCCTGCCAGGGGAAGGACGGGTGCGCCAGGATGATCTTCAGGTGCGGGAAGTCGGCGGCCACGTCGTCCACGTGCAGGGGGTTGGAGTACTTCAGCCGGATGCCGCCTCCGCCGGGGACCCCGGCGCCGATGCCCGTCTGGCCGGTGTGGAAGAGGGCGATCGCACCGGTCTCCTCGATCACCTCGTAGAGGCCGTACGCCACCGCTCGGTCGTCGGGGAAGAAGCCCTGGATGCTGGGGTGGAACTTGAAGCCCTTCACCCCGTACTCCTCGACCAGGCGGCGGGCCTGCTTCACTCCCGCCTTCCCCCGGAAGGGGTCGACGGAGGCGAAGGGGATGAGGACGTCGGCGTTGGCGGCGGCCGCCTCGGCGACCTCCTCGTTGGGGACGGGCGCGGTGCCGGTGGCGGACTCGGCGTCGACCGTGAAGATCACGGCGGCCATCTTCCGCTCGCGGTAGTACGCGGCGGTCTCCTCCAGCGTCGGCTTCCGCTTGCCCTCGACCTTGAAGTAGGCGGAGGAGGCGTCGTGCAGGTCGTCGTCGAGGGAGGAGTGGCCCTTGGAGGACACCTCCGCGTGGGTGTGGACGTCGATCGCGACCAGGTCGTCGACGTTCATCGAGCGGTCCATCACGCCTCCGGGAACTTCGGCGCCGGGATGCCGACCGACTGGAGCTCGGCACCGACCGAGGTGGGGAAGGCGTCGGCCAGGGAGCCGGGGGTCCAGCCGCCGTCGGCGTACGCCGCCTTGATCTCCTGCGGATGCGACCAGAGTGCCACCTTGTCGCCGCCGATGCCGATGGCCTGGCCGGTGATGCCGCGGGCGGCCTCCGACGCCAGGAAGGGGACCAGGGCGGCGCAGTCCTCGGGGGTGCCGAAGCCCTCGCCCTTACGGAGGAAGTCCGGCAGCGGCTCGCCGCACCTCATGGCCTCGATGTACGGGGCGAAGGCCGGGATGGTCTCGGTCATCGCGGTGGCGGCGACCGGCACGATCGCGTTGACGGTGATGTTCGCGCGGCCCAGTTCCATCGACCAGGTGCGGGCCATGGCGGCGATGCCGGCCTTGGCGGCGGCGTAGTTCGTCTGACCGAAGTTGCCGCGCTGCCCGGCCGGGGAGCCGACCAGGATCAGCGAGCCGCCCTCGCCCTGCTCGCGCATCCGCACGGCGGCGGCGCGGGCGCAGGTGAAGGTGCCCTTGAGGTGAGTGGTGATCACCGCGTCGAAGTCCTCGTCGGTCATCTTCCACAGCACCTTGTCGCGCAGGATGCCCGCGTTGGTGACGAGGACGTCGAGCCGGCCGAACTCCTCGACCGCGCGGTCCACCAGCCGCTCGGCGGCCTCCGAGGTGCCGACCGGGACGACTTCGGCGACCGCCCTGCCACCCGCTTCCGCGATGGACTTCACGGCCGCCTCGGCCACCGCCTCGTCGACGTCGTTGACGACCACCGACGCGCCGTGGGCTGCCAGGGCATGGGCGTAGGCGAGACCGAGGCCGCGGCCGCTGCCGGTGACGACGGCGGCCTTGCCGGAGAGATCGATGCTGGGCACGGGTGGGTCCCTTCACACGGGTTCGACGGTGCGTCGCACGGGTTCTGCTGCGTGCCGCACGGGTTCGACTGCGAGATCGAAGCTAAGAGCAATAATTGTTGACGTCAATAGTTGTTGTCGACCCACGGGTGCGGGATGCTGGAATCAGCAGGAAGCAGCACCGAGCCCAGGGAGCCCGTCATCGCACGCCAGAACGTCACCCCGAAGCCCATCGACGCCCATGAGCCGTGGATGCGCGGTCTGCACGCCGACACCGGCTATCTGCTCTACCGCCTGGGCCTGCGCTCGGGGCAGCTCTTCAACGCCTGCCTCCAGGAGTCCGGACTGCGCCTGCGCCACTACGCGGTGCTCCGCTTCCTCGCCACCACCGACGGCGCCCTGCAGAGGGAACTCAGCGTGCGGCTCGGCTACGACCCGAGCGCGATCGTCGGCCTGGTCGACGACCTGGAGAAGCTGGGTTTCGCCGAGCGCCGCCCCTCCCCCGACGACCGCCGCAGCCGCATCGTCGTCCTGTCCGAGAGCGGCCGCGACTTCCTCCGCGACACCGCCGACGACGGCCTGCGCGTGACCGGTGAACTGCTCGGCCCGCTGGACCCGGACGAGCGGGAGACGCTGCACGCGCTGCTCCTGCGGATCGCTGAGGACGGCCTGAACTGATGTTGTGCAAATGATTGACGGCTGCACGATGGATGCATAACTTCACGGATCAACCGCGCCCCGTCCCCAGGGAGCCCACCGTGCAGCCATCTCCGTCAACCCCTCAACCCTCCCCCGATTCACGGCAGTTGCGCCGGGTCGCCGTCTCCGGCCTGCTCGGCACGACCGTCGAGTTCTACGACTTCCTCGTCTACGGCACCGTCGCCGCGCTCGTCTTCGGCGAACTGTTCTTCCCGCGGGCCGACCCGGCCGTCGGCACCATCGCCGCGTTCGGCACCTTCGCCGCGGGCTATCTCGCCCGGCCGCTCGGCGGCATCCTCTTCGGCCACTTCGGCGACCGGATCGGCCGCAAGTCGATGCTGCTGCTGACCATGGTCCTGATGGGGTCCGGCAGCTTCCTCATCGGCCTGCTGCCGACCTACGACACCATCGGCGTCTGGGCGCCGGTGCTGCTGGTCGCCCTGCGCGTGGTGCAGGGCATCGCGATCGGCGGCGAGTGGGGCGGGGCGATGCTGATGGTCGTGGAACACGCCGAGCACGCCCGTGGTACCCGGCGCGGCCTGTGGTCCAGCTTCACCCAGCTCGGCGCCCCGCTCGGATCCGTCCTGTCGGCCGGTGTGGTCACGCTCGTCGCCACGCTGCCGGACGACGACTTCCGCTCCTGGGGCTGGCGGGTGCCGTTCCTGCTGAGCATCGTGCTGCTGGCCGTCGGCCTGTTCGTGCGCCTGAAGGTCGCCGAGAGCCCGCTGTTCGCGCAGGTCAGGAGGGAGCCGGTGGACCGGCCTCCGATCGTGGAGGTGCTGCGCCGCCCGAAGCCCGTGCTGCTGGCCGCCTGCGTGGGCATCGGCGCCTTCACCGCCCAGTCGCTGCTGACCAGCTTCATGATCTCCTACGCCGTCGACGAGGGATACACCCGGCCGCAGGTGCTGACCGCGGTGACCGTCGCCTCCTGCGTGGCCCTCGTCGTCCTGCCCGCCGCCTCCGCCCTTTCGGACCGGGTCGGGCGCCGGCCCGTCGTCCTCGCCGGTGCCGTCGCCTCGGCGGCGCTCGCGTTCCCGGTGCTGGCCCTGGTCGACTCCGGATCGCCCGGCCTGCTGATCCTCGCGCTGTCCGTGGGCCACGGCGTCGCCCAGTCGACGATGTACGGCCCGCTGGGCGCCCTGCTCACCGAGATGTTCGGCACCCGCGTCCGCTACACCGGCGCCTCCCTCGGCTACCAGGGCGCGACCCTGGTCGGCGCCGGGTTCTCCCCGCTGATCGCGGGCAGCCTGCTGGCCTCCTTCGGCGGCGGCAGCACCCCGGTGTCGCTGCTGCTGTGCGCCGGCGCGGCCGTCACCGCGGTCACCGTGTGGCGGCTGCGCGAGACGCACACGGACGCGCTGGAGTCCCCCACCACCGCCCCCACCCTGGAAGGAACCCCCCGTTGAGGATCCGCCTCGCCCTGCTGACCGCCTGCCTGTCCCTGGCCGCCACCGCCCTGCCCGCGCAGGCCGCCGACGCCACCGCCGCCCACGTGGAGGGCGAGCTGTCCTCCGGCGCGCTGTACGTGATGGACGTGCCCGCGTCCTGGAACGGCACGGTGCTGCTGTACAGCCACGGCTACGCCCCGGCCGGATCCCCCAAGCGGGCCCAGAACACTCCGAGTACGGCCGCCCGGGACAAGCTGCTGGCCGAGGGCTACGCCCTGATCGGCTCCTCGTACGCGACGAACGGCTGGGCGGTCACCGAGGCGGTGCCCGACCAGCTGGCGACCCTGGACCTGTTCACCGAGAAGTTCGGACCGGCCCGGCGGTCGCTGGCCTGGGGCACCTCGTACGGCGGCTTTGTCACCACCGTGCTCGCCGAGCGGCACGCCGGCCGGTTCGACGGTTCGGTGTCGATGTGCGGGCTGGTGCAGGGCGGCGTCGCCAACTGGAACAGCACCCTGGACCCGGTGTTCGCGCTGCGCACCCTGCTCGCCCCGGACTCCGGTGTCAGGCTCGCGGGGTTCGCGGACCAGGCGGAGGCGGTCGCTGCCGCGAAGACCCTCACCACGAAGGTCGACGCAGCCCAGCAGACGCCCGAGGGCCGGGCCCGGATCGCCCTCGCCGCCGCGCTGCACAACATCCCCGGCTACAACGACGCCTCGCAGACCAGGCCGGGCCCCACGGACTGGGGGACCCAGCAGTCCAACCAGTTCACCGCCGTCCGGGGGCTGCTGCAGAGGCCCGCCTTCAGCTGGCGGCAGGAGGCGGAGAGCCGGGCGGGCGGCAACCCGTCCTGGAACACGGGCGTCGACTACCGCTCGATGCTCGAACGGTCCCCGCTGTACAAAGAGGTGACGGAGCTCTACAAGGAGGCGGGACTGTCGTTGCGCACCGATCTCTCGGCGCTGAGCCGGGCACCCCGGATCTCGGCCGACCCGTCAGCCGTGGGGTGGATGCGCAACACCAGCGTGCTCTCCGGCCGCCTCACCGACCCCCAGCTGAACATCCACACCACCGGTGACGCCCTCATCCCGGTGCAGTCGGAGAGCGCCTACCGGCGGGCCGCCACGGCGGCGGGCTCCGTCGGGCTCCTCCGCCAGGCGTATGTCGACGCCCCGGGCCACTGCACCTTCACCCCGGGCGAGACCCTGGCCGCCCTGCACACCCTGGAGCACCGCCTGGACACCGGCCGCTGGGACGCCTCGCCGGGCACTCTCAACTCCCGCGCGAGGGCCGAGGACCCGACGGCCGAGCCCCGCTACCTGCCGTACCGCCCGAGCTCCTACCCCCGCCCCTACGACCTGGGGCGTGACGCCCGGCCATGACCACCCCCACCGCGCCCGACCGGCTGCTGTCCGTGCTCGCGGCCTTCGACCACGAGCATCCGGCGCTGTGCCTGACGGACATCAGCCGGCGGGCCGGGCTGAGCCTGACCACCGCGCACCGGCTGGTGGGCGCGCTCACCGAGTGGGGCGCCCTGGAGCGGGACGAGTCCGGCGTCTACCACGTCGGGCTGCGGTTGTGGGAAGTCGCAGCGCTGGCCCCGCGGGGCCTCGCGCTGCGGCAGATCGCGCTGCCGTATCTGGAGGACCTGTACGAGGCCACGCACGAGAACGTGCAACTGGCCGTCCGGGACGGGCGGGACGTCGTCTACATCGAGTGGCTGTCGGGGCGGTCGGCGGTGGGGGTGCACATCCGCGTCGGCGCCCGCTGGCCGCTGCACGCCACCGGGGTCGGCCTCGCCCTGCTGGCCCACGGCGACCCGGTGTTCCGGAAGGAGTACTGCGAGGGCGAGCTGGCGTCCTTCACCCCGTACACGATCACCGACCCGGAGCGGCTGCGCCGGGTGCTGGCCGAGGTGCGCAGGTCGGGGGTGGCGGTGAGCGACCGTCAGGTCACGGAGGACGCACTGTCGGTGGCCGCGCCCGTACGTGGCGCGGACGGCACGGTGACCGCCGCCGTATCGATCGTGGTGCCCCATGCGGACGCCCAGGTCCCGGTGCTGGGCCCGGCGGTGCGGGTGGCGGCGCGCGGGATCTCGCGGGCGCTCGGGTGGCAGCCCTGAGCCCCCGTCGCCGCCGTCAGGTCTCGCGGGCCGGGGCCATGGCCCAGCGGATGGTCCGGGTCAGGGCCCGGCCCGTGGGGCGTACGGCGAGGTCCTCGACGACCGGGACCCGGGGCAGCCACAGCATGCCGCGCGCCCAGGGCGGGAGCAGGTGCACGGCGTTCGCGGCGAGCCCTCCGTAGAAGGGGCGGACGGCCAGGGGCAGGGGAGGCTGGAACAGCAGGAAGCGGGCGGCCGCACGGGCCTCGGGTGTGGCCCGCAGTCCGGGCCGGTAGGCCGCCAGGCACTCGGCCAGTTCGGTGCGGCTTCGCGGCGGGTCGACCGCTCCCAGCGCCTCGGCGACACGTGCGGTGTCGGCGACGTAGGCGTCGTAGCCCGCGTCGTCCAGCGGATGGGCCCCGTAGCGTTCGTGGGCGCGCAGGAAGCTGTCCGTCTCGGCCGCGTGCACCCAGCCGAGCAGACGGGGGTCGGCCGCGTGGTACGGCACGCCCTCCGCCGTCGTGCCGCGGATCCGTTCGTGGATGGCGCGTACGTGGTCGACCGCCTGCTGGGCGTCCGCGGCGGTGCCGTACGTCGTGACCGCCAGGAAGGTGCTGGTGCGCTGCAACCGGCCCCACGGGTCGCCGCGGAAGCCGGAGTGACCGGCGACGGCCGCCATCGCGAGGGGGTGCAGGGACTGCAGGAGCAGCGCGGTCAGCCCCCCGATGAACATCGAGGCGTCACCGTGGACCGTGCGGATCGGCCGGTCCGGCCCGAACCAGCGCGGGCCGGGGGTGTGGTGGATGCGGGCACGTGTCGCGGGCCCGCCCGGGCCGGCGACACGGCGGAACAGGGCCTGGCCCAGCTGGTCTCGGACTCCGGACAGCACGGTCGGCCTCCCTTCTCCTGCTGACCAGTGTCCGCCATGACGGCGCCCGCCCGGGACTGCCGGTGCCGCGGGCCGATGAGCCACCGGGGCGCCGGTGCGCCGGTGCGCCGGTGCGCCGGTGCGCCGGGCCATCGGGGAGCCGAGCCGACGGGACACCGGGCCACCGGGTCACCGGGTCACCGGGTCACCGGGTCACCGGGTCACCGGGACAGCGGGCCACCGGGTCACCGGGACAGCGGGCCACCGGGCCACCGGGACAGCGGGCCACCGGGCCACCGGGCCACCGGGACAGCGGGACAGCGGGACAGCGGGACAGCGGGACAGCGGGACAGCGGCAGGGCCTGCCCCGGGACCGGGCCGGGACGCTGTCGTCAGGCGCCCGGCCCGGCCGCCGCACGGTCGGCCCGGCCGCCGGCGCCGAGCGGCCCGGTGCAGCGGACCGGGCCCGAGGCCTCCAGGCGGGGCAGTGCGCGACGCGCCACGCGCAGGACCACCGGGGGCATGGCGGGGCGTATCGGCTGGGCCAGCCGCAGCCACCCCGGGGCGTAGACGGCGGTACGCCGCCGCTCCATGCCTCTGACCAGGCGGGCGGCGACGACCTCCACGGGGTGGACGCGGCGGGCCGGCGGGGGCATGTGCAGGCGCAGCTCCCGCAGGACCGCGTACCGGTCGGCGTCGCGGATCATGTCGGTGTCCGTCCAGTTGAGGTAGGCGATGCCGACCCCGACCCCGCGGTGCGCCACCTCCGCCCGCAGGGAGTGCGCGAAGGCCTCGACCCCCGCCTTGGAGGCGCAGTAGGCGCTCATCAGCGGGGCGGCGCCGATCGACGCCAGAGAGGCGACCTGGAGGAAATAGCCCGCCGTGTCGAGCAGGTCCGGCAGGAACGCCCGGGCGGTCCGGGCGCTGCCGGTGAGGTTGACGTCGATCACGCGGCGCCAGGTGTCCGGGTCCGAGGCGAGCAGCGAGCCGCCCTCGGCGATGCCGGCGTTGGCCACCACGGCCGACGGGCGTCCGAGACCGTCCCGCACGGCCTCCGCCGCGGCTTCCAGCGCCGAGAGGTCGGTGACGTCGGCCTCCAGGGCGAGCGCCGGGCCCGGCAGCGAGGCGGCCACCGCGTCCAGGGCGGTCTTCTCATGGCCGAGGAGCGCCACCCGGGCGCCGCGCCGGGCCACCTCGCGGGCCAGGGCCTCGCCCACACCGCGGGCGGCTCCGGTGACGACGATCGTGCGCTCGGCGAGCGGGCTGCTGCGCATGTGCCCTTCCTTCGGCGTCGGGCCCGTCCCCGGAGGGCCGGGATCAGCGTCTGGCTCCGGTGCGGTCGCGGTGGGCGAGGAGCCGCTGGGCGCCGGCGAGGCCGGGGGCCCGGTGGCGGCGCAGGGCGGCCCGGGCGGCGTTGGCTCCGGGCGCGCCGTGCACCCCGCCGCCCGGGTGGGCTCCGGAGGAGGCGAGGTAGAGGCCCGGCACGGGGGTCTCCGGGCGGCCGGTGCCGGGCAGGGGGCGGAAGACCAGTTGCTGGTGGATCGCCGTGGTGCCCCCGTTGATGGCGCCGCCCGCGAGATTGCCGTCGAGGGCCTCCAGGGTCGGCGGTGCCAGGATGCGGCGGCCGCGGATCAGGGAACGGAAGCCGGGCGCGAAGCGCTCCACCTGGCGTTCGACGCGGTCGGCCATGAGTTCCTGGTCCTCGGTGTCCCAGCGGCCGGTGATGCCCTCGTCGGCGGCGTCGGCGGCGATCTCGTGGGGGATGTGCGTGTAGGCCCAGGCGGACTCGGTGCCCTGCGGGGAACGGGAGGCATCGGAGGTGGTCATCTGCCCGAAGATCACGAACGGCCGGTCCGGCACCTGCCGCATGGCGATCTGCGCGGCGAAGCGGGTGAGCTCGTCCATCCCGTCGGAGAGGTGCACGGTACCGGCCCTGGACGCCTGCTCGTTCTGCCAGGGCACGGGGCCGTCGAGCGCCCAGTCGACCTTGAACGTGGCGAAGTCCCACTGGAAGCGCCTCAGGTCGTCGAGGATCTGCGCGGGCAGGTGCTCGGGCTCGACGAGCTCGCCGTACAGGAGGGGCACCGACACGTCCGCCAGGACCGCCCGGCGGGCCCGCACCGCGTCACCGGCCGCCGTGCGCACGCCGAGCGCCCGCCCCCCGCGGATGACGATCCGCTCGACGCGCTGACCGCAGCGCACCCGTCCGCCCCGGGACTCCAGGCGGCGCACCAGAGCGGTGGTCAGGGCGCCGGAGCCACCGGCCGGGACCGGGAAGCCGTAGCTCTGGCCCAGCATGGCCATCAGCCAGCCGAAGCCGCCGCTGCCCGCCGACTCGGGGGCGAGGTCGGCGTGCAGGGCGTTGCCGGCCAGAAGCAGGCGCCCGCCCTGGCCGCGGAACTCCTCCTCCCCCAGGCGGCGCGCCGGGAGGACCAGCGAGCGAGCCATGCGCAGGCCACCTGCGGCCCGCAGCCGCAGCGCAAGCCGGGCCGTCGCACGGACGGGCGGGAAGGGGGTGAACAGCGCGTCCAGGAGGTCGGGGCGCAGGCTCTCCCACACGTCGTGCAGGCGCTGCCATGCGGCTCCGTCGCCCGGCCCGAAGGCGTCGAGGGACGCGGCGGTGGCGTCGACATTCCGGTCCAGGACGGCGCAGCTGCCGTCGGTGAGGGGGTGGGCCAGCACGCTGGGCGCGTGGCTCCAGCGCAGTCCGTGCTCCTCGGGGCGCAGCGCGGCCAGGACGGGCGAGGCGGCGGCGAGGGGGTAGAAGGAACTGAACAGGTCGTTGACGAACGCGGGGTCGACGCCCCGGTCGTGGCGCACGGCGCCGCCCGGCTCGGGCTGCTCCTCCAGCACCTCGACGTGCCACCCGGCGTCCGCGAGGACGTTGGCGGCGACCAGGCCGTTGGGGCCCGCGCCGATCACCACGGCGTCAGGCATGCCGGGCTCCGCCCGTGTCGGGCCCGGCGGTCACCCGGCCGAGGCCGCGGCGGGTGCCTCCCGGGACCCGTGCCTCCGCCTCGCACAGCCTGGCCAGCCGGGCCAGCATGGCGCGGTGGCGCAGCTGGATCAGCGCCTCGAAGCCGACGTTGTGCAACCGGCCGCCCGCGCCGCACAGCGGGTGCTCGTCCACGATCACCAGGCAGTGCTCACCCCAGGGCTGCAGCTCGATCGCGATGCGTGCGGTGCCGAGCACGCCGGCGTGCGCCTCCAGCTCCAGCCGGGAGCCTTCGTCGCAGTAGCGGACGGTCGTCTCGTTCTCGAGCCGTACCGGGCCGAGCCGGACCTCGTAGCGGATCGCCGCTCCGGTGCGCGGCCAGTGTCCGCGCACCGGGTGGGACCCGGAGGTGCCCACCACCCACTCGGCGTAGCGGTGGCCGTCGGCGAGGACGTCCCACACTGCGCCCGGGCCGACTCGGATGAGGTGATGGCGAACAGCCACGGATGCCTCCTGCTGCCTCGACCGGTAGTCCGTCGACCCCCCGAGTGCCCCCGAACCCCTCGTTCAACAGCGCGGATCCCGGCAGGGCCGGGCCGGGGCGGTCCCGTTCAAGGAGTGCACTCACGCACCGCCCCGCACCAATCCCGGCTTTACCTCTTGACGCCCCAGACCGCGGGGAGCACATTGACGGCACTTTGAGAGCGCTCTCAAACTCGCTCTCCCCCGTCTCCCCTCCGAGAGGCATCCCCACATGAGCGACACCACCGGCACCTCCCCCAGACGGCGCCCGCTGCGGCGGGCGTTCGTCGCCGTGGTCAGCACCCTCGGGCTCGCGGCCGCCGCCTCCGCGGTCGCCACCCCGTCCGCGAACGCCTCCGCGCCCCCGCCCCCGTCGGGCTGGACGCAGTTGTTCGTGGACGACTTCAACGGCGCCGCCGGCTCCGGCGTCAACACCTCCGACTGGCGTTACGCGACCGGCAAGGGCTACCCGGGCGGCCCCGCGAACTGGGGCACGGGCGAGATCGAGACGATGACGAACAGCACGGACAACGTCTCGCTCGACGGCAACGGCAACCTGCGCATCACGCCCCGGCGGGACTCGGCCGGCAACTGGACCTCCGGCCGGATCGAGACCAACCGCACCGACTTCCGGCCCCCGGCCGGCGGCAGGCTCCGCGTCGAGTCGCGCATCCAGGTGCCGAACGTCACCGGTGCCGCCGCCAAGGGCTACTGGCCGGCGTTCTGGATGCTGGGCGGCCCCTACCGCGGCGACTACTGGAACTGGCCGGCGGTCGGCGAGCTGGACATCATGGAGAACACCCAGGGCATGAACACGGTGTTCGCGACGATGCACTGCGGCACCTCCCCGGGCGGCCCGTGCAACGAGACCAGCGGCATCGGCGGTTCGACCACCTGCCAGGGCAGCTCCTGCCAGGCCGGCTTCCACACGTACCGGATGGAGTGGGACCGCTCGACGAGCGTCGAGGAGATCCGCTTCTACCTCGACGGCGTCAACTACCACACCGTGCGCGCCGATCAGGTCGACGCGACGACCTGGAAGAACGCCACCGACCACGGCTTCTTCGTCATCCTGAACGTCGCGATTGGCGGCGGCTTCCCCGACGCGTTCGGCGGCGGCCCGGACGCCGGGACGCAACCGGGCCACGCGATGGTCGTCGACTACGTGCAGGTGCTGTCGTCCGGCGGCGGCACCACGCCTCCGCCGACCGGTGGCCGCGACGCCTACGGCACCATCCAGGCCGAGTCCTACGACGGCCAGTCCGGCGTGATCACCGAGACGACGTCCGACACCGGCGGGGGGCAGAACGTCGGCGCCCTGGCCAACGGCGACTGGCTGCACTTCAAGGGGGTGAACTTCGGCTCCACGGCGGCCCGGCAGTTCAGCGCCCGGGTCGCGAGCGGAGCGTCGGGCGGCGTCAGCGGGCTGGTCGAGGTGCGGCTGGACAGCCGGAGCAGCGCACCCGTCGGGAGTTTCGCGGTGGGCAGCACCGGGGGCTGGCAGTCGTGGCGGACCGTCCCTGCGAACATCAGCGCCGTGACGGGCACGCACGACGTGTATCTGACGTTCACGAGCGGTCAGCCGGCCGACTTCGTGAACGTCAACTGGTTCACCTTCGGGCGCTGACGGCCCTCGAGAAGGGGCTCGACCCCGGGCACTGAAGGAACTTGAACTCCGGTTCTCGGGAAGGGGGCTCCACGCGCGCGTGGAGCCCCCTTCGCCGCCCTCAGCGCAACTCCGCGCGAAACGCCGCCGGGGTCTGCTCCGTGTGCTGGTGGAAGAACTTGGAGAAGTTCGCGGCGTCGGGGAAGCCGACCGCCACGCCGACCCGGCCGATCGGCAGCTCGGTGTGGGCGAGGAGCCGTTTGGCCTCCAGGACCACCCGCTTGTCGATGAACGCCTTGGGGGTCTCCCCGGTCGCGGCACGCACGGCACGCACCAGCGTGCGGCGGGAGTAGCCGAGCGCGTCGGCGTAGGCGCTGACGCTGTGGTTGGTGGCGAAGTCCCGTTCCACGGCGTCCCGGAAGAGGGTGAACGTCGAGTCGGACCGCTGCCGCCCTGCCTCGGCCGAGTTCGCCGCGAGGTGGGCGAGCCGCAGCAGGAACGCCGTCAGCGTGTGGCGCAGGACGGCGGTGTGCAGGCTCAGCGGGAGCGTCGCCGTGTCCTCGTACTCGCGCCGAAGCTGGCTCAGCGCGGCTTGCAGGGCGGCGAGTTGGGGCGGGTCGGGGCGCAGCAGCGGCGGCAGGTCGTAGCGGTAGAGGCCGGTGGCCTCGACGGTCGAGCGGGGCAGGAAGCCGGGTTGCATGGTCAGCACGGTTCCGCGGTACTCGCTGGTGGGCGAGAAGCGGTGGACCTGCCCCGGGCGGATCCACAGCAGGTCCCCGGCGGTGGCCTCGTGCTCGGTGAAGTCGACCATGTGCCGGACCGGGCCCGCGCCGAACAGCAGGACGATGTGGAAGTCGATGCGGTGCACGCGCTCCAGCGGTACGCCGGACGGCCAGGTGTCGCCCATCGGGGCGACCTGCATGCCGACGCCTCCGACGCTGAGCTCGACCGGGAAGGGGAACGTATCGATCCCGTCGCCGCCTTGGATGGTTCTGTCCACAATGTCCACCAAGTACCCCTCGTCCCGCCCCATGTGCGCACCCTGCTGCCGGTGGGTGTCCCACTTTCACCACAGGCTGGCACACGGCGACCTTCCGGCGTAAAAGTCAGACTTTTAATTTTGAACGCGTCAGACCAGCACCTTCGCACCGATCGAGGACTTCTTGAAGATGAGCACGCAGACAGCGGACAGCTTCGAATGGACCGAACTCGACCGGCGTGCCGTCGACACCGCCCGTCTGCTGGCGGCGGATGCCGTCCAGCGGGTCGGCAACGGCCACCCGGGCACGGCGATGAGTTTGGCGCCGGCCGCCTACACGATCTTTCAGAAGGTGATGCGGCACGACCCCGCCGATCCCGAGTGGACCGGCCGTGACCGCTTCGTCCTGTCCCCCGGCCACACCTCGCTGACCCTCTACACACAGCTGTACCTCGCGGGCTACGAGCTGGAGCTGGACGACCTGAAGGCGTTCCGCACACACGGCTCCAAGACGCCCGGCCACCCCGAGTACGGGCACACCGCCGGCGTGGAGACCACCACCGGCCCCCTGGGCCAGGGCGTCGCGAACGCCGTCGGCATGGCGATGGCCGCCCGCTACGAGCGCGGCCTGTTCGACCCGGACACCCCCGAGGGCGACTCCCCCTTCGACCACACGATCTGGGCGATCGTCTCCGACGGCGACCTCCAGGAGGGCGTCTCCGCCGAGGCATCCTCCCTCGCCGGCCACCAGAAGCTCGGCAACCTGGTCTTCCTCTACGACGACAACCACATCTCCATCGAGGGCGACACCGCGACCGCGTTCTCCGAGGACGTGCTGAAGCGCTACGAGGCCTACGGCTGGCACGTGCAGCGCATCGAGCCGCGGGAGGACGGCGACGTCGACCCGCACGCGCTGTACGCGGCGCTGAGGGCGGCTCAGGCCGAGACGGGGCGCCCGTCGATCATCGCGATGCGCACGATCATCGCCTGGCCCGCTCCGAACGCGCGCAACACCGAGGCCTCCCACGGCTCGGCGCTCGGCGAGGACGAGGTCGCGGCCACCAAGCGCCTCCTCGGCTTCGACCCGGAGCGGTCCTTCGAGGTCGCCGACGAGGTGCTGGCCCACACCCGCCTGGCCCTGGACCGGGGCGCCGAGGCGCACACCGCCTGGGACAAGCGGATCGCCGCCTGGCGGGGCGAGAACCCGCAGCGGGCCGCCACCTTCGACCGGGTCAGCAAGGGCGAGCTGCCCGAGGGCTGGGAGGACGCGCTGCCGGTGTTCGAGCCGGGCAAGGCCATCGCCACCCGCGCCGCCTCCGGCAAGGTGCTGCAGGCCCTCGGACCGATCGTGCCCGAGCTGTGGGGCGGCTCGGCCGACCTCGCCGGCTCCAACAACACCACCATCGACAAGACCAGCTCCTTCCTGCCGGAGGGCAACCCGCTGCCGGAGGCCGACCCCTACGGCCGCACCGTGCACTTCGGCATCCGCGAGTTCTCCATGGCCGCGGAGATGAACGGCATCGCCCTGCACGGCAACACCCGCGTCTACGGCGGCACGTTCCTGGTGTTCTCCGACTACATGCGCAACGCCGTGCGGATGTCGGCCCTGATGCAGCTGCCGGTGACGTACGTGTGGACGCACGATTCGATCGGCCTGGGCGAGGACGGCCCGACCCACCAGCCGGTGGAGCACCTGGCCGCGCTGCGCGCCATCCCGGGCCTGAATGTCGTACGCCCGGCCGACGCGGGCGAGACCGCGGTCGTCTGGGCCGAGATCCTCAGGCGGCACGGCACCGCCCCGGCCCCGCACGGCCTCGCGCTCACCCGCCAGGGCGTGCCCACCTACGAGCCGGACCCGGCCGCGGCGCGCGGCGGTTACGTGCGGTTCGAGGCGGAGGGCGGCGCGCCCCAGGTGATCCTCATCGCCACGGGTTCCGAGGTGCACGTCGCCGCCGGTGCGCGCGAGCAGCTCCAGGCCGCCGGCGTGCCCACCCGCGTGGTGTCGATGCCGTCCGTGGAGTGGTTCGAGGAGCAGCCGCGTTCGTACCGCGACAGCGTGCTTCCGCCGTCCGTGAAGGCCAGGGTCGCCGTCGAGGCCGGGATCGGCCTGACCTGGCACCGCTTCGTCGGGGACGCGGGACGCATCGTCTCCCTGGAGCACTTCGGTGCCTCCGCCGACGCGAAGACCCTGTTCGCCGAGTACGGCTTCACCCCCGAGAACGTCGTCGCCGCGGCGCGGGAATCCCTCACCGCCGCCCGTGGCTGAACCGACCGCCCGAAAGAAGATGATCACTGTGTCCGAAGCGACCGCGAATGCGGGAGCACTCAAGCGCCTGTCCGACGAGGGCGTGTCGATCTGGCTCGACGACCTGTCGCGCCGGCGGATCGAGTCCGGCAACCTGGCCGAACTCGTCGCCACGAGGAACGTCGTCGGCGTCACCACCAACCCGTCCATCTTCCAGGCCGCCATCGGCTCGGGCGCGGGCTACGAGGAGCAGCTCGCCGACCTGGCGGTGCGCGGTGTGACGGTCGACGAGGCCGTCCGGATGATGACGACCGCCGATGTCCGGGCCGCCGCCGACGTCCTGCGCCCGGTGTACGACGCGACCGGCGGCCGGGACGGCCGGGTCTCCATCGAGGTCGACCCGCGCCTCGCCCACGACACGCGGGCGACGGTCGCCGAGGCCCGGCAGCTGGCCTGGCTGGTGGACCGCCCCAACGTGATGATCAAGCTCCCGGCGACGCGGGCGGGCCTGCCCGCGATCATGGAAGTCGTCGGGGCGGGTATCAGTGTCAACGTGACGCTGATCTTCTCGCTCGAGCGGTACCGCGAGGTGATGGACGCCTATCTCGCGGGGCTGGAGAAGGCACAGGCGGACGGCCTCGACCTGTCCGCGATTCACTCGGTCGCCTCGTTCTTCGTCTCCCGTGTGGACGCCGAGATCGACAAGCGGCTGACGCTGCTGGGCACACAGGAGGCCCTCGCCCTGAAGGGCCGGGCCGCCCTGGCCAACGCGCGGCTCGCCTACGAGGCGTACGAGCAGGTCTTCACCGGGGCGCGCTGGCAGGCGCTGGGCGGGGCCCGCGCGAACCGGCAGCGCCCCCTTTGGGCCTCCACCGGTGTGAAGGACCCGGCCTACAAGGACACCCTGTACGTGGACGAGCTGGTCGCCCCCGGCACGGTCAACACCATGCCGGAGGCCACGCTGAACGCCGTCGCCGACCACGGCGACGTCCAGGGCGACACCGTCTCCGGCGGTTACGCCCAGGCACGCGCGGACCTGGCGGCCGTCGAACGGCTCGGCATTGCATACGACGAGGTGGTGCGGCAACTGGAGGACGAGGGCGTGGCCAAGTTCGAGGTGGCCTGGCAGGAGCTGCTGGACGCGGTCACCAAGTCCTTGAACGACAAGGGAGTTGACGCGGAATGAGCGAGGGCATCGAGGGCATCCCCCAGACGGCCGAACAGGAGACGAAGGGGACCAAGGAGGAGAAGGAGGCCCTGGCCGCCCAGGAGGCGGCCGGAGTCGAGCAGAGCGGGGTGAGCGGTCACGCTCCCCGTACGGAGCACGCCGACACCCACTTCGAGAACCCCCTGCGCGACGCACGCGACCGCCGTCTGCCTAAGATCGCGGGGCCCTCCGGGCTCGTCATCTTCGGCGTCACCGGAGACCTGTCCCGCAAGAAGCTGATGCCGGCGGTGTACGACCTGGCCAACCGCGGTCTGCTGCCGCCGGGCTTCTCCCTGGTGGGCTTCGCCCGCCGGGACTGGGAGGACCAGGACTTCGCGCAGGTGGTGCACGACGCGGTCCGCGAGCACGCCCGGACCCCGTTCCGCGAGGAGGTCTGGCAGCAGCTCGCCGAGGGCATGCGGTTCATCCCGGGCGACTTCGACGACGACACGGCGTTCAAGCAGCTGCGCTCCGCCATCGAGGAGCTGGACGCCTCCCGGGGCACCAGCGGCAACTACGCCTTCTACCTGTCGGTGCCGCCGAAGTTCTTCCCGAAGGTCGTCCAGCAGCTGAAGAAGCACAAGCTGGCCGCCGCGCCCGAGGGTTCCTGGCGCCGGGCGGTGATCGAAAAGCCGTTCGGGCACGACCTGACGTCGGCCGAGGAGCTCAACCGCATCGTGCACGACGTGTTCGATCCGGAGCAGGTCTTCCGCATCGACCACTACCTCGGCAAGGAGACCGTCCAGAACCTCCTGGCGCTGCGCTTCGCCAACCAGATGTTCGAGCCGATCTGGAACCGGTCGTACGTCGACCACGTGCAGATCACCATGGCCGAGGACATCGGCATCGGCGGCCGGGCCGGGTACTACGACGGCATCGGCGCCGCCCGTGACGTCATCCAGAACCACCTGCTCCAGCTGATGGCGCTGACCGCGATGGAGGAGCCGGCCGCCTTCGACGCCCCCTCGCTGCTCACCGAGAAGCTCAAGGTCCTCAAGGCGGTGCGGCTGCCGCAGGACCTCGGGGCGAACACCGTGCGCGGGCAGTACGCGGCGGCCTGGCAGGGGGGCGCGAAGGTGCGCGGCTATCTGGAGGAGGACGGCATCGACCCCTCCTCCACGACCGACACCTACGCCGCGATCAGGCTCCAGGTGGACAACCGCCGCTGGGCCGGCGTCCCGTTCTACCTGCGCACCGGCAAGCGTCTCGGGCGCCGGGTGACGGAGATCGCCGTCGTCTTCCAGCGGGCGCCGCACTCCCCCTTCGACTCGTCCGCCACCGAGGAACTGGGCTCCAACGCGATCGTCATCCGCGTCCAGCCGGACGAGGGCATGACGGTCCGCTTCGGCTCGAAGGTGCCCGGGACGTCGATGGAGATCCGGGACGTCACGATGGACTTCGCCTACGGCGAGTCGTTCACCGAATCGAGCCCCGAGGCGTACGAACGGCTGATCCTTGACGTGCTCCTGGGCGACGCCAACCTGTTCCCCCGTCACCAGGAAGTGGAAGAGTCCTGGAAGATCCTCGACCCGATCGAGCAGTACTGGGCCACGCACGGCAGGCCCGCACAGTACACCTCGGGCAGCTGGGGACCCGGGGAAGCGGACGAGATGCTCGCACGAGACGGACGGAGCTGGCGCAGGCCATGAAGATCGACCTGACCGACACCACGGCAAGCAAGATCAACAAGGCGCTGGTGCAGGGCCGCCGCGCCATCGGCACACCAGCCGTGGGCATGGTCCTGACGATGGTGATCGTCACGGACGAGGAGAACGCCTACGACGCCATCAAGGCGGCCGAGGAGGCCTCGCACGAGCACCCCTCGCGCACTCTGGTCGTCATCAAGCGGCACGCCCGCACGCCGCGCGACCGCCAGTCCTCCCGGCTGGACGCCGAGGTCCGGGTGGGCGCCGACGCGGGCACCGGCGAGACGGTGATCCTCAGGACCTACGGCGAGGTGTCCGAGCACGCCGACTCGGTGGTGCTGCCGCTGCTGCTGCCGGACGCGCCGGTGGTGGTGTGGTGGCCGGTGGACGCCCCCGAGGTGCCCTCCAAGGACCCGCTCGGCGCACTGGCCCAGCGACGGATCACCGACCTGTACGCCGTCGAGAACCCGCTGGAGACGCTGCAGGCCCGGGTCCGCTCGTACGCCCCCGGCGACACCGACCTCGCCTGGACCCGGCTGACGCCCTGGCGTTCGATGCTCGCGGCCGCGCTGGACCAGGCCCGGGCGCGGATCGTCTCCGCGGCGGTGGAGGCCGAGGCCGAGAACCCGGCCGCCGAGCTGCTGGCCCGCTGGCTGGAGGCGCGGCTGCACGTCCGGGTCGACCGCGTGGTCACCGCCGGGCCGGTCGTGACCGCCGTGCGCCTGGGCACCGAGCACGGCGAGATCGTCATCGACCGCCCCGAGGGGCCGCTGGCCACGCTGACCCTGCCGGGCCAGCCGTCACGCACCCTCGCGCTGAAGGTCCGCGCGACCTCCGAACTGATCGCCGAGGAGCTGCGGCGCCTCGACGCGGACGAGATGTACGCCATCGCCCTGAACGGCGAGGCGACAGAGGAGACCCCCGCTCATGTCTGACTCCCCTTCCGACTCCCCCCGGCTCAGCCGGCGCCCCGAGTGGACCGCCCTGGAGGACCACCGCACGGACGCCCTGCCGCAACCGGAGCTGCGTGAGCTGTTCGCGGCGGACCCGGGCCGCGCCGAGCGCTACGTGGTGCACGTGGGCGACCTGCGGATCGACTACTCCAAGCACCTGGTCACCGACGAGACGCTGGCCCTGCTGCAGGAGCTGGCCACGGCCACCGACGTGTTCGGGCTGCGGGATGCCATGTTCCGCGGCGAGAAGATCAACACCACCGAGGACCGGGCCGTGCTGCACACCGCGCTGCGCGCCCCGCGGGACGCGGTGATACAGGTCGACGGCGAGAACGTCGTCCCGGCCGTGCACGCCGTGCTCGACAAGATGGCCGCCTTCGCGGACCGGGTGCGCTCCGGGGAGTGGACCGGCCACACCGGCAAGCGGATCCGCAACGTCGTCAACATCGGCATCGGCGGCTCGGACCTCGGCCCGGCCATGGCCTACGAGGCGCTGCGGCCGTTCACCGCGCGGGAGCTGACGCTCCGCTTCGTGTCGAACGTGGACGGCTCGGACCTGCACGAGGCGGTGCGCGACCTGGACCCGGCGGAGACGCTGTTCATCGTCGCGTCCAAGACCTTCACCACGATCGAGACGATCACCAACGCGACCTCGGCGCGGTCCTGGCTGCTGAAGGGGCTCGGGGGCGACGGGAAGGCGGTGGCCAAGCACTTCGTCGCGCTGTCGACCAACGCGGAGAAGGTCGCCGGCTTCGGCATCGACGTGGACAACATGTTCGAGTTCTGGGACTGGGTCGGCGGCCGCTACTCCTACGACTCCGCCATCGGCCTGTCCCTGATGATCGCGATCGGCCCGGACCGCTTCCGGGAGATGCTCGACGGCTTCCGCATCGTCGACGAGCACTTCCGCAACGCCCCGGCCGAGGCCAACGCCCCGCTGCTGCTGGGCCTGCTGGGCATCTGGTACGGCAACTTCCACGACGCCCAGTCGCACGCGGTGCTGCCCTACAGCCACTACCTGTCCAAGTTCACCGCCTACCTCCAGCAGCTCGACATGGAGTCCAACGGCAAGTCGGTGGGCCGCGACGGAAAACCGGTGGAGTGGCAGACCGGGCCGGTGGTCTGGGGCACGCCCGGCACCAACGGGCAGCACGCCTACTACCAGCTCATCCACCAGGGCACCAAGCTCATCCCGGCCGACCTGATCGGCTTCGCCCGGCCGGTCGCCGAGCTGAGCGACGAACTGAAGGCGCAGCACGACCTGCTGATGGCCAACCTGTTCGCGCAGGGCCAGGCGCTCGCCTTCGGCAAGACCGCCGAGGAGGTCCGCGCGGAGGGCGTGCCCGAGGAGCAGGTGCCGCACCGCACCTTCCGGGGCAACCACCCCACCACGACGATCCTGGCCACCGAACTGACCCCGTCGGTCCTCGGTCAGCTCATCGCCCTCTACGAACACAAGGTGTTCGTGCAGGGCGCCGTCTGGAACATCGACTCCTTCGACCAGTGGGGCGTCGAGCTCGGCAAGGTGCTCGCCAAGCGCGTCGAGCCCGCCCTGACCGAGGGCGCTGACGTCCCCGGTCTCGACCCGTCCACGGCCGCGCTGGTGGCCGCCTACCGCAAACTTCGGGAAGTGAGCTGACATGCAGATCGGTCTTGTGGGTCTCGGCAAGATGGGCGGCAACATGCGCGAGCGTCTGCGCAACGCCGGCCACACCGTCATCGGCTACGACACCAATCCCGAGAAGTCGGACGCGAGCAGTCTGGCCGACCTCGTCAACCAGCTGGAAGCGCCCCGCACGGTCTGGGTCATGGTCCCGGCAGGCGACCCCACCCAGCACGTCATCGACCAGCTCGGGGGCCTTCTCAAGCCCTACGACACGGTGGTCGACGGCGGCAACTCGCGCTGGACGGACGACGAGAAGCACGCCGAGGAGCTGAGCAAGCGCGGCATCGGCTTCGTCGACGCGGGCGTCTCCGGCGGCGTGTGGGGCCTGAAGAACGGCTACGCCTTGATGGTCGGCGGCGAGAAGGAGACCGTCGACCGGCTCCAGCCGATCTTCGAGGCGCTCAAGCCCGAGGGCCCGTACGGCTACGTCCACGCCGGCAAGGTCGGTGCCGGGCACTTCGCGAAGATGGTCCACAACGGCATCGAGTACGCCATGATGCAGGCCTACGCCGAGGGCTGGGAGCTGCTGGAGGCCGTGGACTCGGTGGACAACGTCCGCGAGGTGTTCCGCTCCTGGCAGCAGGGCACCGTCATCCGCTCCTGGCTGCTCGACCTGGCGGTGGACGCCCTGGACGACGACGAGCACCTCACCGAGCTGCGGGGCTACGCCCAGGACTCCGGTGAGGGACGCTGGACGGTGGAGGCCGCGATCGACAACTCCGTGCCGCTGCCCGCGATCACCGCCTCGCTCTTCTCCCGGTTCGCCTCCCGGCAGGACGACTCGCCGCAGATGAAGATGATCGCGGCGCTGCGCAACCAGTTCGGCGGTCACGCCGTCGAGTCGGCGAAGAAGGCGTAGGACGTGGGAGATCTGCTGCTGGTCCGCCACGGCGAGACGGAGTGGAGCCGGAGCGGACAGCACACCAGCTTCACCGACCTGCCCCTCACCCCACGCGGTGAGGAGCAGGCCGCCTCGCTCGCCCCGCTCCTCGCGGACCGCCCCTTCGCACTGGTCCTCACCAGCCCCCTCGGCCGCGCGGTGCGCACCGCCGAACTCGCGGGCCTGACCGGGACCGTGCAGGACGCGGACCTCCACGAGTGGCACTACGGCGCCTACGAGGGCGTCACCACCGAGGAGATACACCGCACCCGTCCCGGCTGGGACCTGTGGACCGACGGGAGCCCGCCCGGCCCCGACGGCGAGCCGGGCGAGTCGCCCGAGGAGGTCGGCGAACGGGCCGACCGGGTGCTGTCCCGGGCGGAGAAGTCACTGCCCGAGGGGGACGTGATGCTGGTGGCGCACGGCCATTTCCTCCGTGTGCTGACCGCCCGCAGGCTGGGTCTGTCCCCGGCGGAGGGACGGCTGTTCCGGCTGGAGACCGGGACGGTCTGCCGACTGTCGGCCGAGCACGGCCGGCCTGTGATCGCGGAGTGGAACACCCGGGCGTAACGCGCCCCGGCCGGAGGTGAGTTGACACCTCCGGCCGGGCACGTCAGAGTCCCCGCTGATGGAGATCGACGACATGACGCCCGCCGAGGAGCGGGTGTGGCGCGCCTTTCCGCGCGGCCAGGACGTGGACTTCCGGGACGCGGCGGACCAGGACCCGGCACGGGGCGCGCAATGGGGCCCCGAACGGACCGTACGGGCCGCCGTGGTGCGGGCACTGCTGCTGAGCGCCCCGCAGGAGGACGGGGAGACCGCCGCCCTCAGGCTGGCCGGCGCGCGGATCACCGGGGAACTGCTCCTCCAGTACGCCGATGTCGACCACCCCGTGCGCCTCAGCGACTGCTTCTTCGAGGACCCGCCCGTGCTGTACGCGGCGCGACTGCGGCAGCTGAACCTGCGCGGTTCCGTCCTGCCCGCCCTGAGTGCCGAGACCCTGCGCGTGGACGGCGTGCTGCGTCTGTCGGACTGCCGGTTCGGCGGGCCCGTACGGCTCGGCGGGGCGCAGATCTCCGGCGCGCTGTTCATGGACGGGGCCGACATCGGCGAACCGCCCGCCGGTCAGCCGGCACTCCAGCTCAACCATGTGACCATCGGGGAGGGCCTGTCGGCGCCGGGGTTGCGCACATGCGGCGAGGTACGGCTGTCCGGCGCGTCGGTCGACGGCACGATCGACCTCAACGAGGCGCGTTTGCGGGTCGGCGCGGGCGAGGTGGCCCTGGACGCGGAGACCCTCACGGTGGAGGGCGACACCAGGCTGCGCGAGGCGGACGTGCTCGGCTGGATCGGCCTGCGCGGCGCGCACATAGCGGGCCGTCTCGACCTGTCGCACGCGACCCTGGCCAATCCGGGTGACGCGGCGCTGCGGGCCAGCAGCTGCACCATCGGCGAACTCTGGCTGCGCAAGGGGCCTCGCATGGAGGGCATCCTCAACCTGCGCCGCGCCCAGCTGGACGTGCTGTTCCTGGAGCCGGAGGTGGTGCCCGACGAGGTCCTGCTCAACAGTCTCGTCTACACCTCCCTCACCCCGCACGAGCCCGCCGAGCGGCGGCTGGCGATGCTGGAACGGGACGGCGAGGGCTACGTCCCGCACGCCTACGAGCAGTTGACCGCCGCCTACCGCAGGATCGGCGACGATCCCGCCGCCCGGCTCGTCCAGCTCGCCAAGCAGCGCCGCAGACGTGACACCCTGCCCTGGTACGGCCGGCTGTGGGGCCATGTGCAGGACGCCACCGTCGGCTACGGCTTCCGCCCCCTGCGGGCAGCGGGCTGGCTGGTGTCGCTGCTGATGGCCGGCTCGCTCGTCTACGCGCTGCACCATCCCGCGCCGCTGAAGCCGGACGAGGCACCCCAGTTCAACCCGGTCTTCTACACCCTCGACCTGCTGCTGCCGGTGATCTCCTTCGGCCAGGAGGCCGCGTTCGCCCCCACCGACGGCTACCAGTGGCTCTCCTACGCCCTCGTGCTCACGGGCTGGATCCTCGCCACCACCGTCGTCACCGGCATCACCCGGACCGTCAGCCGCCAGTGAGCGCCCGTGCTCCGAACTCGCCGAGGGCCTCGCCGCCGTACGCGCCGCGAACCGGGACCTACGGCTCAGCCGAACTGCCGACGGGGTGCTTCCGGAAGAACGCCCGAGACCTGTCTTCTGCCAGCGGCAGAACACCGGCCGCACCTGGCTCGGCGATCACTACAGTCGGGGCTCATGACGACAGTCACCACACGCACGGTCGAGTACGCGGCCGACGGGCTGACGATGATCGGGCACCTCGCGCTCCCGGCCGGCGCCGGCCGCCGGCCCGCGGTCCTGGTCGGGCCCGAGGGGGTGGGGCTCAGCGACGTCGAGCGCCGCCGAGCCGATGCGCTCGCCCGACTGGGATACGTGGCACTGGCCTTCGACCTCCACGGAGGGCGCTACTTGGGCGACCCCGAGGAGATGCGGGCCCGTTGCATGCCACTGCTCGCCGACCCCGACCGGCTACGGGGCATCGGCCACGCGGCGCTCGGCGTGCTCCGCGCCGAGCCGCGGACCGACCCCGACCGGATCGCCGCCGTCGGCTATGGCACCGGAGGCGCAATCGCGCTGGAACTCGGTCGCGACGGCGTCGACCTGCGCGCGATCGGGACAGTCAACGCAACCACCACGGGCCGGCCGGGCGAAGCGGCGCGCATCCGCTGCCCGGTGTGGGCCGGGGTCGGGTCGGAGGACCCGATCATGCCGCCCGCGCAACGGGAAGCGTTCACCGCCGAGATGCAGGCCGCGGGCGTCGACTGGCGCCTGGTGGTCTACGGCGGCGCCTTGCACGCCTTCCACCACCCACCGGTCGACCACACGGTGGTCCCCGGCGTCGGCTACCACCCACGGCACGCGCAGCGGGCTTGGCGTGACGTCGTCAGCCTGCTCGCCGAGTGCCTGCCCATGACGGAGTGATCTGCCCCGGCGCCAGTTCGGTCAGGTCGGCCAGCATCCGCGCGGCGCCGGGTTCCCGGCCGGTGAACAGGCGGAACGCGTCGGCGGCCTGGAACGCGGCCATGCCGCCGCCGTCGAGGGTGGCGCAGCCCAGGGCGCGGGCCGTGCGCAACAGCTCGGTCTCCAGCGGGCGGTAGACCACCTCGGCCACCCACAGTCCGGAGTGCAGCAGCCCGGCGGGCAGGGGCAGGCCGGGGTGGGCGGCCATGCCGGTGGGGGTGGCGTGGACGATGCCGTCGGCCCGGGCGAGGAGTTCCGCCTGCCGGTCCGGGGAGGCGGCGGCCGCCCGGCCCTCTCCGAAGGTCCGGTTCAGGGAGCCGGCCAGGGCCGCGGCCCGCTCGGGCAGGGCGTCGAGGACGGTGACCCGCCCGGCGCCGAGGGTGAGCATGGCGTGCGCGACGGCCGCCCCCGCCCCACCGGCGCCCAGCTGCACGACCCTCTCCAGCGGCGCGTCGGGCAGCCCGCGCGCGAACGAGGCGGCGAAGCCGGTGACGTCCGTGTTGTGGCCGACCGCGCGGCCGTCCTCGAAGACGACGGTGTTGACCGCGCCCAGCCCCTCGGCCTGCGGGGCGAGCGAGTCCAGGTGTTCGATGACGAGCTGTTTGCAGGGATGCGTGATGTTGAGCCCGTCGAAGCCCAGGTCACGGGCGGCCCGCAGCAGATCGCCCACCGCCTCGGGCGGAACGCCGAGGGTGTCGATGTCGATCAGCCGGTACATCAGGCGCAGGCCCTGCCGGCCGGCCTCCCGCTCGTGCAGCGCCGGACTGAGGGACGGGCCGATGCCGGACCCGATCAGTCCGACGAGATACGACTCCTTGGGCACGCGCGCCTCCCGAGCGGCTCGCTAATGTACGAACTAGTACGTTAGCTATATCAGTCGAGCGCGGGCTCGGGAAGACCCCACGGGCGGGCGGGCCCCTGCTTCTAGAATCACCGGCACCGGACCCTCCGCCCGAAGGAACCTGATGACCAGCGTCGAAGAACCGGCACGATCCGGCGAGCGCATCCGTGACGCCGCCCGCACGCGGGCCGAGATTCTCGACGTCGCCACCGAGGAGTTCGCCCGGGCCGGCTACGACGGCGCCCGGGTCGACGAGATCGCCGCCCGCACCCGCACCACGAAGCGGATGATCTACTACTACTTCGGCGGCAAGGAGCAGCTCTTCACGGCTGTGCTGGAGCACGCGTACGGCGTGATCCGGGAGGCCGAGCAGCAGCTCGACGTCGACCATCTGGATCCGGTCGCGGCCATCCGGCGCCTGGCCGAGCTGACCTTCGACCACCACGAGCAGCACCCCGACTTCATCCGCCTGGTCAGCATCGAGAACATCCACGAGGCGCAGCACATCGCCGGCTCCGAGATGCTCGGGGCGATCGGCTCCCCCGCCCTGGACGTGATCCGCCGGATCCTGGCCTCGGGGCAGGAGTCGGGCCTGTTCACGGCCGACGTCGACGCCGTCGACCTGCACGCGATGATCTCCTCCTTCTGCTTCTTCCGGGTGGCCAACCGGCACACCTTCGGCGCCCTGTTCGGCCGCGACCTGCTCGACGGTGCGCAGCGCGCGCACTACCGCGCGATGCTCGGCGACATGGTGATCGCGTATCTGACGGCGGAGCGCACGGCCCGCTGAACCCGGGACACGACCCCTTGACACCGGCAACACACGGGCGCAGCATCACTGGCCATCCCCTACTAACTACCCAGTGGGTTAATTAGCCGCGATCCGGCACGCCCCTCTGTTCGTCCGTCGCCCCGCCCCGCCTCCGCGCGGAGCCCCCGAAGGAGCCGCCGTGTCCGTCCCCGCCATGCCCTCAGGGCCCGCCGCCCCGCCCGGTCAGCCCGGGAAAGCCGCGACCGCCGCCTGGATCGGCAGCGCCCTGGAGTACTACGACTTCTTCATCTACGGCAGCGCCGCCGCGCTGATCTTCCCCAAAGTGTTCTTCGACGAGTCCGACCCGGCCACGGCGACCCTGCTGTCGCTCGCCACGTTCGGTGTCGCGTACGCGGCCCGCCCGGTCGGCGCGCTGGTGCTCGGGCACTTCGGGGACAAGCTCGGCCGTAAGAAGATCATGGTCTTCACGCTGATGCTGATGGGTCTGTCGACGTTCCTCATCGGCTGTCTGCCGACCCGTGACCAGGTCGGCGGCCTCGCCCCGGTCCTGCTGGTGCTGTGCCGGGTGCTCCAGGGCATATCGGCGGCGGGCGAGCAGGCCAGCGCCAACTCCATGACGCTGGAGCACGCGCCACCGGGCCGGCGCGGCTTCTTCACCAGCTTCACCCTCAGCGGCACGCAGGGCGGCCAGTTGCTGGCCACCCTGGTCTTCATCCCGGTCGCCGCGCTGCCCGAGGACCAGCTGCTGTCGTGGGGCTGGCGGCTGCCCTTCTGGCTGAGCGTCGCGGTCGCCGTCGTCGGCTGGGTCATCCGCCGCAAGCTGGACGAGACACCGGCCTTCGCCCAGCAGGCCGAGGAGGGGGTGGTCAAGCTGCCCCTCGTGATCCTGCTCCGCGAGCACTGGGCGGATGTGCTGCGCGTGATCGCGGGCGCGCTGATCGCCTCGGTCAGCACGATCTTCACGGTGTGGGCACTGGCGTACGCCACGAGCGACGCGGTCGGCATGTCGCGTACGGCCATGCTGTGGGTGGGCGCCCTGGCGAACGTCGTCGCGCTCGCCGCGATCCCGCTGTGGGCGACGCTGTCCGACCGGATCGGGCGCCGCCCGGTGTTCCTGATCGGCGCGGCCGGCAGCGCGGTGACGATGTTCCTGTACCTGTGGGCGGTCTCCACGGGCTCCTACCCGCTGACCTTCCTGACGGGCATCGTCTGCTTCGGCGTGGTCTACAGCGCCGCGAACGGGGTGTGGCCCGCCTTCTACGGCGAGATGTTCACGACCCGGGTCCGGCTGTCCGGCGTGGCCATCGGCACGCAGATCGGTTTCGCGGCGGCCGGGTTCGCGGTGACGTTCGCGGCGCGGATCGCCGGGCCCGGGGGCGACGACTGGTCGGGGGTGGCGCTGTTCACGGCGGCGTTGTGCGTGCCGCCGGTGCTTGCCGCGCTGTCGGCGCGGGAGACCCACCGGATTCCCACGGAGTCGCTGGGGGAACGGGGCGGGCTGGGGGCCGCGCAGCCGGAGAAGGTGACGGCCTGACGCCCCCGTTGTCCGCAGACGGCTTGCGAGGAGGCCAGGTCGGGGGTGGTCCTCGGGTGCGGGTGCGTGGGGGGCGTTCGCGCAGTTCCCCGCGCCCCTGAGGAGCCTCCCCCGGGCCTTCACCGATCGCTCTCGGTGCTTCTCCGGAGGGTGTCGGCAGTCTGTCGGCGGTGTCCGTGTTTCTGCCGGCGGTGCCCGTCTTCCTGTCGGCGGTACGTCGGCGGAGGTTGCGACCTTGGGCGGGTTGGTGCTCCTCCTGAGCAGGCCTCCCCAAGAGCAAGGAGCCTGTCACCGTGTCTTCCGCAACCGGAACCGGCCGTGGGACGTTCACCGGCTGCCGTCCGCCCAGGGCAAGATCTTCCTCGTCACCGGGGGCAACGCCGGCGGCCGGCACCGATCCGCGCCTCGGCTTCCGGTAGGCCCGAGCCCCGCGCGGGGCGGCCGTCCGGTGGGCCGACCGCTCTTTTACGCCCGGCCGCCCTCAGCCCTGACTTCCTGAGCGGCCCTGAGCGGTCCCCGACCCGACCCGGAAAAGACCCTGACGGCAGCACCACTGAGGTGGCCCCACACCTAACGTGATGTCAGGTTCCCGGCCGGATCCGCATGCCTGACACATCCGCCTTTTCTCGCCAGGAGGCTCCATGCCGTTCAGGGGCAGATCATTGTCGCGGCGCGTCGACGTCCGGGGCACAGCCACGGCCGTGGGCGCCGCCGTGGCCGTCCTGGCCGGCCTCGTCGCCGCACCTGTCGGCCACGCGTCACCGTCCGCCGCGGCCGGGGCTCTGCGGTGGGCGCCGTGTGACGACCCGGCGGCGCCGGGAGCCGAGTGCGCGACACTTTCGGTGCCGGTCGACTGGACCGACCCGGACGGGCCGCGGTTCGACCTCGCCGTCGCCCGCCGCAAGGCCACCGGTCCCGGAGCCCGCGTCGGCTCCCTGGTGTTCGGCCCCGGCGGGCCGGGCGACTCGGGTGTGGAGAGAGTGGTGCGTGGTGCCGGCCGGTTCAGTCCCGAGGTCCGCCGCAGGTTCGACCTCGTCAGCTTCGACCCGCGCGGCGTCGGGGGCAGCAACCCCGTGACCTGCTCCGGCGCCCTGCTCGCCGAGCGGCCCTCGCCCGCGATGAAGGACCAGGCCGACTTCGACGCCACCACCGCCTACAACAGGCGGCTCCGCGCCGACTGCCGGTCCCGTACCGGCCCGGTGTTCGACCACCTCGACACCGCCCAGACGGTGCGGGACCTGGACGCCCTGCGGGCCGCCCTCGGCGAGCGGAAACTGACCTTCCACGGCAGCTCGTACGGCACGATGCTCGGGGCGCAGTACGCCGAGACCTACCCGCGCCGCGTGCGCGCGATGGTGCTGGAGAGCGTCATGGACCACAGCGTCCCGACCACCCGCGCCTTCCTGCGGTCCGAGGCGGCCACGGCACAGGACTCCTTCCGGGAGTTCGTGAAGTGGTGCGACGGTGCCGCGGACTGCGCGCTGCACGGCCGCGACGTCCGTGCCGTCTGGCGGGGCCTGCTGGCCCGGGCCGGGCGCGGGGAGCTGGCGGACCCGGCGCGGCCCGGCACCTCGCTGTCGTCCTCGGACCTGGTCAACAGGATCGCGTTCCGGAAATTCTACCAGGCCGACCACGCGGGCCTGGCCACGGCGATCGCGGCGATGGACGCGAGCGAGCCGCTGCCCGCGTCGCCCACCTCGACGGCGCCACTGCCTCCGGCCACCCCGGTCTTCTGCTCGGACTGGCACCTGCCGGTACGCGACCACCGGGAGTACGCCTCGCTCGTCGCGATGATGAACACGACCGCGCCCGACCTGCCCCACCTGCTGCCCCTCCACATGACGGCGGCGTGTCTGGGCGCACCGACCCCCAACCCGCAGCACCGTCTGGAGGTGAACGGTGCCCCGCCGATCCTGGTGTCCAACGCGCTGCACGACCCTGCCACCGGCTACCCGTGGGCCGTCTCGGTGACCCGGCAGCTCGGCCGCAGCGGTGTGCTGCTCACCTACGAGGGTCACGGGCACGGCAGTGTCACCAGCGGGCCGTGCATGGAGAACGCGGTGAACGGCTACCTCACCGGCCTGGCCGTCCCACCGCGGGGCACCAGCTGCCCGGCCGTGCCGTCCTGACCCTCGGGGTCCTCGCTCAGCCGTTCCGGCGCGATCATGAACCGTTCCCGCACCGCGATGGGTGTCTGAGGCGGTCCGGGCGGGGTATGCCGGATCTCATCTCGACCAGCGCGACGGGAGACGAGCCATGGCACAGCTGCGACAAGAGGTCGATCCGGGTGAGGCGGGGCTGGATCCGCAGGTGCTGGGCCGCCTGGACCGGAACTTCGCCCGGCTGGTCGACGAGGGGCGTCTGCCGGGCTTCCTCGTGTCCGTCGCCCGGGCCGGACGCGTCGCCCACCTCACGACACACGGCCGGCGCGACATCGCGGCCGGGCTGCCGGTCGAGCCGGACACGCTGTGGCGGGTGTACTCCATGACGAAGCCGGTCACCGCGGTCGCCGCGCTGCTGCTCGTGGAGGAGGGGCGGCTGTCGCTGGACGACCCGGTCTCCGCCCACCTGCCCGCCTTCGCCGAGCCGCGGGTCTACGTCGGCGGCGAAGGGCCGGACGTCGAGACCCGCCCGGCCGACGGCCCGATACGCGTGCGGCATCTGATGACCCACACCTCGGGTCTGACCTTCGGCTTCTACCACACCCACCCCGTGGACGCCCTGTACCGCGAGGCAGGCCTGGAGTCGTCGGTACCGCCGGGCGCGGACCTGGCCGAGACCATCGAGGTGTACGCGAGTCTGCCGCTGCAGTTCGAGCCGGGCACCGAGTGGAACTATTCGGTGGCCAGCAACGTCCTGGGCCGGATCATCGAGGTCGTGTCCGGGCAACCGCTCGACGTGTTCTGCGCGGAGCGGATCTTCGGGCCGCTCGGCATGACGGACGCGGGCTTCCACGTCACGGACGCACAGGCGCCCCGGCTCTCCGAGATGTACGGGGAGACGGAGGGCGGCGGCATCGAGCCGATCGCGGGGCTGCCGCTGCGCGGCCGGCCGCGGTTCCTGTCGGGCAGCGGCGGCATGGTGTGCTCGGCCCACGACTACCACCGTTTCATGGAACTGCTGCGCCGCCGGGGCGAACTCGACGGCGTGCGGCTGCTCGATGCGCGGACCGTGGAGCAGATGACCCGCAACCACCTGCCCGGCGGCGCCGACCTGCGGGCCTTCGGCAGCCGCCCCGCCCACGACGAACCCGGCAACGACGGGCTCGGCTTCGGCCTCAACTGCTCCGTGGTGATCGACCCGTCCCGCACCCTGGTCCCGTCAGGGCGCGGCGCCTTCGGCTGGAGCGGCGTGGCCACGACGACGTTCTGGGTCGATCCGGGCCGTGATCTGACGGTGCAGTTCATGACGCAGGTACGGCCCAGGACCTCCCACACGGTGTTCAAGGACCTCAAGCGGCTCATCCACGAGGCCCTGACGGACTGAACGATTCCGCTAATGGTCCACCCGCAGGTTGAACTGCACGCCTTCGTGCGCGAGTTCACGCAGCCACTCCTCGGACCGGGCGGCCGTCTCCGCTGCGCGGTTCAGGCCGGGCGGCAGGGAGCCGTCCAGGACGTGGCGGACGCCGAGGGCGAGAGTCCGTGAGACGCAGCGGGCCATCGCGCTCTCCTCGGCATCGCCGACCAGGTCGAGGAGGTAGCCGCCCTTCCACGTGCGCCCCGACTCGGCGCGCACCTCCAGTGACACGGCCAGGACCACCCGGTCACGGTCGTCGTCCGTGGTGGGGTACGTGGCGGCCAGCTCCCGGGCCAGGGCGGCGATCCGGGTGTCGTCGCCGGCCTTCAGCTCCTCGAAGACACCGTCCCAGGCACGCAGCCAGCCCTCCAGACGCAGGGTGCCACGGACGAACGTGGCCGGTGTCCAGACGTCCGGCAGCCCGTACTGCGCGACGAACGGGACGCTGTCCCGGTTGGGGTAGACCTCGAAGGTCTCCCCGTCGACGACATGCCGCCGGGTCGCCTCCCAGGGCCGCTCGGAGACCGTCTGCGCACCGCCCTCGAGGTAACGGGCCGGGGAGCGCAGGGCGTTCAGGACACCCGCGGGGGCCCAGCTGAAGCGGTACGTGAAGTCGTTCGGGACGGCGGGGACCCCGCCGCAGTAGGACGTGAAGGTGTACGAGGCGGGCGTCTCGTCACCGATCGCCTCCCGGGCCCGGGCGACCAGGGCGTGGGCGAACAGGTGGTCGATGCCCGGGTCGAGCCCTGCCTCGGTGAGGACGACGAGCCCGGCCTTCAAGGCGGCGGGCACCTGTTCCAGCACCGCCTCCGACACATAGCTGGAGCACGCGAAGTGCGCCCCCTGGCGTACGCATTCGGTGAGGAGCGGGGCGTGTTCCGGCGCGGGCAGCATCGACACGACGACATCGCCCGGGGCGAGTTCGCCGGCGAGCGCGGACAGCGTGTACGCACGGGGCTCGGCCCGGTCGGCGAGACCGAGGCCGCGAAGGGCGTCGGCGGCGCGGCTCTCGGTGCGGTGCCAGAGCCGTACCCGATCGGCGGTGTCGCACAGCGTTGCGAGACCGCTGCCCGTGGACAGGCCGGCGCCGATCCAGTGGACGGTGCCGCTCGCCGGTGCCGGTTCAGTGGTCAAGGAACTCTCCCTTGTCGAGGCCGTGCGCGCGAAACGCCTCACGGAACCTTTCCAGGCAGCGTCCCCAGGCACCGGAGACGCCGAAGTCGAGCAGGTGGGGCAGCAGGGCGGCCGAGAAGTCGGTACTGGACTCCAGCGGCAGCAGGGAGGGCAGGTTGTCGATGGCGATCAGGTCGAGCGGGGGCTCGTCGCGCAGCCGGCGGACCGGCTCGTCCCAGGAGGTGGTCTCGTCGTACACCGGAAGGACGTTGAGCGGGGAACCGACGTCGCAGGTCACGTCGCACACGGTGCGCAGGCGGCGGTCGGGGGCGTCGAGGTCCTGCGCGCGCAGGAAGGGCGGGACGGGGGTGGTGGCGAGCACCGCGTTGACCATCACGTCGTGCCGCAGCAGGGCGGCACGGTCGAGGTCGCGGGTCTCGGCGAGGTCCCAGCAGGCCGGGTCGGCACCGGCGGTGGCGAAGGCCGTGCGGGCGCCGCGGCCGCTGCGGCCCAGGGCGCCGATGACAAGACCTGCGAACCCGGCGTCGGCGGCCTCCGGCTTCAGCGTCTCGTCCAGCTGTTCCTTGGTGGTGGGGGTCAGCGGTGCCCGCAGCCGGCCCCGGTGCCGGAGCACGGCGAGGGCGGCGCCCAGATAACCGGCCCAGAACCCGAAGGCGGCGAGACGCCGTCCGGTGCCGTCCACCAGGTACTCCAGGTCGAACAGCGCCCCGCCTCCGGCGGCGAACCGGCCCAGCAGGTCCGCCGCTCCCGGCTGGCCCTTGTAGGCGTGGCCGAAGAAGATGTGCCGGTGCGTCAGTCCCGCCGGTGCGTCGGGCAGTTCCTTCAAGCCGAGCACGACGGCGTCCCGGGGCGCCGTCACCCAGGAGCCCGCGGGCGCGACACGGCAGCCGGCCGCCTCGTACTCCTCGATCGGGAAGACCCGCTGCGGGGACTCCTCGACGGTCAGTTCCACTCCGTGCCCGACGAGCCGCCGGGCGTCGTCGGGCACGATCGGAGTGCGTCGCTCGGTCGTGCGGGCCTCGTGGCGCAGCCACAGATGGAGCTCGGTCATACCAGGTGGGCCTCCGGCGTGAGGCGTCGGCCGCTGAAGGGCCGACGCTCAAGGGGCGGACGTCCACGAAGCGTACGCGGCCCGCCTCAGGGTCGCGTCGGATTCGCCCAGCTCACGTCGGGAGACCCGGACCTGCGTTGCCGGTCAGGAGGAGCTGACCACCGCGTCCAGGTGGGGCAGGTGGTGGTCCAGGCGCTCCCGCTTGGTGCGCAGATAGGTGATGTTGTTCTCGCACGGCGGGATCAGCAGCGGCACCGTCTCGGCGACGGTGATGCCGTGGTCCACCAGCGCCTCGCGCTTGCGCGGGTTGTTGGACATCAGCCGCACCGACCGCACGCCGAGGTCCTCCAGGATCCGGGCGGCGACACCGTAGTCGCGGGCGTCCACGGGCAGGCCGAGGGCGAGGTTGGCCTCGACCGTGTCCAGGCCCTCCGCCTGCAGGGCCATCGCACGCAGCTTGGCGAGCAGGCCAATGCCCCGGCCTTCATGCCCTCTGAGGTAGACCACGACACCGGCGCCCTCGGCGACGACCGCGCGCAGGGCGGCGTCGAGCTGGTCACCGCACTCGCAGTGCTGGGAGCCGAAGGCGTCGCCGGTCAGGCACTCCGAGTGCAGCCGGATGAGGACGTCGTCCGCGCCGATCTCGCCGTAGACCAGCGCGACCTGTTCGTCACCGCGGTCGTGGTCCATGTAGCCGATCGCCTGGAATTTCCCGTACACGGTGGGCAAGGGGGCATTCACGACGCGTTCCACGCCGGTCCGCTGCGGTGCCTTCTTGCCGAGTACGCCAATGTTGTCTGTCATGATTCTCGAGTTCCTAAGCAGAGACGAAAGGCCGTGACGATATGAGTGATCTGGTGCCGGCGGACACCACGGAAGACGTACGGACGCGAACTGCCGGCGTCTCACGGCAGGTCGCTGTGCTTCCCGTGGGGAGCTTCGAACAGCACGGCGCGTATCTTCCGTTGGCGACCGACACGCTCGTCGCCTGTGCCGTCGCGCGGGAGATAGCCGGCGCGTATCCGGTGCACCTCCTTCCTCCGGTGACGATCTCGTGCTCGCACGAGCACGCGGCCTGGCCGGGGACCGTCAGCATCTCCTCGGTGACCCTTCATGCGGTGGTACGGGACATTGCGGCTTCGCTGCGCCGGTCCGGGGTCGACGCCCTGGTGGTGGTCAACGGGCACGGCGGCAACTACGTGCTGGGCAACGTGGTTCAGGAGTCCTCCGCCCGCGGCGAGCGGATGGCGCTCTTCCCGGCCGCGGAGGACTGGGAGGCGGCGCGCGAGCGGGCGGGTGTGGTCACCTCGCTGCTCACCGACATGCACGCGGGGGAAATCGAGACCTCCGTCCTTCTGCACGCTCATCCCGAAATGCTCCGTCCCGGTTATGAGACTTCCGATTTCGTCGCTGACGACCGGCGTCATCTGCTGACCCTCGGCATGTCCGGCTATACCGATTCCGGTGTCATCGGCCGTCCTTCGCTGGGGTCGGCGGAAAAGGGGAAGGAACTCCTGGCGAGCCTCGCGGATTCCTTCGGGGCGTATTTCTCGATGCTGACCTCCGACGCGTAGTCACCCCGCGGCGCCGGGGCCCCGGGAGCCGCCCGGTCCCCGGCCCGCAGGCCCGCGTACCAGCGGGCGACGAGCACGATCAGGCCGGGCAGGCTCGCAACGAAGCTGAGCACCCCGTAGACGACCGCGACGGCGAGCCCCCGGCCCGCGCCCAGGCCCGCGGCGCCGAACGCCCAGGCGGTGACGCCCTCCCTGGGCCCCCAGCCGCCGACGTTCAGCGGCAGACCCATCGCCAGCAGGGCGAGGACGGCGAGGGGCAGCAGGACGGCCACGGAGGCGGCAGTCCCGGCGACCCGTGCGGCGAGTACGAACATCGCGACGTAACCTGCCAGCACGACCACGGAGGAGACAACCACTCCGGGCCCGTTCTTTCGCGACAGCAACCCCTCGCGGGCCTCGGCGAGGAACGCGCGCAGCCTGCGGCCCCGGGGCGAGGGTGCCGCGCGGTTCATGCGCAGGGCGAGGACGACGGCGAGTGCGCCGAGTGCGGTCAGGACCGCGAGCTGGGCGATGTGCCGGGCCTGGGCCAGTACCGGGGAGGGCATGGTCAGCAGGACGACGGCCCCGGCGGCGAACAACGCGAGCTGTCCGGCGGTCCGTTCGAGGACGACGGCCTTCACGCCCCGCCGCAGGTCCCCCTCGCTCCGCCCGTGCCGCACGGCCCGGTGCACGTCGCCGAGGATGCCGCCGGGCAGGGCCGCGTTCAGGAACAGCGCGCGGTAGTAGTCGGCGACGGCCGGCCCGAACGGCAGCCGGATCCTGAGTCGCCGGGCCACGATCGCCCACCGCCAGGCGCTGCACACGGTGGTGACGAGCCCGATGCCGAGTGCGAGCAGCAGCGACATGCCGTCGATCCGCCGCAGTCCGTCCAGGAAGACACCGGTACCGAGGCGCCAGAACAGCACACCCAGGATGGCGATCCCGGCGATGGTGCCCAGATGCGTACGGGCCTTCGGGGAGCCGAGGCGGGCCAGGGCCGCGCGGACCGCACCGGGCGCCGACGTACCGGTGCCGTCCTGCTCACGGGAGCCCTCCGGGCCGGCGCCGTCGAGTCCCGTGCCGTCCGGGCCGGTGACGTCCGAGCTGGTGACGTCCGGGCTGTGACGGGTGGTCGGGGATTCGGCCGTCCGGGTGGGGCCGGCCGCCGAGGCGGCGGGCTCGCCCCCGTCGACCACCACCGGGCGCGGCACGACCGCGTCCGCCCGGCCCGTGTCCACCGGGCCTGAGGGCGCGGGCACACGGGTGCCGCCGGCGGTCGTGGGCGATCCGGGCTGCCCGGTGAGGGTGGTGCGCGGGCGCGTGCCCGTCGCCTGCGGGCTCATGACGCTCCGCCCACCGGGCGGGACAGGGCCAGGAGGTCGACGTGGTGGACGGTGACGCGCAGCTCGCCCGCCGCGCAGGCGGCCAGCCTGTTGCTCAGGTAGACGTCGGCCTCGGCCCGCAGTTCGGGGCGCTCCTCGACGGCGGCGCCGACCCAGCCACGCAGCCACTGCTCGGTGAGCGCGGCCTCGTCGGGGCCGAGCCGCCAGGCGCTCGGGTGCAGCCGAACGGTCGCGCCGTGCTCGGAGAACGCCTCCGCCGCAGCGGTGGCCGCGTCGGGTCCGAGCAGGTCGTCGCGACGCTGGTGGTCGTTGAACGCCCGGGCGATCTCCGCGTCCAGCGGGTGGGACGGGGTCAGTTCCACGCGCCCGGCGACGGACAGTGTCAGCAGGGCGGGGCAGCCGGCTCCGGCACATGCCGCGACGAGCGTGTCGATCTCCGCACGCGTGAGGACGTCCAGCAGCGCGGACGCCGTCACCAGTGACGCGCCCTGCAGGGCGTCCGGAGTGAGGCGGGCGACGTCGCCCCGGCGCGTCTCCACGGTGACCCGGGAGCCGTCGGCGGCCGAGCGCGGGGAGGAGACGGCGGCGAAGTGCAGCAGGTAGGGGTCCCGGTCGTGCAGGATCCAGTGCTGGGCGCCGTCCAGGCGGGGCGCGAGCCAGCGGCCCATCGAGCCGGTGCCGCAGCCCAGGTCGTGAATGACGACGCCCGACCTGCCCGGCAGGTTGGCGAGCCGTATCCGCAGCGGGTCGAGCAGGTCGTGCGCCCGTGCGGCGGCATCGGCCGGCTCCCGCAACTCCAGCCACTCGGGCGCGTACCGGGGCGGGTCGTCGGGGTTGGCCTCACGCAGTTTGACGGTGGGCCGCGAGCCGGGCCTGCCACTGGGTCCGGCGCCGGGGATGACGGCGTCCGGCGCGTACCCCGGGACGAACTCCACGCTGGAGCCCAGGCCCGCGATTCCCGCGGTCCCGCCGGGAACCGCGCCCGCGACGCCCGTTGCCGTGGTCTGCGCCGAACCGGGCTTCCCGTCAGGAAGTACGCCGTCCGTCACGCCCGTGACCTCCCTCGGCCCGGGCTGTGCCGGGATCGCCCCGCTCTGCTGGGTCGTCGTCGCCGGGTTCGTCATGCGGCCCTCCGGGGTTCGGTCGGGAGCCGGCGCAGTACCGCCGCCAGGCTCTGTGCGGTCGTCGCCCAGCCGTCGAGGGCGGCGCGACGGCTGCGGGCGGCGGCCTTCAGACGGCGTCGTACGTCCGCCTCGCCGAACCAGCCGCGCAGTTCGGCGGCGATGGCGGCGGGGTTCTCCGGCGGCACGAGGATGCCCGGCACCCCGCCGTCGGGGGCGCGGCCGACCGCCTCCGGCAGCCCGCCCACGTCTGTGGCCAGCACCGGGATGCCCCGGGCCAGCGCCTCGGTCACCGCCATGCCGTACGTCTCGGCGTAGGAGGTGAGGACCATCAGGTCGGCGGTGGCGTAACTCGCGTCGAGCGCGGGGCCGGACTTGGGACCGGCCAGCTCCAGCCGGTCCTGAAGGCCGTGCTTCCCGATGAGGGTCCGCAGATGGTCGACGTACTCCGGGTCCTGGGTCAGGGAGCCGACGCACACGCAGCTCCACGGCAGGTCGCTCACCGCGGCCAGCGCCTCCACCAGCCGGTGCTGGCCCTTGCGCGGGGTCACGGCGGCCACGCACAGCAGACGTGACACTCCGTCGGTGCCGGGCGCGAGCGGCGCGATGTCGGCGCCGGGAGCGGCGACGTGCACCCGCTCCGGCGGGAGGCCGTGGTGGGCGACCAGGCGGCGGACCGCCCAGTCGCTGGTGGCGATCACCGCCGGCACCGCCCGCAGCACCGCCCGCTCCTTGGCGTCCAGTTCGGCGGCGACCGCCGCGTCCAGGCCCGTCTCGTCGCCGAGCGGGAGGTGGACGAGGACCGCCATGCGCAGGCGTTCCGCCTCGGGCACCACGATCTCCGGCACGCCGCAGGCCACCAGCCCGTCGAGAAGCACGACGGATCCGTCGGGCAGCGCGGCCAGGGCGCGGGCCAGTTCCGTACGGGCGTCGGCTCCCGGCCGGGGCCAGTCACCGGCCACGGCGTGCTTGGTCACCTGCCAGCCGAAGCCGGGCAGGTCCAGGCACACGCGCCGGTCGTAGGCATTGCCGCCGCTGGGGGCCGTCGGGTCGTCGATGCCGCCCGGCAGTACGAAGTGCACGGTGCGCAGGGACATGGGGATGATCTCGGCGTTCTTCAGGGAGGCGTGCTGCACGGGAACATAATTCAGCCGTGCCGGTGCCGGGCCCATGTGCTCGGGCCGTTCGACGGTCGTGTCGGTCACAGCGCACGCTCGTAACTCGCCCAGGCGATGTGCGACTCGTGCAGGGTGACGGTCAGGCCCGCGATGCCCTTGGCGCCCTCGCCCAGCGCACCCTTGTGGATGCGTTCGGCGAGCCGGTCGGCGATGACCTTGGCGAGGAACTCCGTGGAGGTGTTGACTCCGGCGAAGTCGGGCTCGTTGTCGAGGTTGCGGTAGTTCAGCTCGCTGACGACCGCGCCGAGTTCCTGGGTGGCCAGCCCGATGTCGACGACGATGTTGTCCTCGTCCAGCTGTTCGCGCCGGAACGTGGCGTCCACGAGGAACGTGGCCCCGTGCAGGCGCTGCGCGGGTCCGAAGACGTCGCCACGGAAGCTGTGGGCGATCATGATGTGATCGCGGACGGTGATGCTGAACAACGGACGACCCTCCAGGTGCGGCGCGTCTGCTCCCCGCTCTCGGTGCCGGGGATGCCGAGTAGTACGGCCCGTCGCCTTCCCCTGTTCAGCCTGTCGTACGTCTTTTCTGAGGTCAGGCCCTCTTGTCGTCGCCAACTCGTACCGGATGGAACGAATCGTCAGCCGATGCGTCAATCGCTCTCGTCGTAACGGACGCGGTGGCACAGTGCGGGAACCTCGCCGGAGACGAGCCGGGGCAGCACGTCCGGCAGGTCCTCGAAGGGGGACTCGCCGGTGATCAGGGCGTCGAGCGCGGGGTCGGCGAGCAGGTCGAGGGCGACGGCGAGCCGGTCGGCGTAGGTGCGGTTCGGGCGGGCCGGGGAGACGGTGCCGACCTGGCTGCTGCGGATGACGAGCCGACGGGAGTGGAAGGCCTCACCGAGTGGGAGGCTCACCTGCCGGTCGCCGTACCAGCTGAGTTCGAGCACGGTTCCCTCGGCGGTGAGGAGCTCCAGGGACCTGGCGAGGCCCGCTTCGGTGGCGCTGGCGTGCACGACCAGGTCACGGTCGCCGTCGGCGTCCTCGGGGGTGGCGAAGCCGACGCCGAGCGCCTCGGCGATCTTCGCGCGCGACGGGTCGGCGTCGACCAACTGGACGCGGACCCCGGGGAACCGGGCCAGGAGCGCGGCCACCGAGCAGCCGACCATGCCACCGCCGACCACGGCGATCCGGTCTCCGACCAGGGGCGCGGCATCCCACAGGGCGTTGACGGCGGTCTCCACGGTCCCGGCGAGCACGGCCCGTTCGGCGGGCACGGTGTCGGGGACGGGGGTGACGGCGGCGGCCGGGACGACGTAGCGCGTCTGGTGCGGGTAGAGGCAGAACACCGTGCGGCCGGTGAGCTCTGCGGGCCCCTCCTCCACGACGCCGACGTTGAGGTAGCCGTACTTCACCGGGCCGGGGAAGTCGCCCTCCTGGAAGGGCGCGCGCATGGCCGTGTGCTGGCTGGCGGGCACCCCACCGCGGAAGACGAGCGTCTCGGTACCGCGGCTCACGCCGGAGAACAGCGTGCGGACCAGCACCTCGCCCTCGCCGGGCGCCGGCAGGGCGACGTCCCGGATCGCACCTTGTCCGGGCGAGTCGATCCAGAACGCGCCTCCGGTGTGCTTCATCGAAGTCCTCCTGAACGATCGGGAAGCTGCTTGCGTACCGAGGGGTGCACAGGCCGCGCACAACGTAGCGGCGTTGATCGACTCTGTCACACGGCCGGAGGGTGTTCGGTGGCCCTGAACAACACTTACGACGCGAGGCTCGTACAGCAGGAGACCGCCCTGGGGGCGGGCGTGCAGATCCTGCTGCTGGCCCTGATCGGCACGGCGATCGGGATGGGGCCGGCGGGCTGGCTCAGCGGCCTCGCGTTCGCGATCGCCACCTGGGCGGTGCTCTCCCGGGCCCTGCACCGCTCCCGGCTGCGCTCCTTCGGCGCTGCGAACCGGGTCACCCTCGGCCGCGCCACCCTCGTCGGCGGGGTCACGGCCCTGGTCGCCGACTCGTTCCAGAGCTCACCGCCGGTGTCGCTGTTCGTCGGTCTGACGGCGGTGGCGCTGATCCTCGACGGCGTCGACGGCAAGGTCGCCCGTCGCACCGGCACCTCGACCCCGCTGGGCGCACGCTTCGACATGGAGGTCGACGCCTTCCTGATCCTGGTGCTCAGCGTGTACGTGTCGATGCAACTGGGCCCGTGGGTGCTGCTGATCGGCGGCATGCGCTACGTCTTCGTCGCCGCGGCCAAGGTGTGGCCCTGGCTGACCGCCGCGCTCCCGCCGAGCACCGCCCGCAAGACCGTCGCCGCGCTGCAGGGTGTGCTGCTGCTCCTGGCGGGCGCCGATCTGCTGCCGTACGCGGCCAATTTCGGGGTCGCGGCCCTGGCGCTGGGCCTGCTGGTCTGGTCGTTCGGGCGGGACGTGCTGTGGCTGTACCGGACCTCGCGGATCCAGCAAAGCCCGGCCTCACGGCAGGTGCGCGAGCTGGTCGCCGGCTGACACCCGGCCGCTCACGACCCGCACCGGCCGCGAGCCGCCTCGATGTGCGGGAGGTACCGGTGGATCCGGCCGCAGGTCGGGGCGGCCGAGGCGCGCAGGGCGCTCGCTGAGTGATCGGCACGAAGCCGCCCGCCCGAACCGGCCCGTCAGCGACGCGTTCCGGCACCCACCAGGGCCCGCTCGTACGGGTCGAGCAGGACGCCCCGGACCTTGGTGGAGACACCGGCGACGATCTGCTGGTGGGCCAGCGGCACGACCGCGTCCGTGCCGAGGATCGCGGCCTCGGCGGCCATGGCGGCGTCCTGCCGCTCACCGGTGCCGTCGGTCCCGACGGCCTCGGCGACAGCCCGGTCGACGTTCTTGTCGCACAGCCGGGCCAGGTTGTAGCCGCCGTCGCAGGTGTAGTCGCTGCCGAGGACGCCGACGGGGTCGCCGGTGTCCAGGAGGCTGTTGCGGGCGCCTATGAACGCGTCGAACTTCCCCGCGAGCGCGTCGCTCTCCAGCCGTGAGTACTCGCGCACTTCCAGCTTCACCGTGAAGCCCGCCTTCTGGAGCTGCTGTTGCACGACCTGGGCGACCTCGGGGAGTTCGGGCCGGTTGTCGTAGGTGGCGAGGGTGATCGACGCACCGTCGGGCCGGGCGGCCTTCGCGCGCCCGGCCGGCTTGACGCGCTTGCTCTCGGCCCAGGTGACGGCGGGTCCGAAGATGCCTGCGCCGGGGTCGGCGTACCCCTCGAAGACGCCCTTGACGAGGGCCGAGGTGTCGATCGCCGTGCGGGCGGCGGCGCGCAGCGCCGGGTCCTTGAAGGGACCGGTCCGCGTGTTGAGTTGCAGGCTGGTGGTCCGGGTGGTACCGGCCTCCTTGAGAGTGGGCTTGTCGAGTGTGGCGGCCTGGGCGACGGGGATCGCCTCGGCTATGTCGACGTCCCCGGTGCGGACGGCGTTGGCGCGTGCGGTGCCGTCCTTGACGAAGCGGGCGTCGACACCGGAGGCGTGGGCGAGGCCGCCCCAGTAGTCCGCGTAGCGGTCGAGGGTGGCGGAGGCGCCGTCGACCCTGGTGATCTCGAAGGGACCGGTGGCGGCGCCGACGGGGGTGGGGGCACCCGGGCGCTCGCCCTCCTTCCCGTACGCCTTCGGGGAGAGGATCGCCAGACTCGGACCGGCCAGCCGCAGGGGGAGGACGGGGTCGGGGTCGGCGGTGGTGATACGGACGCCGCTGTCTCCGTCGGGCTCGGCGCTGAGGGTGACTCCGGCGAGGGCGGTGGGAGCGGGCCGGGCCTTCGTGGCGTGGGTGAGCGCGGCGGCCACGGCGGCCGGGGTGACGTCCGTGCCGTCCTGGAAGGTGGCCTCGCGCAGTGTGAACCGCCAGGTGCGGTCGTCCTCCCGGCGCCAGGACCGGGCGAGCGCGGGGGTCGCTGCACCGTTGGCGTCCAGGGCGGTCAGCCCCTCGGTGACGCCGAGCCGGCTGAGCAGCGTGGCGTCGGCTCCGTACGGCGAGAGGTTCTCGGCGGGCGGGAAGGCGAGGGCGACACTCAACCGGGGCCCCGACGGCCCACCCCTCGACGACGATTCCCCGGTGGGAGAGACGAAGCAGCCGGACAGCCCCGGGAGAAGGGTGAGGAGGACGAGGGGAGCCAGGAACCGGGCTGCACTCTTACTGCTGAAAATACGCACTTGCACATCCTATGCACCAAGGTGAATCCCGAATGGCTCAAGCAATTTGACAAGGGCGACGACCACTCCCTAAACCTAGCCACATGACATCCATTTTCAACAAGGTGGGGTTGTCGTGAGGATCGCGTTCGTCGGCAAGGGCGGCAGCGGCAAGACCACGCTGTCCGCGCTCTTCTCCCGCCACCTGGCACGCTCCGGCGCGCCGGTCCTCGCCGTCGACGGCGACATCAACCAGCACCTGGCCGAGGCGCTGGGCGGTGAGGAGAAGTCCGCACTCCCCCTGGGCGCACACGTGCCCGAGATCAAGGACTACCTACGAGGCGACAACCCCCGCATCCCCTCCTCCGAGTCGATGATCAAAACGACTCCGCCGGGCCGCGGGTCCCGACTCCTGCGTCCGCTCGGCGACGACGAACTGCACGCCCGGCACGTCGGCCGGGCGGGGGGCGTCCCGCTCATGGTGACGGGCGAGTTCGACGAGTCCGACCTGGGTGTTGCCTGCTACCACTCCAAGCTGGGTGCGGTGGAGCTGTATCTGAGCCATCTGCTGGACGGCCCGGGCGAATACGTCGTGGTCGACATGACGGCGGGCGCGGACGCGTTCGCCTCGGGCCTGTTCACCCGCTTCGACATCACGTTCCTGGTGGCCGAACCCACCCGCAAGGGCGTCTCGGTCTACCGCCAGTACCGCGACCACGCCGAACGGTTCGGGGTCCGCATCGCGGTCGTCGGCAACAAGGTGACCTGCGAGGACGATCTGCTCTTCCTCAAGGAACAGGTGGGCGACGACCTGCTGACCCACCTGGTCCACTCCCCCTGGGTCCGCGCCGCGGAACAGGGCCGAACGGGGTCCGGCCCGGACGCACTGGCGTCGCTGGAACCGCACAACGGCCATGCCCTCACGGTCCTGCGCGAGGCGGTCGACGCCGAGGTCCGCGACTGGCATCGGCTGCACCGCCACGCGGTGGAGTTCCACCTGCGCAACGTCCATGCCTGGGCGGACGCGCGCACGGGCGAGGACCTGGCGGCACAGGTGGACCCGGACTATGTCCCGGGCATCGGTGCGGACGCCTGATCCAGGAAAGCCGCCAGAGCCGTCACGAACGCACCCGCCCCGTCCCGCCACGGAAAGTGCCCCGCACTGCTCTGCACGGCCAGTTCCGCCTGCGGGAACAAACCGGCGTACTCAGTCATCACGCGCACGGGCGCGGCGATGTCGTACTCCCCGGCGAGGACGAGAACCGGTGAGGGCAACTCGGCGAGAGCGGCACGCGTGGCGCCGGGGTCGAAGGCACCCTCGGAGGCGTACCGGGCCGCTGCCTCGTCATTGCGCTGCTGCTGCTCGGCAGCGCGGAACCGGTGCGCCTCGTCGTCCCACCGGCCGAACCAGAAGGGGGCGACCGTGTCCCAGTCGGCGGGCTTCGCCCGGCCGGACGTGATCGCTTCCAGGGAGGCCTGCGCCGGGGCGAACCAGGGTTCGTCCCGGCGCAGCTGCGCCGTCTCCAGCCGGTCCTCGGCGGTGACGGCGAGGCCGACCGCGAAGACGCTGGGTGTGACGAGCACGAGCCGGCCCAAGCGCTCCGGATGCCGGGCCGCATACAGCACGGCCAGGTTCGCCCCGGCCGAGTGCCCGAGCAGATCGACCCGCTCCAGGCCCAGCTCCGCACGCAGCGCCTCGACATCGCCGACCTGCCGGTCACAGCGGTACGACACCGGATCTCGCGGCACCGTGGACTGGCCCGTGCCCCTCAGGTCCAGCCGGATCAAAGTGCGGCGGGCCGTCAGACCACCGAGGTCTCCCAGGTACACGGAGTCCTGCATGGGGCCACCCGGGAGGCAGACCAGGGGCGGTCCGTCTCCCGTCACGTGGTAGGCCAAGGTGGTGCCGTCCGGTGCGGTGAAAGCGGGCATGCGCGCGACCTTGTCAGGAGGCGACGTCCCGGACAACGGATTTTCGCGGTCCCCGCCCACCAGGGCGTCCACTACTCGATCCCCGTGGCATCGAGTAGCCGGACCACGTCCTTGCGCCCGTATCCGAGCAGTCGGGCGCGGTCGGCTGCCATCACTACCAGGTGCGCGACGATCTCGGCGGCGTATCCGTCCTTGCTGTCCGCGTCGAACCATTCCTGAGGCTTCTCGACTCCCAGGCTGTTCATGACCAGGCCGTGCTCTCGGCGGACCTCCGCGACCGTGCCGGCGACCGCGTCCAGGAGTGTCTTCCCCCGCCGTTCGCATTCCAGGGCGAAGCGCCCCCGGTCGACCGGCACGCACCCCTCCGGCGGGTGGGCCCGCAGCCCCGCGTACCTCTCGTCCCCGAACCCGGAGGCCCGGAACTCGTCGTGCACCAAGGAGAACCGATGGAACCCGGGCCGAACCGGGGGTGGAGGAGGCGTGTACTCCCACCCTGCGTCCTCGTACAACTGCCGTTTCACCTCCTCCTCTTCGGCGTGTGTCACGCTGAAACCGTTGGCCTCGTTGCGCCCTGTCGTGGTGCCGTCGGGGTTGCGGTGGAAGTGCAGGCCCATGGTGTGCTCCCGTCTCCTTGCTGAGAATGGACGACAAGTCCCGTCACCAGCTCGAACGGCCCGCAGGCCGTGCGGGTGCCCGCTCCCGGAGGCACCATCCGATCGCGTGAAAAGTGCCGCTGCGGGAACTTCCCGGCCCGGCCGGACGAGCGGTTGCTACGCTCCCCCGATGAGGATTCCCGGCCCCGCAGAGATCCGGGCGCTGCACGAGAAGTACGCGCCCACCACCGAGGCGTTCACCCTGGTCCACAGGCACTGCGAGATCGTCACGGGAATCGCCGAGCAGCTCCTTTCGGCACCCCACCTCGCCCACCTCGACGCGGAGCTGGTCCGCGCCGGCTGCCTCCTCCACGACATCGGCGTCTACCGCCTCTACGGGGATGACGGACGGCTGGACCACGCGAACTACATCCGGCACGGCCTGCTCGGCCACGAGATCCTCGAAGCGGAGGGCTTCCCCGAGGCTCTCCGCCGCTTCTGCTCCCACCACACCGGAGTGGGACTCACACGGCACGACATCGTCAGCCAGGCACTGCCCCTCCCTCCCGCCGACTTTGTCGCGGTGACGGAGGAGGAGAGGCTGGTGATGTACGCGGACAAGTTCCACACCAAGTCCCGGCCGTCGGTGCTCCTCTCCCCCGACGAATACGCCGCCTACGTCCGCCGCTTCGGCGAGGACAAGGTGACCGCTTTCGAGGCGCTGCGCTCGGAGTTCGGCGAGCCGGACCTCACCGGGGGCTTGCCGGGTTTCGAGCCGGGAGACGCCACTGCGACCTCCGTTCAGGCGTAGAACTCTCGGCGGCAACGGGCAGTACGAGCGCGTCATCAACGGCACCGGACCACCGACGACGGGGACGTCCACGGTGCCGTCGACGGTGGTCTCGTACCCGTGGCCAGCAGCGCACCGGCCCCTCCCTCCCCCCGGCGGGGGAGGGAGGGGCCGGTTCTGTACCTACCGCACCGGCGTCGCGACCGGTGCGGGCGCGTAGCCGGTGGGACGGGCCGTGAACGTGCCGCGGCCCTGCGTACGGCTGCGCAACCGGGTCGCGTAGCCGAACAGTTCGGTCAGCGGCACGGAGGCGGTGACGACGGCCGCACCGGCCCGGCTGACCGAACCGGTCACCCGGCCGCGCCGCGCGGCGAGATCGCCGAGCACACCGCCGACCGCGTCCTCGGGCACGGTGACCGTGACCTCGACGACCGGCTCCAGCAGGACCATCGCGCAGGCGCGCAGGGCCTCACGGAGACCGAGGCGGCCGGCCGTGCGGAACGCCGTGTCCGAGGAGTCCTTCACATGGGTCGCCCCGTCGGTGAGCGTGACGCGCAGCCCTGTGACCGGGTGACCGCCGAGCGGCCCCTCGGTCAGGGTGTCACGGCAGCCCGCCTCGACCGCCCGGACGTACTCCTGCGGCACCCGCCCTCCGGCCACCGCCGAGCGGAACGCGAAGCCTCCCTCCGCGCACGGCTCCACGTCGAGGACGACATGGGCGAACTGCCCCGCCCCGCCGTCCTGTTTGACGTGCCGGTACACCAGAGCGGACACGCCCCGGCCGACGGTCTCGCGGTAGCTGACCCGGGGACGACCGACGTTGACCTCCAGTCCCAGCTCCCGCCGGAGCTTCTCGACCGCCACCTCCAGGTGCAGTTCACCCATGCCGGACAGCACCGTCTGCCCGGTCTCCGGATCGGTCCGCACGACCAGCGAGGGATCCTCCTCGGTCAGCCGCGCCAGCCCCGACGCGAGCCGGTCGGTGTCACCGGCCCGGCGGGACTCGATCGCGGCCGACACCACCGGTTCGGCGACCCCGGGCGGTTCGAGGACGAGCGGCGTGTGCTGCGCGCACAGGGTCGAGCCGGCGCGTGCGGACTTCAGCCCGGTCACGGCGACGATGTCCCCGGCCACCGCCCGGTCCAGCGGGGCGTGCCGGTCCGCCTGGACGCGCAGGATCCGTCCGACCCGCTCGGTGCGCCGCGCACTCGCGTCCCACAGGGTGTCCCCCTTCTCGATCGTGCCCGAGTAGACGCGCAGACAGGTCAGGCGTCCCGTCGGGGTGGCGTGCACCTTGAACGCGAGAGCGGTGACCGGTGCCGCCGGGTCGGCGGCGCGCTCCTGCTCCTCGCCCTCGTGGGTGCCCCTGACCGGGGGCACGTCCAGGGGCGACGGCAGGTAGGCCACGACGGCGTCCAGCAGCGGTTCGACACCGCGGTTGCGGTAGGCGGAGCCGCACAGCACGACCACGCCGTCACCGTCCCGGGTCAGTTCGCGCAATGCCGAGGTGAGGGCCCCCTCGGAGAGCGTGCCGGTGCCGCAGAACTCCTCCAGCGCGCCCGGGTGCAGTTCCGCCACGGCCTCCTCCAGCGCGCGGCGGCGTGCGACGGCTTCGTCCCGCAGGACGTCCGGCACCGGCGTCTCCTCGACCGAGCCGCCCTCGTCCCACAGCAGTGCGCACATGCGCACCAGGTCGACGACGCCGGTGAAGGTGTCCTCCGCTCCGATCGGCAACTGCACGACCAGGGGCGCCGGGTGCAGTCGCTCCCGGATCGACGCCACGGCCATGTCGAGGTCGGCCCCGGCACGGTCCATCTTGTTGACGAACGCGATCCGCGGTACGCCGTGCCGGTCGGCCTGCCGCCACACCGACTCGCTCTGCGGCTCCACACCGGCGACCGCGTCGAACACGGCGACCGCCCCGTCGAGCACCCGCAGCGCACGCTCCACCTCGTCGGCGAAGTCGACGTGCCCAGGGGTGTCGATGAGGTTGATCCGGTGAGCGTCCCAGGCGCAGCTGACCGCCGCGGCGAAGATGGTGATGCCCCGGTCACGCTCCTGCGGGTCGAAGTCGGTGACGGTGGTGCCGTCGTGGACCTCGCCGCGCTTGTGGGTGGTGCCGGTGGCGAACAGGATCCGTTCGGTGACGGTGGTCTTGCCTGCGTCGACGTGGGCGAGGATACCGAGGTTGCGGACGACGGAGAGCGGGTTCGAGTGGGTACGCACAGCCCGGGGCCTTTCGGTGCGATCGGGAAACGGGGCAGCGCGATTTCGGGGCAGAACGGAGAAGATGGCACCGAAACTGACGTTACGTCAGTGCCTATGGGTGTCTGAGGCGTTCGACCCGGTCAGCCGGTGCCGCCGCGCAGCGGGCACCGGAACGACGAAGACACGAGGATCACCTCGTGGCGCGGCAGGGAGACGGCGACAGCGGTGTGGTCACGCATGGCCGTCTCCCTTCGTTCGTCGCGATGTGCCCGGCGCTCGGTAGGCGGCGCCGGGTCCGTCCGTGAGTGTAGGGAGACCGTGGGATGAGGAGCCAGGGATTATTCCGGCGGGGTGGGCGTGTCGTGGGTGCGGTACATCGCCTGGACGTCGAGTTCCAGCTGGACCGTCGGGCCGACGACCGCGATGCCGCGGGCCAGCATGGAGCGCCAGTTGAGCGTGTAGTCCTCGCGGTGCAGTTCCGCCGTCGCCAGGGCCGCGCAGCGCAGTTCCTGGCCGTAGCCGCCGTTCACGCTGCCGAGGTACGTCGTGTCCAGGGACACCGAGCGGCTGACGCCGTGCATCGTGAGGGAGCCCTGCAGCGTCCACTTGCTGCCGCCCCGGTAGGCGAAGCGGGCGCTCGTGAAGTCGATGTACGGGAAGCGCTCGACGTCGAGGAAGTCGGCGGATCGCAGGTGGTTGTCGCGGGTGGTGTTGCCCGTGGTGATGCTGGAGGCATCGATCCGGACCTGCACGCGGGAGTCGGCCATGTCCGGGGCGATCCGGATGCCGCCCTCGAAGCGTTCGAAACGGCCGTGCACATGGGCCATCCCGACGTGCTTGGCGATGAACCGGATCGCCGTGTGCGGCGGGTCGAAGAGCCAGGTTCCCGGCGTCGGCAACTGAAGCGCCTCGGCGGGCTGGAGCCAGACGCGCTCGGGGTTCGTCGGGGCGCCCGGGCCCGTCTCGATCGTCTCGCGGTGCGGCCGCAGGCCTTCCGCCGAGATGAGCAGGCTGTACCGGTCGGGCGGCAGCGCCGCGAGGAAGTACCCGTACGGATCGGTCGTGCCGCGGGCGGCCACGCGGTGGGTGTCCAGGGCGGTGACGGTGACGTCCGCGGACGCCAGGGGCGAGCCCATCGGGTCGACGACCTCGCGGGCCACGGCGCCCGCGCCGTCGGGAAGGGGGAGGGCGAGACCCGCCGCTGCGGCGGAGGTGTTCTTGAGCCACCGGCGCCGGAGCAGTGCGAGGGCCATGGTGGTCACCTTTCTTCGGGTGTGCGGCCGTACGGTCGGCGATTCAGCGCATGCCGACGGCCGCACCTTGCTGCGGTCACACCCCCTTGTCGATCTTGACGGGCCGGGCACGGGCACGGGTGTCTCAATACGAGACAGTCACGACCGTCCCCCGAAGCGGTGCGCGTGCTCGGCGGCCCACCCGGCGAAGGTGCGGGCGGGCCGGCCGGTGACCTTCTCCACGGTGCCCGAGACCGTACGGCCCACCTCCGGGGTGTTCCCGTACGCCATGAGCAGGAAGCCGATGACGTCCTCCGGAAGGCCCGTCGCCCGCCACTGCGCGAGAGCCTCTTCCTCGGTCAGCTCGACCAGGGTGATCTCCCGGCCGGCGGCCGCCGCGATCGTCTTCACCTTGTCGCCGACGGTGAGGACGTCGGGGCCGGTGATCACGTACTCCTGGCCGCCGTGGCCCTCTTCCGTGAGCGCGACCGCGGCCACGGCGCCGATGTCGCCCTCGTGGACCATCGCGCTCAGCCGGTCGACGAACGGCTCCCGCACTTCGCCGGAGGCCACGATCCCGTCCGCCCACTCCAGGGCGTTGGCCATGAACTCGACCGGCATGAGCACGGTCCAGTCCACGCCGTCGGCGGCGCGCACGGCGTCCTCCAGCGGGGTGGGGCCGCCGCCGTGCAGCACGGTGACGCGGCGGACACCGGCGGAGCGGGCGAGTTCCAGGATCCGGGGGCCGGTCTCCAACGGGCTGAAGGCGGTGTCCCCGAAGGTGATCAGGTGCAGGCCGGTGACGCCGTCGAGGGCCGCGGCCAGGCTGTCCGGCTCGGTCAGGTCGCCTTCGACGACCTCGACACTCGCCGGGAAGGCGGCCTTCCCCGCGTCTCGGGTGAGAGCACGCACCCGGTGCCCCCGCTCGAGCAGTTCGGCGACGACCTGACGGCCGACGGTTCCGGTGGCGCCGGTGACAAGGATCTGCTGCGTCTGAGTCATGCCACGACCCTAGGAAGGCTTGCGGTCACCTACTGTCCGCGAGCCGGAGTCCGGTTCTGTCCGCGAGCCGGAGTCCGGCGGGCCGCCGTCGAACGCCGCGAGCAGTACGCCCCGTACCCCCTCCTCCGTCACCTCGCGCGGGTTGGCGTACGGCTCCCCCGCGGCCCGGGCCGCCGCGGGGGTGAGGTCGGCATCCGCCAGGCCGAGTTCGGCGAGGGAGCGCGGTGCGCCGAGGCGGCCGGCCAGGTCCCACAGGGCGCGGGGCACGTCGTCGCTGCCGAGGGCGCGGCGCAGGACCGTCAACGCACGCGGGGCGGCCGGGGCGTTGTGGGCGAGGGCGTAGGGCAGGACGACGGTGTGGGTCTCGGCGTGGGGCAGGCCGTAGGTGCCGCCGAGGACGTGGCACAGCTTGTGGTGCAGTCCCATGGTCGTCGCGCCGAGGCACGCGCCGCACAGCCATGCCGCGTACAGCGCCCGGCTGCGCGCGTCGAGGTTCGCCGGATCGCCGGCCAGCCGCGGCAGCGCCCCGGCCATCGCCCGGACGCCCTCCTCGGCCATGACCGTCACCAGCGGTGAGACGTCCGGGGCGTACAGCGCCTCGACGGCGTGCGCGACGGCGTTGATCCCGCTGGTCACGGTCAGCGCCACCGGCAGGGAGAGGGTGAGCCGGGGGTCGTAGACGACGCTGCGGGGCTGGACGACCGGATCGCGGCCGGTGCGTTTGGTGCCGTGCTCGGTCAGGCCCCACACCGGCGTCATCTCCGAGCCCGAGTAGGTCGACGGTACGGCGATCAGCGGCAGTCCGGTGCGCAGGGCGATCGCCTTGCCGAGCCCGATCGCGGAGCCTCCACCGACGGCGACGCAGCCGTCCGCGCCGGCCGCCCGGACGGCCGAGACGGCCCGGTCGGCGTCCTCGACGGGCACGTGCATCCGGGCTTCGGCGTGCAGCCCGGCGCAGCTGTCGCCGAGCGCGTTTGCGACGGCCCGCGCCACCTGCTCGCCCCGGCTGCCGGACACCACGAGCAGCCGCCTCAGGCCCAGGCGCGCCGCCTCGCCCGGGGTCGCGGTGACGGCCGCGCCGGGCCGGAAGACCACCCGCTGGGGCCGGGTTTCGTAGCTGAACTCGTCCTGGAACGTCATGCGGACCGCTCCAGTACGAGGTCGAAGCGGGCGTGGCGGAAGGGGATGTCCACGCCGAACTCCCGGGCCAGCGCCGGGTCGTCGGTCTCCGTGAAGTCCTGGACGAGGCTCTGCTTCACGGCGAACACCGCGTCGGAGTCGAGGTAGTCGCCGCCGGCCACGAAGATGTGCGTGGTGACGGGTGTGTGGCCTTCGGCCGCGGCGATGAAGTGGATGTGGGCGGGGCGGTAGGGGTGCCGCCCGGTCGCGCGCAGCAGCCCGCCCACGGGGCCGTCGGTGGGGATCGGATACGCCGCCGGGACGCAGGTGCGGAACCAGAAGCGGCCCTCGGTGTCGGCGGTGAACAGCCCGCGTCCGTTGCCCGCGGGCTGGACGCCGGGTTGCTGGACGTCGTAGCAGCCCTTGTCGTCGGCCTGCCAGACGTCGACGACGGCGCCGGGCAGCGGGGTGCCGTCCGCGGATCGCACCCGGCCGCTGACGACACACCTCTCACCCCCGCCCACCAGGTCGATGTCGTCCCCGAGCGCGCGCGGCGGCGACTCGGTCAGGTGGAAGGGGCCCAGCACGGTCGACTCGGTGACCCCCGCCGCGTGATCGCCGTGGAGGGTCTCCACCAGCATGGACAGGCCCAGTACGTCCGACAGCAGGATGAACTCCTGCCGGGTGTCGGTGCAGGCCTGGCCGGTCGCCGTCAGGAAGGAGATCGCCCGCGCCCACTCCTCCTGGGTGAGACGGGTCTCGCGGGCGAAGTCGTGCAGATGGCGGACGAGGCCGGTGAGCAGTTCACGCAGCCGCGGGTCGGTGGTCCCGCGCAGGCTGGCGATGGCCTGCTCGGTGACGCCGGCCCTGGTCGCATCGATGGTCATCCCGGCTCCTCGTCGTCGACGTCCGCTTCTTCCCCATCTCTCATGATGGCGCGCTCACCCGTGCTCTCATGATGGCGCTCACCCGTGCCCGAGGATCCGCCGCAGCGCGTCCGCGAGGAGTTCCGCGGCGGCCGGAGCGGCGGCGGCGTGACGGAAGGCGACGAAGCCGTCCGGGCGGACGAGGAGGGCGCCCGCGTCGGAGGTCTCGCGCAGGCGTGCCCAGTCACCGTAGGGGTCCTCGTACTCCTGGCCGGGTCCGATCACCACGGTGTCGATCTCGATGTCCTGGGCCGAGGCCGCCCGCACCCAGTCCTCGCCGCCGATGCCGGTCAGCAGGGTGAAACGGCCCCGGCCGACGGTGTCGAGGGTGGAGAGCGTGCGGGTGCCGGAGGTGATCCAGGCGTGCGGGAGCCGCGCGCCCGGCCGGGTGGACGGCTGGTGGTGCAGTTCGGGATCGCGGGTGAAGCCGGGGTCGGGCGTGCCGTCCGGGACGATCGCGGCGGAGCTCTCCGCGAGGTAGCGCTGGTTGAGGTCGACGCCGTGTGCGTTGAACTCGTAGACCTTGAAGGCGATCGCCTCGCGCAGCTTCGCCCGCTGCTTCTCGGCGGCCTCGGTGGCGTCCTTGCGGGCGGCGATGTTGGCCCACAGCTGCGCGGGGGTCTGCGGGGAGAGCCCGTCGAGGGCCTCGAAGACCGGGGCGGTCTCACGGATGGACCGGTTGGCGCGGGTGACGATCTGCCGTCCCACCGGGGCCCGTTCGGCGGTGTAGCTGTCGAGCAGGCGGGGGTGGGCGGTGCCGTCGAGGACCAGCTTGAGCTTCCAGGCGAGGTTGTGGGCGTCCTGGATCGAGGTGTTGGAGCCGAGGCCGTTGGACGGCGGATGCCGGTGGACGGCGTCGCCGGCGCAGAAGACCCGGCCGTCGGCGTACGTCTGGGCGTACATCTCGTTGACGGTCCACGCCGAGGACGAGGTGACGGTCACGGGGATGTCGTCGTCGCCGACGAGCTTCCGGACGATCGACTCGGCGTACTCGGTCGTCAGGTCGGGGGCGCCGGCGCTCACGTCGTAGCCCCAGACGATCAGCCACTCGTTCCAGGGGCGCACGCAGCGCACCAGGCCCGCGCCGATGCCGCCGACCGTCGCGCCCGGGGCGAGGACCCAGTAGAGGGTGGAGGGGCGGTGGGCGGTGTACCTGCTCAGGTCCGCCTCGAAGACGATGTTGATGCTGCCGGCCACGCCCATCTGGCCGCCCATCGGCAGCCCGGCGTCCGCGGCGACCTTCGACCGTCCGCCGTCGGCGCCGATCAGGTACTTGGCGCGGATCTCGTAGGTGTCCCCGCGCAGCCGGTCGCGGACGGTGGCGGTGACGCCGTCGGCGTCGTGGGTGTGGGAGAGGTACTCGTTCTCGAAGCGGAGCCGGGTGCCTCGGGCGACGGCCGCGTTCACGAGGACCGGCTCCATGAGGTGCTGCGGCATGTCGCACATACGGGTGGGGCTGGCGAGTTCGTGTTCGGCCTGGACGAGCGGGTCGTTGCCCCAGGAGCGCACCCGGCCCAGTTCCTCGCCCGCCAGGCTGGTGCAGAACGTCGTGTTGCCCATCAGCTGCTGGGGGGTGGCCTGTGCGACGACCTCCTGCTCGACGCCGAGATCGCGCAGCACCTCCATGGTGCGCTGGTTGGTGATGTGCGCCCGGGGTGTGTCGGCGAGGCGCGCGTAGCGGGTCACCACGATGTTGGGGACACCGTAGGTGCTCAGGGCGAGCGCGGCCGAGGCACCGGCCGGGCCGCTGCCCACGATCAGGACGTCGGTCTCGACGACGGTGGCCATGCGGCGCTCCTGCGGAAGAGGGATTCGGGCGGCGGATGCGGAACGTGCATGATCATGGGGTGCTCCGGCCGGGCGCGGGTGTCTCATTACGAGACACCGGGTTCCGGCGAAGGGGGCGCCGGGTTCCTCGTGGAGCGACCCCGCGGAGCCGGGCTTCGGGACCCGCGGTTGTTTCCTGTTCAACCGAACCCGTTACGGTGGGCCGTGCCGTGACCACCACAGACCCCTCCCCCGCAGCCACCGCCCGGCCCTCCCTGGGTCTCGCCCGCGAGCGGTTCCTGTCGGGGCGCCCGCTGCCCCGGGGCGTGCCGGAGGACGTCGTCGCGGCGTGGCGGCGGGCGCGGTTCTTCGGCGTGCCGCACGACTTGGCGGCGCCGGCGACCTGTCCCCCGCTCGCCGGGGAGCCGGCACTGCTCGGCGCCGCCCGGCCGGTGCTGGACCGGATCGTCCCGGCGCGGGGCGTGGACGGGACGGTGCTCGTCCTGACCGATGAGCGGCTGCGCGTGCTGTGGACGGCCGGGAACACGGCGGAGTTCGGGGCGTGCGGCGACCTGTCGGAGCAGAAGGTCGGCCACAACAGCGCGGCGCTCGCCGTGCGTGTGAGAGGCCGGGCCGAGGTGCACGGACCCGAACACTTCCTCGACCGGTGGCAGGGTGTGTCCGCGGTCAGCGTCCCGGTGCTCGGGCCGCAGAGCGGACAGATCCTGGGCACCGTGACCGCCGTGACACGATTGTGTGCCCCGGGAGCGCCGCACCCGCAGGCGGCCCTGGCAGAGGCGACGGTCGCGGCGATCGAGACGGAGCTGCGGGCACGGGCCGGGTGGGACGAGCGGGTGTTGCTGGACGCCTACCTGCGGGCGGCGCGGGGGCCGGACCGGGCCGTGGCGGCACTCGACGGCCGCAACCGGCTGGTCAGTGAGGCGGCGCAGCGGCTGCTGACACCCGAGGTGCTCGGGGTGCTGGAGCGTACGGCGGCCGGAGCGCGGGACACGGACGTCACGGGCTTCGCGACGCTGCCGGAGGGAGCCGGGTGCACCGCGCGCGTCACCCCGGTGTGCCGGGACGGCAGGACCATCGGGATCGTGGCCGCCCTGGAACCGCTCGACGATCCGGAGCAAAAGGCCTCGGCCCCGGTCCCGGCCCCGCCGGTGACCCTGACCGGCTCCTCGGTCTCCTGGCGGCACGCCGTCGGGCATGCCGTCGAACTGGCCCGTTCCCGGGAGCCCCTGCTGCTCACCGGTGAGCGCGGCACGGGCAAGTCCGCGCTGGCACGGGAGCTGTTCGGGCAGAGCCCCGTCCAGGTCGCCGACGCGGCGCGGGACACCGGCCTCGACCAGGCCCTGCCCGGGTGGCGCTCCGATCGCCTCCTCCTGCTCCGGCACGCCGAGCGCCTCGCTCAGCCCGGCGTGGCGGCGCTCAACTCCCTGCTCGACCAGCACCCGGACAGCCGGCTGCTGATCACCTACACACCCGGCGCGGCCGCCGGTCCCTGCCTGCAGCGCCTGCTGGACAAACTGTCCGCCCGCTCGGTGTCCCTGCCGCCGCTACGGGAACGCGCCGAGGACATACGGGAACTCCTGCCGGCCCTCACGCCCCGCACGGCGCCCGGGCAACCGCCGCTGACCTGGACCCTGGACGCCCTGCACGCGCTGGAGCGCTACCCGTGGCCCGGCAACGTCACCGAGCTGGCTCACGTCGTACGAGCCCTCGCGGAGCACCGGCGGGTGTCCGGTCCGGTCCGCCGGGCGGAGCTGCCGGACGCGGTCCGGGAAGGACCGGCCGCTCGTCCGCTCAGCCCGATGGAGCATGCCGAGCGGGCCGCGATCCTGGAGGCGCTGCGCCGCCACGGGGGCAACAAGGCTCGCGCGGCGGCCGCGCTGGGAATCGGCCGGGCGACGCTGTACCGCAAGCTGCGGGGGTACCGGCGCTGATCCCCCCCGGGGGGGAGGGGTGATGCACAACGCCTCGGGCGACACGGACAGCTCGGCTGACACCGACAACTCGAGCGACACCGACAGCTCGGGCGCCTCACCACAGCACAACAGCTCGGGCGGGTCGAGAAGATCTCGACCCGCCCGAGCTGGTCTGTGTCCGAGGGGGGACTTGAACCCCCACGCCCGATAAAGGGCACTAGCACCTCAAGCTAGCGCGTCTGCCATTCCGCCACCCGGACCAGGTGTCTGCCGCCGTGCCAGGGGTGTTCCCCGCGGCGACATGGACAACCATACCAAGCTTTCGGAGCGCCTTTCACCTGCGTTTCCGTGCGCCTGGCGGGGGTCCGGGACCTCGCGCACCGATACCTCTAGGGTCGCACCATGAGTGACTGGATGGTTACGCAGAGACCCTCGGCGGGGCGTCGCCCGCGTGCGCTGTCGCCGCTCAGGGAGCACTTGCGGGACACGTTCTGGTTCGCCCCCACCGCGGCGATGGTCGGTGTCTTCGTGGTCTGGGTCGGCGCGGAGGCGCTCGACGCGGCCGTCGTCGACGCGCTCCAGCAGGACGGTGACTACGAGACGCTCGGCGAGCTGCTGCGGTTCGCCGAGGACGCGAAGGCCGTGGTGAGCGCGGTCGGCTCGGCGATGATGACCTTCATCGGTGTGGTCTTCAGCATCTCGCTGGTGGCCGTGCAGATGGCGAGCGGGCAGTTCACCCCGCGCGTGGTGCGGCTCTTCGTGCGCAGCCGGATCACCAAGGCGACCTTCGCGGTCTTCCTGTCGACCTTCGTGCTGACCCTGCTGGTCCTGACGAGCTTCGACAGCGTCGACGACCCCCGGGCCGTCACGACGGTGCCTCTGGTGCAGTCGGTCCTCACCCTCTGCATGGTCGCCCTGAGCCTCCTGCTGTTCGTCCTGTACGTGAACGCCACCCTGCGGCTGATGCGGATCAGCCATGTGATCGCGCGGATCGCCTCGGAGTCGTTCCGCGTGGTCGCCTCCATGCCCGTGCCGGTGGGCGGGCCGGACACGCCGGGCCTGGGCAGCGAGACCGCGTGGGTGCCGCACGAGGGCCGGGCCGGAGTGCTGCGGGACGTGCACATCGCGCGCCTGGTGCGGGTGGGGCGCAAACACGGAGTCGTGCTGCGGCTGATCCCGCGGATCGGGGACTTCGTGGTGCCCGGGATGCCCGTGCTGGCGGTGCACGGCGGGCCGGTCCCGCCGCGCAGGGCGCTGCGCTACGCGATCTCGGTGGGAGTGGAGCGGACCTACCACCAGGATCTCGGTTTCGGACTGCGGCAGTTGTCCGACATCGCACTGCGTGCCCTGTCCCCCGCGATCAACGATCCGACGACCGCCGTCCAGGCGCTGGACCGCGTCGTCCAGTTCCTGGCCGCGCTGAGCCGGCGTCCGCTGGACGCCGCGCTGCACCGGGACCGGGCCGGCGCGGTGCGGCTGGTGCAGCCCGTGCCCGGCTGGACCGAGCTGGTGGATCTCGGGTTCACCGAGGCACGGGGGTGCGCCGTCGGCAGCCCGCAGATCTCCCGGCGCATGCTGGCCGGTCTCGACGACCTGCTCCTGCTCGCGCCGCCGGAGCGCCGGGAGCCGCTGCTGCGCCACCGCGAACTGCTCCGGCAGGCGGTCGATCTCGCCGCGGCGACCCCGCCGGACCGGGACTTCGCCCTGCGCCCGGACCGGCAGGGCATCGGCTGAAACGACGTCTCGGAGCGCCGGGCCGACGTCGGACCGTGCCCACAGGCGAGGCCCGCTGCCGGGCGTCGCCCGCACCGACACACAGGCCCCCTGCCGGACTTCGCCCGCACCCGCACGCAGGCCACCTGCCGGACCTCGCCCGCACCACACACAGGCCCCCGCCGGACGCCGGGCCGCTACGGCGTCCGACGCCGGCCCCCCTCATCGCGAACCCCGCGGGGAACCGGCGCCGGACGCGCCCCCCTGGTCAGGGCAGCAGCTGGTATTCCGGGAAGTTGCCCGGCAGCCGCTCCCCCTGCGGTCCTCGCGTCACCGCCCGCACGAGCAGGTCGCCGCCGACGAACGCACCGCGCCAGGACGCGCCGAGCCCGCCGAACAGCTCGTCGCGATCGCCCCGGGAGCGGGGCGTGCCGTGGCCGACCTTGAACGCGCGGATGTGCGGGGCGAGCCGCTCGTACGTCGCCCGGTCGTCGGTGGACAGGGTGGCGACCAGCGCGCCGTTGGAAGCGTTCATCGCGGCCAGCAGCTCCGCCTCCGTGTCGACCAGGACGATCGTGTCGACCGGGCCGAACGGCTCCGCGTGGTGCAGCGGGGAGGACGAAGGCGGGTTGAGGAGCGTGACGGGCTGGACGTAGGCGGAGGTGTCCTGGCCGGGCAGGAAGCGGGCGTCGCCGGGCGTGGCGCGGTGCAGCGGTACGGCGCCGCGTTCGATCGCCACGGCGACCTGGTCCTGCAGTTCCTTCGACTTGGCCGCGTTGATCACCGGCCCGAAGTCCAGCTCCGGGTACGGGTCGTCGGGCTGCTCCACCGCGAGCGGATGCCCGACCCTGAGCGTGCGCACCGCCGGGAGGTAGGCCGCCAGGAACGCGTCGAACAGGTGCCGCTGGACGACGAAGCGCGGGTACGCCGTGCAGCGCTGCTTGCCGTAGTCGAAGAGCTTGGGGATCACCGCGGCGAAGGTGTCCCAGTCCGAGTGGTTCCACAAGCCCCAGGTGTTGAGTCCCTCCTGTTCGAGGACGTGTCGTTTGCCGAGGTCGGCGACGGCTGTGGCCACCGCGGCTCCGGTGTCGCGGCCGCCGACGAAGGAGACGCAGCCGATCTCGGGCGCCCGCACCAGCGCCTGGGACAGCTCGCCTCCGCTGCCGCTGACGAGGGTCACGGGAACTCCCTCGCGGGCGGCGAGAGCACAGGCCAGGGTCAGACAGGCGACACCGCCGTCGGTCGGGGTCTTGGCGATGACCGCGTTGCCTGCCAGTGCCTGGACCAGCATTGCGTGAACGAGCACGCTCATCGGGTAGTTCCAGCTGGCGATGTTGGACACCGGGCCGTCCAGCGGGGAGCGGCCGGCGAGCATCGGTTCGACGCCGTCGACGTACCAGCGGACCCCGTCGATGGCCCGGTCGACGTCCGCCTGGGCGAGGCGCCAGGGCTTGCCGATCTCCCAGACGAGCAGGAGGGCGAGCAGCGTGCGGTGCTCGGTGAGGGCGTCGAGGGTGGCCGCGACCCGGGCCCGGCGCTCCTCCAGGGGGAGGTGACGCCAGGCGCGGTGCTGGTCGAGTGCGGCGCACACGGCCCGGTGGGCGGTGGTTCCGTCCAGGCGGGGTGGGCCTGCGACAGGGCTGCCGTCGACCGGGCTGACGGCGGGCAGGACCCGTCCGTCCTCCTGCCAGGCGCCGTTCCAGAGGTTGAGGAGCCGGTCGTCGCGGAAGGCCTCGGGAGCGACGGCGAGGCAGCGCTGCCACGCGTCGGACCAGGACGTGCCGGTCTTGAGGGTGAGGGTGGGTGCCATGGGGTTGCTCCGCTCTCGGTGCACAGTCGGGGGCGGGAATCGGTCCGGGCGGGCCGCTATCGCGCTGCGAGGCGCTCGAGCACCAGCTTCGCCGTCTCGGTCGGTGTGCTTCCCACGCTCACCCCGGCCGCCTCCAGAGCCTCCTTCTTCGCGGTGGCCGTGCCGGACGAGCCGGACACGATCGCACCCGCGTGCCCCATGGTCTTGCCCTCGGGTGCCGTGAATCCGGCGATGTAGCCGACGACGGGCTTGGTGACGTGCTCGCGGATGTAGGCCGCCGCGCGTTCCTCCGCGTCCCCGCCGATCTCGCCGATGAGGACGATCAGTTCGGTGTCGGGATCGTCCTGGAAGGCGGCGAGGCAGTCGATGTGCGTGGTGCCCACGACGGGGTCGCCGCCGATGCCGACGCAGGTGGAGAAGCCGATGTCGCGCAGTTCGTACATGAGCTGGTACGTGAGCGTGCCCGACTTGGAGACCAGGCCGATGCGGCCCGGCTTGGTGATGTCGGCCGGGATGATGCCCGCGTTGGACTGGCCGGGGGTGATGAGGCCCGGGCAGTTGGGGCCGACGATGCGGGTGCCCTTGTCCTTGGCGTGGGCGGCGAAGGCGACGGAGTCGTGGACGGGGATGCCCTCGGTGATGACGACAGCGAGGCCGATGCCGGCGTCGGCGGCTTCGACGACGGCCGCCTTGGCGAAGGCGGGCGGGACGAAGACGACGGTGACGTCGGCTCCGGTTTCGCGCATGCCCTCGGCGACGGAGCCGAAGACCGGCACGGCACGGTCGTCGAAGTCGACGGTGCGGCCGGCCTTGCGCGGGTTGACGCCGCCGACGACGTCGGTTCCGGCCGCGAGCATGCGCCGGGTGTGCTTCATGCCCTCGCCACCGGTCATGCCCTGGACGAGGACCTTGCTCTCCTTGGTGAGGTAGATGGCCATCGCGTTCCCTCTCCTCAGGCCGTGGCGGCGAGTTCGGCGGCACGGGCGGCGGCGCCGTCCATGGTGGTGACCTGCTGGACCAGCGGATGCGCGTGCTCGTCGAGGATGGCCCGGCCCCGCGCCGCGTTGTTGCCGTCCAGGCGGACGACCAGCGGCTTGGTCAACCGCACGGATTGAAGGGCCTGCACGATGCCGTCGGCGACCGCGTCACAGGCCGTGATCCCGCCGAAGACGTTGACGAAGACGGATTTCACGGCCGGGTCGGAGAGGATGACCGACAAGCCGTCCGCCATGATCCGGGCGCTCGCTCCGCCCCCGATGTCCAGAAAGTTGGCCGGTCGCGCGCCGCACCCCGCGACCACGTCCAGCGTCGACATGACGAGACCGGCGCCGTTGCCGATGATGCCGACCTCGCCGTCCAGCTTGACGTAGTTGAGGCCCTTCGCGGCGGCGGCCGCCTCCAGCGCGTCGTCGTGCTCCGCGTCGTCCGCGCCCCAGCGCGCCTGCCGGAAGCGCGCGTTGTCGTCAAGGGTGACCTTGCCGTCGAGGGCCAGGATCCGGCCCTCCTTCGTGCGGACCAGCGGGTTGACCTCGACGAGGAGGGCGTCCTCGCGGACCAGGACCTCCCACAGCCGTACGAGGACGTCCACGGCCTGCTGCGGCAGCTCCGCCGCCTCGGCGATCTCGCCCGCCTTCGCGGTGGTCACTCCCTCGGCGGGGTCGATGGGGACACGGGCCACGGCCTCGGGGCGGGTGGCGGCGACCTCCTCGATCTCCATGCCGCCTTCCGCGGAGGCGATCGCGAGGAAGCGGCCCGCCGCGCGGTCGAGTACGTAGGACACGTAGAACTCGGTCCCGATGGCGACCGGTTGGGCCAGCATCACCGTGCCGACCGTGTGTCCCTTGATGTCCATGCCGAGGATCTGGCGCGCGGTCAGCTCGGCGGCGGCCGGGTCGGCGGCGATCCTCACACCGCCGGCCTTGCCACGCCCACCGGTCTTCACCTGGGCTTTCACCACGACCCGGCCGCCGAGCCGGCGTGCGATCCCGCGCGCCTCCTTGGGCGAGTCGGTCACCTCGGCCCGCGGCACCAAGATGCCGTGTTCTTCGAAGAGTTCTCTTGCCTGGTGTTCGTACAGGTCCATTTCGGCTCCTGACTGAAAATGCCGCACGCCCCCTGGACACCACCCACCGGATGCGGGATAACAAGCTTCATACAGTATTCGTCGACTGTATGCAATGTACTGCGAGCCGCTCCAAACCCCTACGAAGGGACAGGACTTCGCCATGCCCGACGACACCCAGGACTTGATTTCCGGTGGTCATCTCGTAGCCAAGGCACTGAAGGCCGAGGGGGTCGACCGCATCTACACCCTGTGCGGTGGCCACATCATCGACATCTACGACGGCTGCGTCGACGAGGGCATCGAGGTCGTCGACGTACGCCACGAGCAGGTCGCCGCCCACGCCGCCGACGGCTACGCCCGCATCACCGGCAAGCCCGGCTGCGCCGTGGTCACCGCGGGCCCCGGCACGACCGACGCCGTCACCGGTGTCGCCAACGCCTTCCGCGCGGAGTCCCCGATGCTGCTGATCGGCGGTCAGGGGGCCCTCACCCAGCACAAGATGGGGTCCCTGCAGGACCTGCCGCACGTCGACATGATGAACCCCATCACCAAGTTCTCGGCGACCGTGCCGGACACGGCCCGCGCCGCGGACATGGTGTCCATGGCGTTCCGCGAGTGCTTCCACGGCGCGCCCGGACCCTCCTTCCTGGAGATTCCGCGCGACGTGCTGGACGCCAAGGTCCCGGCCGCCAAGGCACGCGTGCCGCAGGAAGGCGCCTACCGCGCCTCGACCCGCTCGGCCGGCGACCCCGAGGCCATCGAGAAACTCGCCGACCTGCTGGTGCACGCCGAGAAGCCGGCCGTCCTGCTCGGCAGCCAGGTCTGGACGACCCGGGGCACCGAAGCGGCCATCGAGCTGGTCCGGACCCTCAACATCCCCGCCTACATGAACGGCGCGGGACGCGGCACCCTCCCGCCCGGCGACCCGCACCACTTCCAGCTCTCCCGCCGGTACGCCTTCTCCAATGCCGACGTCATCGTCATCGTCGGCACGCCCTTCGACTTCCGCATGGGCTACGGCAAGCGGCTGTCCCCGGACGCGACCGTCGTGCAGATCGACCTCGACTACCGCACGGTCGGCAAGAACCGCGACATCGACCTCGGCATCGTGGGAGACGCCGGGCTGGTGCTGAAGTCGGTCACCGAGGCGGCCTCCGGACGCATCAACGGCGGTGCGTCCAAGCGCAAGGAGTGGCTGGACGAGCTGCGCGCGGCCGAGCAGACCGCGCTGGAGAAGCGGCTGCCCAACCTGAAGTCGAACGCCTCCCCCATCCACCCCTACCGCCTGGTCAGCGAGATCAACGACTTCCTCACCGAGGACTCCATCTACATCGGCGACGGCGGCGACATCGTCACCTTCTCCGGTCAGGTCGTGCAGCCCAAGTCGCCCGGGCACTGGATGGACCCCGGTCCCCTCGGCACGCTCGGCGTCGGCGTCCCCTTCGTGCTCGCGGCCAAGCAGGCGCGGCCCGACAAGGAGGTCGTCGCGCTCTTCGGTGACGGCGCGTTCTCCCTCACCGGCTGGGACTTCGAAACCCTCGTCCGGTACAACCTCCCGTTCGTCGGCATCGTCGGCAACAACTCCTCCATGAACCAGATCCGCTACGGCCAGGCCGCCAAGTACGGCAAGGAACGCGAGCGGATCGGCAACACCCTCGGCGACGTCCGCTACGACGAGTTCGCCCGCATGCTCGGCGGCCACGGCGAGGAGGTCCGCGACCCCGCCGACATCGGCCCGGCCCTGCAGCGCGCCCGCGAGTCCGGCAAGCCGTCGCTCATCAACGTCTGGGTCGACCCCGACGCGTACGCCCCCGGAACCATGAACCAGACCATGTACAAGTGAGGTGCCCGCGATGACCGCTACCTCCACCAAAGCCCTCGAAGGCATCCGCGTCCTGGACATGACCCACGTCCAGTCCGGGCCGTCGGCGACGCAGCTGCTCGCCTGGCTCGGCGCGGACGTCGTCAAGCTGGAGGCGCCGACCGGCGACATCACGCGCAAGCAGTTGCGTGACCTGCCGGACGTCGACTCCCTCTACTTCACGATGCTCAACTGCAACAAGCGGAGCATCACCCTCAACACCAAGACCGAGCGCGGCAAGGAGATCCTCACCGAGCTGATCCGGCGCTCCGACGTCATGGTCGAGAACTTCGGCCCGGGTGCGGTGGACCGGATGGGCTTCACCTGGGACCGCATCCAGGAGATCAATCCACGGATCGTCTATGCCTCCATCAAGGGGTTCGGCGAGGGCCCGTACACCAACTTCAAGGCGTACGAGGTCGTCGCGCAGGCCATGGGCGGGTCGATGTCGACCACCGGCTTCGAGGACGGACCGCCGCTGGCGACGGGGGCCCAGATCGGGGACTCGGGGACGGGTGTGCACGCCGTGGCGGGCATCCTCGCCGCGCTCTACCAACGGGAGCGCACCGGGCGCGGGCAGCGGGTCAACGTGGCCATGCAGCACGCCGTACTCAACCTGTGCCGGGTGAAGCTGCGGGATCAGCAGCGTCTGGCACACGGGCCGCTCGCTGAATATCCCAACGAGGACTTCGGCGACGAGGTTCCCAGGTCCGGGAACGCGTCCGGCGGCGGACAGCCCGGCTGGGCGGTCAAGTGCGCGCCGGGCGGCCCGAACGACTACGTGTACGTCATCGTGCAGCCCGTCGGCTGGCAGCCGATCAGCGAGCTCATCGGCCGGCCCGAGCTGGCCGACGACCCCGAGTGGGCGACGCCCGAGGCGCGGCTGCCCAAGCTGGGCAAGATGTTCCAGCTGATCGAGGAGTGGTCCTCCACCCTGCCCAAGTGGGAGGTGCTGGAGCGGCTCAACGCGCACAACATCCCGTGCGGGCCGATCCTGTCCACCCGGGAGATCATCGAGGACCGTTCGCTGGTCGCCAACGAGATGGTCGTCACCGTCCCGCACCCCGAGCGCGGCGACTTCGTGACCGTCGGCAGCCCGCTCAAGCTGTCCGACTCGCCCGTCGACGTGACCAGCTCACCCCTGCTCGGCGAGCACAACGAAGAGGTGTACGTCGGCGAACTCGGCCTCGGCGACGAGGAAGTGCGCCTGCTCAAGTCGAACGGAGTGATCTGACGTGATGGCGGAAGACCGGGTCCTGCGGGTGCGGTCCCTCCTGGAGTCCGTGCGGGCCGAGGGGCGGACCGCGCTGACCGCGCCCGAGGGCAAGGTGATCGCCGACGCGTACGGGATCGCCGTACCGGGCGAGGAACTGGCGACGGACGTCGACGAGGCCGTGGCGTTCGCGGCGCGCTTCGGCGGGCCCGTCGTGATGAAGATCGTCTCGCCCGACATCCTGCACAAGACCGACGCCGGCGGTGTGATCGTCGGGGTCGAGGGCGCGGCCGACGTACGGGCCGCGTTCCACACGATCATCGACAACGCTCGCGCCTACAGCGCCGACGCCCGCATCTCGGGCGTACAGGTGCAGGAGCTGCTGCCGAAGGGACAGGAGGTCATCGTCGGCGCGGTCACGGACCCGACGTTCGGGAAGGTGGTCGCCTTCGGGCTCGGCGGAGTGCTCGTCGAGGTGCTCAAGGACGTCACGTTCCGGCTGGCGCCGGTGACCGCCGACGAGGCACTGTCGATGCTGGACTCGATCCGGTCGGCGGAGATCCTGCGCGGGGTGCGCGGCCAGGCGGGCGTGGACCGGTGGGCCGTGGCCGAGCAGATCCGCCGGGTGTCCCAACTCGTCGCGGACTTCCCCGAGATCGCCGAGGTGGACCTCAACCCGGTGATCGCCACGGCGGAGGGGGCCGTCGCGGCCGACATCCGGGTGATCCTCGCCGAGTCCCAGCCCGCGCCGCGCCGGAAGTACTCGCGCGAGGAGATCCTCACCTCGATGCGCCGGCTGATGCAGCCCCGCTCGGTCGCCGTGATCGGCGCCTCCAACGAGCAGGGCAAGATCGGCAATTCGGTGATGCGCAACCTCGTAGACGGAGGCTTCGCGGGCGAGATCCACCCGGTGAACCCCAAGGCCGATGACATTCTGGGCCGCAAGGCGTACAAGAGTGTCACGGACGTTCCCGGTGAGGTGGATGTGGCGGTCTTCGCGATCCCCGCCAAGTTCGTGGCCTCGGCCCTGGAGGAAGTGGGACGCAAGAAGATCCCGAACGCCGTGCTGATCCCCTCCGGGTTCGCGGAGACCGGCGAGCACGAACTCCAGGCGGAGATCGTGGAGATCGCCGAGCGGCACGGCGTCCGCCTGCTGGGGCCGAACATCTACGGCTACTACTCGACCTGGCAGGACCTGTGCGCCACGTTCTGCACACCGTACGACGTCAAGGGCGGGGTGGCACTGACCTCGCAGTCGGGCGGCATCGGGATGGCCATCCTGGGCTTCGCGCGCACCACCAAGACGGGTGTGTCGGCGATCGTCGGGCTCGGCAACAAGTCGGACCTGGACGAGGACGACCTGCTGACCTGGTTCGGCGAGGACCCGCACACCGACTGCATCGCGATGCACCTGGAGGACCTCAAGGACGGCCGGGCCTTCGTGGAGGCCGCGCGGGCGACCGTGCCGAAGAAGCCGGTGGTCGTGCTGAAGGCCGGGCGGACGGCGGCCGGGGCCAAGGCGGCCGGTTCGCACACCGGCGCCCTCGCGGGCGACGACGCCGTGTACGACGACATCCTGCGGCAGGCCGGAGTGATCCGCGCGCCGGGGCTGAACGACATGCTGGAGTACGCGCGCGCGTTGCCGGTGCTTCCCGCCCCCCAGGGCGACAACGTCGTGATCATCACTGGTGCGGGCGGCAGCGGGGTGCTGCTCTCCGACGCGGTGACGGACAACGGCCTGTCCCTGATGGAGATCCCGCCGGACCTGGACGAGGCGTTCCGGAAGTTCATCCCGCCCTTCGGGGCCGCGGGCAACCCGGTGGACATCACCGGGGGCGAGCCGCCGTCGACGTACGAGGCGACGATCCGGCTGGGGCTGGAGGATCCGCGCATCCACGCGCTGGTCCTCGGCTACTGGCACACCATCGTCACTCCTCCCATGGTGTTCGCGGAGCTCACCGCGCGCGTGGTGGCCGAATTCCGGGAGCGCGGGATCGAGAAACCCGTGGTGGCGTCGCTCGCGGGCGACGTGGAGGTGGAGGAGGCCTGCCAGTACCTCTTCGAGCGCGGGGTCGTGGCTTATCCGTACACGACCGAGAAGCCGGTGGCCGTGCTCGGCGCGAAGTACCGCTGGGCGCGGGAGGCGGGACGGCTGGGGGGCGGTACATGAGGTGAGTGAGCGGGGGGCCGGCCGACGGTGCGCGTCGGCCGGCCCCGGGACCCGCACGCGCACGAAAGGCATGGGACAGGGGGCGCTGGCCAGATCTTTCGACGCAAGGGGTGCGACACGACATGACAACGACCGATCTGCCCACCACGGTTCCCTACCGGGAGGTCACCGACGCGAACGGTCGCGTCTACCGCCTCGGTGAGACCGACATCGACATCATGGGCCGCAAGCGCAAGTGGATGGTGATCCTGCCCTGGATCGGCATGATGGGCATCTCCTCCGCCGAGTACGCGTTCGCGTCCGCCGAGGACACCCTGCACACGGCGCACAGCTGGAACAGCATGCACATCTTCTGGATGATGACCGTCTGGGTCTTCTTCCAGGCCGCGGTGGCCTTCCCCGCGGGCAAACTGCGTGAGAGCGGAAAACTGCCGGCCCGCTGGGCCATGATGCTCGGCGCGACGGGCACCCTGCTGGGCTACCTGTCCCTCGCCTTCGCGCCGCACGTGGTCTTCGCCTACATCGGCTTCAGCATGTTCAGCGGCATGGGCGCGGGCATGGTGTACGCCACCTGCGTCAACATGGTCGGCAAGTGGTATCCGGAGCGCAAGGGCGGCAAGACCGGCTTCGTCAACGGCGGTTTCGCCTACGGCTCGGTGCCCTTCGTGTTCCTCTTCAACGGCTACATGGACCTGACCAACTTCCGCTGGGTGCTGGTCTCGGTGGGTGTGTTCCTGGCCGGCATGGTCGCGTGCTCCGGCTACTTCTTCAAGGACCCGCCCAAGAACTGGTGGCCCTCCACGATCGACCCGCTGAACCCGCCGGACGACCCGCGCGCGGCCCGCTCGCTGCGGATGAACCCTCCGGCGGTGCGCCAGTACTCCCCCAAGGAGGCGTGGAAGACCGGCCGGGTGGCCCTGATGTGGTTCTGCCTGGCCTGCACGTCCGGCGTGAACATCTTCGGCATCGCCTTCCAGGTGGACATCGGCGAGGAGGCGGGGTTCGCCGGCGGGATCGTGGCCACGGCCATGTCCCTGAAGGCGGTCGTCAACGGCACCGGCCGCGGCGTCATCGGCTGGCTCTCCGACCTGTACGGCCGCAAGCGGTGCCTGCTGGTCGTCTGCCTCATCCTGGGCCTCGCCCAGTACGGCATCCTCTGGGCGGCCGAGAGCAAGAACCTGACCCTGTTCCTGATCTTCTCCGCGATCTCCGGCTTCGGCGGCGGTGCCATCTTCCCGATGTTCGCGGCGCTCACCGCCGACTACTTCGGTGAGAACAACAACGCCTCCAACTACGGCATGGTCTACAGCGCCAAGCTCGTCTCCGGCCTGGGCGCCGGCATGGGTGCCGTGGTCGTCGGCGCCTGGGGGCACTCCGGTGCCTTCATCCTGGCCGGCTCCATCTCCCTCTTCGCCGGCTGCATGGCGCTGTTCCTGACACCGCCGGGACGCGACAAGGAAACGCGCCGCATCTCCCCCAACCCGCAACCGCTCGGCGAGGACACAGCCTGACATGACGGCAGATCCGTACGAAGCACGTACCGCCCCCTTACCCTCCGACGCCGCACACCGTCCCTACCGCGAGGTCACCGACTCCCACGGCCGTGTGTACCGCGTCGGCGAGACCGACCGGGACATCCTCGGCCACTCCCGCAAGATCATGGTGTATCTGCCGTGGATCGCCATGATGGCCATCAGCGTCTTCGAGTACGCGTACGGCTCCGCGGAGGACACCCTGTCCCACGCGCACGGCTGGACGCAGAGCAACACCTTCTGGATCCTCAGCGTCTGGGTGTTCTTCCAGGCCGGTATCGCCTTCCCGGCGGGCTGGCTGCGGGAGAAGGGCCATCTGTCGGCCCGGTCGGCCATGTACATCGGGTCGGGCCTGTGCCTGCTGGGGTTCCTGGCCCTGTCTCACCTGGACAACGTGCTGCTGGCGATCCTCGGCTTCGGCGTGGTCGGCGGCATCGGCGCCGGGCTCGTCTACGCCACCTGCATCAACATGGTCGGCAAGTGGTTCCCGGAGCGGCGCGGCGCCCGCACGGGGTTCGTCAACGGAGGGTTCGCGTACGGGTCGCTGCCGTTCATCTTCATCTTCAACTACGGCTTCGACACGGCGAACTACCACCGTGTCCTGGACCTCATCGGCGCCTACGTCATGATCGTGATCGTGGTCTGCGCGTTCTTCTTCAAGGACCCTCCGAAGAACTGGTGGCCCGCGGAGATCGACCCGCTGTCCTTCTCCGGGGACCGCAAGAACGCGGCGAGCCTGGCCAAGAACCCGCCCGCGGTACGGCAGTACACCCCGAAGGAGGCCATCCGCACGGGCATGCTGCCGCTGATGTGGCTCTCGGTGGTGATGACCGCCGGCGTGTCGATCTTCGGCATCTCGTTCCAGGTCGACTTCGCCAAAGAGGTGGGTTTCGGCCCGCTGGTGGCGGCGTCGTCGATGGGCGTGATGGCGGTGGTCAACGGCGTCGGCCGCGGCGTGGTGGGCTGGCTGTCCGACCGGTGGGGCCGCAAGTCCACCCTGGTCTTCGTCATCGTCGTGCTGGGCCTCGCCCAGTTCGGCGTGATCTGGGCGGGCGACCTGAAGAGCGAGTGGCTGTTCCTGTTCTTCGCGTTCCTGTCCGGCTTCGGCGGCGGCGCGTTCTACCCGCTGTTCGCGGCGCTCACCCCGGACTACTTCGGGGAGAACTACAACGCCACCAACTACGGGCTGGTCTACAGCGGCAAGCTGATCAGCGGACTGTTCGGCGGCGGGCTGGGCTCGATGGTGGTCGCGGCCTGGGGTTACGACGGCGCGTACGCGCTCGCCGGGGGCGTGTCGATGCTCGCCGCTCTGGTGGCCCTGCTGCTGCGCCAGCCGGGTCGCGCGCCGGCTCGGACGCGGACCACGGGCTGACGTCCGCGGCACCCATGAGGAGGCCCCTCCCCGTTCGGGGAGGGGCCTCCTCATGTCCGCACAGTGGTCAGCACTTCTCCCTGAGGGAGTGCAGGTGCGCGCTGGAGCGCCGCGCGAAGGTGAAGGACTCGGCCGGGTTGTCGTGCTCGGCCTGCCAGTGGTGGGCCGTGCGGTGGCCGCGCAGCCGGGTGACGGCGGAGATGAACCGCTGGTAGTCGATGTCCCCGTCGCCGACGTCGGTCATGCGGTAGCCGTACGGGTTCGACGGGTCGCTCTCGCCGTCCTTCACGTGGAAGAGCGGGTAGCGGTCGGGCTGCCGCAGGACGTAGTTCAGCGGTTCGAACGGGGCGGGCGTGCCGTCGGGCCGCTTGGAGAAGCGGAACTGGCCGACGTACGCCCAGTAGATGTCCATCTCCAGGTGGACGAGGTCCGGGTCGGTCTCCCTGAGCAGGATGTCGTAGAGGCGGACCTTGGGGTTGTCGGTGGCGAAGGAGAACTCCTCGGAGTGGTTGTGCTGGTAGAACTTCATGCCGCGGGCCCTGGCTGCCGCCCCGTAGGTGTTGAAGTCCTCGGCGGCGCGCTTCCAGGCGTCGACGGTCGAGCCGTAGCGAAACGGGCCGGATGCCGTGCCGATGTGCTTGAGGCCGAGGGCCTGGGCGTCGTCGAGGACCTTGGTGAGGTTCTGGGCGAAGGTGTAGGCGTTCGGGTCGTCGGAGTAGTAGCCGACGTGGCTGCCGATCGGGTTGAGGCCGTGGTTGCGGGCGAGCCGCTTGAGCTGGGCGAGCGTGATGGGGCCGGCGGAGCCCTGGGTGTATCCGGCGAATTCGACCTCGTCGTAGCCGTACCGCTCCAGTTCGGCGAAGACGGGGCCGAAGCCGAGGGTGGAGACCTTGTCGCGCAGGCTGTAGAGCTGTATGCCCAGGCGGCCGGGCGGCAGGACGGGGCGGCCGCGGCCCTTGGCGCCGGAGGCCGTGGCGGGCGTTGCGCTTCCGGTGGCGGCCGCGTTGCCGGTGGCGGCGCTCGCCGGGGCCGCGGCGCCGAGCAGGGCGGCCGCGGTGGCACCGGCGGCCACGCCCAGCATGCCTCGTCTGCTGAGGCGGTGGCCGAGCTCGGGGTCGGGCTGGGAGAAGCGGCTCATGCGGGGAACTCCTCGTGATCGCGGGGCGTTGTCAGTGGTGAGTGCTTCACTTGTGAGCGGTCGGTGCTGAGGCCTGTGGCCTCAGGTGAGACCGGCGAGTCGGAGCAGCAGTGACTTCACATCGGTGGCCGCGACGCGGTCGCCGACAGCGCGGGGGGTGGAGCAGATGAGGAGCGGACCGTCGTCGTCGCTCTGCGGAAGGCGGCCGTGGCTGCCGCGAATAGGTGAGGGATCCAGGGGCACGACCGCCATGCGGTAGCGCATGCCGAGCTTCTTGCGCGCCAGTGCGGTGGCCGCCTTGACCTTGACGTAGGGGTCGAGGGGATCCATGAAGAGTTCGACCGGGTCGTAGCCGGGTTTGCGGTGGATCTCGACCAGTTGAGCGAAGTCGGGCGCGCGGTCGTCGTCGAGCCAGTAGTAGTAGGTGAACCAGGCGTCGGCTTCCGCCACGGCGACGAGTTCGCCGGCACGCGGATGGTCGAGGTGATGCGCCTTCTTGCCCTCGTCGTCCAGGAGTTGGGCGATGCCGGGCAGGCCGTCGAGTGCGGCCCGGGTGGCTTCGAGGTCCTCGGGGCGGCGCACGTAGACATGGGCGATCTGGTGGTCGGCGACCGCGAAGGCACGGGACGCCATCGGGTCGAGGTACTCCATGCCGTCCTGCGTGTGCACCTCCAGCAGTCCGGCGCGGCGCAGGGCGCGGTTGATGTCGACGTGCCGGTTCACGCGGGTGATGCCGTACTCGGACAGCGCGACGACGGTACGGCCCTCTGCGCGGGCGTCGTCCAGCAGCGGGGCCAGGGCGGCGTCCAGGTCGGCGGCCGCCTTGAGCGAGCGCGGGTCGTCGGGGCCGAAGCGCTGCAGGTCGTAGTCGAGGTGAGGGAGGTAACAGAGCGTCAGATCAGGGTGGCGGGTGGTGATGATGTGGCGGGTGGCGTCGATGATCCACCGGCTGGAGACGAGGTCGGCTCCCGGGCCCCAGAAGTGGAACAGGGGGAACGTGCCGAACCTGTCGGTGAGTTCGTCGTGGAGCGCGGCCGGGCGGGTGTAGCAGTCGGGTTCCTTGCGGCCGTCGGCGTAGTAGACGGGACGGGGGGTGACGGTGATGTCGGTGTCGGCGCCCATGGCGTACCACCAGCAGATGTTCGCGACGGTGTAGCCGGGGTGTACGCGGCGGGCGGCGTCCCAGATCTTGTCGCCGGCCACGAGTCCGTTGTGCTGGCGCCACAGCAGGACGTCGCCGAGTTCGCGGAAGTACCAGCCGTTGCCGACGATGCCGTGCTCCGAGGGCATGGTGCCGGTGAGGAAGGTGGACTGTGCGGCACAGGTGACGGCGGGCAGGACGGTGCCCAGCGGGGCACGGGAGCCGGACCGGCCGAGCGCCTTGAGGTGGGGCATGTGGTCGAGGAGGCGGGGGGTGAGGCCGACGACGTCGAGCACGAGAAGCGGGGTGGGGCGGTCCGGGCCGGTGGCCGCCGGGAGCGGGGCGGGTGTGACCGAGGTCTCCGGAAGCGGGGCGGGTGTGTCCGTGGCGGCCGGATCGGGGTGCTCATGGGGGCCGGTGCTCATGGCAGCTCCTTCAGGCCGAGGTCCGTCAGCAGGTCGCGGGCGAGGGTGAGTTCGGCGGCGATGCCCTGGGCGAGCTGGGTGCGGCCCTTGGGGCGCAGCTCGGGCGGAAGGGCCTGCCAGGTGTAGGTCTCGACCTCCAGATGGCGGGTGAGTGGGGTGGGGCCGCCGACCAGCCGGGTCAGTGCGGATTTCAGGACCGGGAGGGTGGAGGTGAGGGGTGCGGCGGGGGCCGCGTGCAGCGGGACGTGGAAGTGGGAGCGCCAGGGTGAGGCGTCCGGCAGGGCGGGTCCGGCGAGGGCCTCGTCGAGGTCGTCGGTGGTGCGCAGGCCGGCGGCGGTCGCCGTGCGGGTCTGGTGCAGGAAGCGGGGTTCGGCGAAGGCGGCCAGTGCTTCGCGCACCTCGGGGAGATGGGGGTGCTCTGCGTGCAGGGCGGCGGACAGCTGGGATTTCACGACGGGGACGCGGGCTGCGGTGAGCGCGTCCAGGGCGGTGTGCGGGTCTTCGAAAGAGGTGGCGAGATGGCAGGTGTCGACGCAGATGCCGATGCGGTGGTGACCGATCGCGGTCAGCGGGGCGATGGCGTCGTGGGTGGTCTCGACGACGCATCCGGGTTCCGGTTCCAGGCCGACGCGGATGGAGCGGCCGGTCAGTTCCTGGAGGGCGTCGAGGCGTTCGGCGAGGGTGCGCAGCGCGGTGCGGGCGGTCTCCGCTCGTGTGTCGTCGTACGCGGTGCGCCAGGCGAGGGGCAGCGTGGAAACGGTCCCGTCGGTGACGTCGTCGGGGAGGAGACCGGCGAGGACGCGGGCCAGGGCGGTGGTGTGGTCGAGGCGTTCCGGGTCGGCCCAGTCCGGCTTGTAGACGCGGTACTTGACCTCTTCGGCACCGAAGCCCTCATAGGGGAAGCCGTTGAGGGTGACGACCTCGAGGCCGCGCCGGTCGAGCTCGGTGCGCAGGCTACGCAGGGCGGACGGGTCGGTGACGAGGGCGAGGGCGGCGTCCTTGGCGAGCCACAGCCCGATGCCCAGCCGGTCTCGGCCCAGGCGTCGGCGGACGGGCTCGCAGTGGTCGCGGAGCTGGGCGAGGACGCCGTCGAGGGTTTCGGCGGGGTGGACGTTGGTGCAGTAGGCGAGGTGGACGGTGGAGCCGTCGGGGTGGCGGAAGCGCATGGTTCACGCCTCCGCGGCGGGGACGGGGACCGACTCCTCTGGGCCGCTGTCCGGCTCCTGCGGATCCTTCGGGGCGCCGCGCAGGACGGAGTTGCCCTCGTGGCTGGTCTCCGTGCCGGTGACATCGAGGTTCAGGCGTCCGCTGAGCCCGTAGAAGGCGACGGGGTTGCGCCACAGCACCTGATCGACGTCGTCCTCGTCGAAGCCCTCGGCCAGCATGAGGTCGCCGACCTTGCGGGTCTTGAGGGGGTCGCTCTTCCCCCAGTCGGCGGCGGAGTTCACCAGGACCTGCCCGGTTCCGTAGGCGCGCAGGATGTCGACCATGCGCTCCTCGTCCATCTTGGTGTCCGGATAGACGGAGAAGCCCAGCCAGCAGCCGCTGTCCCTGGCCTCCTTGACGGTGGTCTCGTTGAGGTGGTCGACCAGGACCCGGTCCGGAGCGAGTGCGGACTCGCGGACGACGTCGAGGGTGCGGCGCAGTCCGGCGAGTTTGTCCCGGTGCGGGGTGTGCACAAGGGCGGGCAGGCCGTGGTCGGCGGCGAGCTGTAGCTGTGTGGCGAGGGCGGTGTCCTCGGCGGGGGTCATGGAGTCGTAGCCGATCTCCCCGACCGCCACGACGTTGTCCTTGACGAGATACCGGGGCAGTTCGTCGAGGACGGGACGGCAGCGCGGATCGTTCGCCTCCTTGGGGTTGAGGGCGATGGTGCAGTGGTGGGCGATGCCGTACTGGGCGGCGCGGAAGGGCTCCCAGCCGAGGAGGGCGTCGAAGTAGTCACGGAAGGAGGCGGGAGAGGTGCGCGGCTGGCCGAGCCAGAAGGACGGCTCGACGAGGGCGCGGACACCGGCGGCGTACATGGCCTCGTAGTCGTCGGTGGTCCGGGACGTCATGTGGATGTGGGGGTCGAAGATGCGCATCAGGACTCCTTGACGTGGGGGTGGTCCGTGCCGGGGGCCGGGGTGACGGACTCGGTCAGGTCCAGGACGCGGTACAGGTCCTCGGGAACGGTGCGGCCGGCGGCGGTGCGTTCGGCCGCGTAGTCGCCCAGCATGCGGGCGAGTTCGACGTCGCCGGCGGCGCGCCGGGGCAGGTCCGCCACGTCGTCGACCGGGACACCGGTGAACAGGCACTTCAGCACGGAGTGACGCCAGGCGTGGGCGGTCAGGTGCCGGGCGGCGTAGGGGCCGACCGCGGCGCCGAGGAGCCGGGTGTCGTTGGTGCGCAGCGCGTCCTCGATCAGTGGGAGGGCGCCCGGATGGGAGACGAGGTGGGGCAGGGCGTGCAGCACGGCCCGGCGTTCGTCGGCGGTGCCTTGGAAGTACACCCGGGTCAGGGCGTCGGTGCCGGCGCGGGCCGCGTCCAGGATGAGGACGCGTGCGGCGTCGGCGTACGCGGGGCCGCAGCGCCGGCCGGCTTCGGCGAGGCGCAGTTCCCAGACGGAGACGGGTCCGTGGAGGCCGGGGTGGGCGGCGGCCTCGTCGAGGGCGTGGTCGAGCCAGGTGCGGGCGACCGGGTCCAGGTGGGTCGTGAGGTGGTGGCGGAGGTCGGTGAGCGAGGGGGTGGGTGCGGTGTCTTGGGCGGGGTGGCGGGTGCGGGTGCGGGCGTCGCCAGAGGCGGCCTGGGGACCGCGGCCGGTGGCGCTCCGGTCGGTGTCCTTCAGGTCATGGGCGCTGTCAGTGCCCCGGTCCGTGTCCTTCAGGTCATGGGCACCGTCGGGGCTTCGGTCCGTGTCCTTCAGGTCATGGGCACCGTCGGGGCTTCGGTCCGTGTCCTCGAGGCCCGGCGCTGCCTCGGGGCTCCGGTCCGTGTCCTCAAGGCCTGGCGCTGCCTCGGAGCTGCGGGTGTTCTCGGTTCTCGCCTCTGGTGTGGCTCCGGTATGGGTCATCCGGTGCTGCTCCCCTCATGGGTGGCGGAGGGAGCGCCGTGGGGTGGCGCGGCCTGCTGGGGGGCCGGAGCGGTGTCAGGCGGCAGGGTGGCCGCGGTCCGCTCGGCGCGGCGGAGGAACGGGAGGGAGTGTGTGGCGAAGTGCGGGCCGCCGTGGGAGTGGCGGGGCAGTTCGACGACGGTCAGGCCCTGGTAGCCGGTGGCGGCGAGGGCCGCCAGGACCGGGGGGAAGTCGATCTCCCCGTCCCCGAAGGGCAGGTGCTCGTGGACACCGCGCCGCATGTCCTCGATCTGGACGTGCCGCAGCCAAGGGGCGGCGGCGCGCACGCAGTCGGCGGGAGAGAGGGGTTCGAGGCACTGGCAGTGGCCGATGTCCAGGGTGAGGCCGAGGTATTCGGGGTCACCGAGGAGGCCGCGGAGGTGGTGGAAGTCGGCCAGGGTGGCCAGGAGGTGGCCGGGCTCGGGTTCGACGGCGAGCGGGATGCCCGCGCAGGCCGCGGCGTCCAGGACGGGGGTGAGGGCCTCGGTGAGGCGTTTCCACGCGGTGTCCGTGTCGGTGGCCGCCGGGACGATGCCGCTGAAGCAGTGGACGGCGTGCGCGCCGAGGTCGGCGGCGACCCGAACGGCCCGGACGAGGAGGCCGGCCCGGCGGGCCCGGTCTTCAGGGTCCGGGTCCAGCAGGGACGGGCCGTGCTTGCGGCGCGGGTCGAGCACATAGCGGGCGCCCGTCTCGATGGTGACGCCCAGCCCGAGTTCGTCCAGCCGGTGCGCGACCCGGCGGGTGCGGGCGGCGAGGTCGGGGGCGAGCGGGTCGAGGTGCATGTGGTCGAGGGTCAGTCCGACGCCGTCGTAGCCGAGGTCGGCGAGGAGGGCGAGGGCGTCGTCGAGCCGGAGGTCGGCGAGACCGTTGGTGCCGTAGCCGAAGCGGAGCGGAGGGAGGACACCGGGAGAGGCGCCGCTGGTGTGTGGAGCGGCGGTGGCCCGGGCGATCGTGCCGGGCGAGCCGGCCGAGGCCCGCGGGCCGGGGGCATCTGACGCTTCGGCACTCCTTTCGGAGGCTGCTCGGGGTTCGGGGGCCCGGGCTTCGGCGCTCAAGTGACGCTCACCTTCTTTGCGAACCGGGCTCCGAGGGGGGCGAGGGCGGCGATGAGAAGTGCCGTGGCCGTGCCCCGGGAGCGGGCGGCGAGGGCGGCCTGAAGGGGGATCGTGGCGCGGATGCCGGCGCCGACGGCGCGTTGGGTGAGAGGAGGTGAGGGATTCAGGGTGGCGTGGAGGCAGGGGCGGGCGGTCGTGGCGGCGTAGGCGGCGCCGAGGGCGGTGGTGAGCAGCGCTCCGGAGTCCTGCGCCGGGTGTGGAGTCGGCCGGGGACCGGCCGGGCCGTGGACGGTCACCTGCCGACGGCCCCGCGTCACTCCGTCGACAGTCACCTGCCGACGCCCCCGCGTCACTCCGTGGACGGTCGGCTGACGGCCCTCTCCCGTCGCCCCGCCCGAGTGCCGCGTCACCAGTCGGGTCAGCAGAGCCGTCGTCGCGAGGGCCGCCAGCGGTGGCACGGGTGAGCCGCCCCGGGCCTCCTGGCGGGAGACCGTGGTCACGGCGAGGGTGTGGGTGCCGAGGAGGGCGGCGGAGGGCAGGGCCGGGCGGACGCTGCCCCTTGTGGCCGCGGCCCCCAGGAGCAGGTCGAGGCCGCGGGCCGTGCCCATGGCCACGGGCCCGGCGGGTGTGTGTTTCAGGCCGAGGTCGTACGCCCAGACGGTTGCCGCGAGGGGTGCGGCGACGGTCAGGGCCGGGCGGCCCGCGCGGGCGGCCAGGGCCAGTCCGGCTCCGGTGAGGGCGCAGGCCGCCGTGAGGGCGGCGGCGGGGCGGATGCGGCCGGAGGGCAGGGGGCGGTGCGGGCGTTCGACGGCGTCGATGTCGCGGTCGGCCCAGTCGTTGAGGGCCATGCCGGCCTCGTACAGGCAGAGGGAGGAGGCGATGGCGAGCAGAGTGCGGGAGCTGACGGGTGCGCCGGTTGCCGCCGCGCCGGCCAGGGCGTCGCCTGGGACGCTGAACAGGGCCGGCAGACGCAGCAGTTCGGCCCAGGCGCGGCTCCGGTGCGAGCGGCCGGGGTGGGCGCGAGGGGCGACGGTGGTGGATGTGCCTCCCGGGAGGGCGGCAACGGCAGTGCCTCCGGGGGCGACGGCAGTGTCTCCGGGGGCGACGGCAGCGGCTCCCCTGCGGTCGGCAGTGGCTCCCCTGCGGTCGGCGGCGGCAGGGGCTCCCGGGGCGGTCGCGGCCGTCCCGTCGGAGCATCCGGACGTGCTCTCGCCCAGCGTCACAGGGCCTCTCCTGCCTTCTCCGTGTCCCGCGACACCCTGGTGGCGCGGTCCGCTCCGTCGGCCTCCCCGAGGCTCCGCCCGAACCGGACCAGTTCCTCGTACTGCTCGGACAACCCCGAGGGCCCCTCCCCCACCGGGTCCTTGAAGTAGAAGCCGAGAGCGCCGAGCGGGCCGGACACGCCCGCCTCGTGGGCGCGGGCGGTCAGGCGGGCCAGGTCCAGCACCAGGGGTGCGGCCAGGGCCGAGTCGCAGCCCTGCCAGATGGTCTGGAGGATCATGCGGGTGCCGAGGAAACCGTCGAAGGCGATGTGGTCCCAGGCGGTCTTCCAGTCGCCGAGGGCGGGGACGTCGTCGATGTGGACCTCGCCCTCGGGGACGGTGCCGAGGGTGTCGGCGAGGACGCGTTCCTTGCCGGCGTTCTTCGCCGCGGCGGCGGCCGGGTCGGCGAGGGCGGCACCGTCGCCGCCGCCCAGCAGGTTCGTGCCCGACCAGGCCCGGACCGTCAGGGCCCGCTGGGCGAACATCGGGCCGAGCACGGCCCGCAGCAGGGTCTGCCCGGTCTTGCCGTCCCGGCCCGCGTGGGGCAGGCCGCTGTGCTCGGCCTCTCGGGCGGCGACCGGGTGGTGCATGCCCTCGGAAGGGGTGAAGTTGACGTAGGGGCAGCCCGCGCGCAGGGCGGCCAGCGCGTACAGGGTGCTGGCGGGCAGGGGGGCGTCGGGCCCGTGGGCGACGGGTTCGGTGGAGGCGACGTTCACCACCACGGCCCGCTCCAGCTCGTGGTGGTGCATGAAGTCGCGCAGGTCGTCGGCGAAGGCCGTGATCAGTTCGGTTTCGCTCCTGGTGTCCCCGGGGGTGGGGCCGCCGGGCCTGATCTCACGGTCGGCGGCGGCGAGTTCGGCGGTGACGGCGGTGGCCACTCCGGGTGGGAGGACGCCGCCTGCGGTCAGGGACTCGGCGCGTTTGGGCAGGGGGCAGTCGAGGGTGTCGTGGCCGCCGAAGACGAGGTCGGACAGCGCGGGCAGGCCGCTGTCGGTGAACGGGGGCGTCTCGGTGACCATGCCGGTGGGCGGGTGCAGTCCCGCGGCGACGGCGGCGCACCCCGTGACGACGGTGGTGGCGACGGAGCCTCGGGCTCCGATCAGCCACACCCCCACACGCGGTCGGGAGAGGGACGCGGACATGGGCAGCCTCCTGATCGTGCGCGAGCCACGGGGGAGCGGGGTACGGGGACGGCGGGCGGGGGTCCGGCGTCCCCCGCCCGCCGCCGTTCACTGGCCCTGGACGGGCAGTTCCTTCAGCTGGATGTTGCGGAAGGAGACCTGGTCGTCGGCGCCATGGTTCTGCAGGCCGATGTAGCCGTCGGTCAGGCTCCGCTCGGGGTCTTTGTTGGTGAAGTCGTTGATCTTGACTCCGTTGAGGAACACCTGGAGGCGTTCGCCCTGGACCTTGATCTCGTAGGAGTTCCATTGGCCGGGCGGCCGCAGGACCTGGTCACGGGCTTTGATGTTCGCCGACTTGAAGGAGTAGACGGAGCCCGTGGTGCGGTCGGGCGCGTCGGTGGCGTCGATCTGGATCTCGTAGCCCTTGTTCACCGCGGACCAGGGGTCGTCGGAGGCGGGGAAGCCCACGAAGATCCCGGAGTTGTCGTCGCCCCGCATCTTCCAGTCGAGCTTGAGCGAGTACGACTTCAGCTCCTTGGCCTGGTACCAGAGCAGGCCCATGCCGCCCTCGGACACAAGGGTGCCGTCCTTGACGTCGAACTTCCCGGGGCCGGCCTGCTTCCAGCCGTCCAGGGTCCGGCCGTTGAAGATCTTCCGGTGGTCCTTGCCCGGCTTGCAGTCCGCCTTCACCTGGCCGGTGGCGTACTGCAGGCCGCCGAGCAGGTGGGCGCGGAAGGCGGCGTCGGTGTAGGACTCCTTGGTGTGGCCGCCGCCGGTGTAGAAGGACCGGCCGCCGCCGTAGCTCTGGCACCAGGCGATCGGGTGGTCACCCTTCATGGTGCCGCCCTGGTAGGTGGTCTCGTCGAGGGTGGCGAGGACCTTGGCCTTCTCACGGGGGTTGGTGCGGTAGTTGTACCACTCGTCGGTGCGCTCCCAGGCGTCGCCGAGGTGCGCGGTGGACGGGTGGTCGTGGTCCTCGACGCGGACGGTGGCCTTCTGGATGGCCGGGTGCGAGTCGAAGTAGGCGCCGACGAGGCCGCCGTAGAAGGACCAGTCGTACTCGGTGTCGGCAGCCGCGTGGATGCCCAGGTAGCCACCGCCGCCCGCCACGTAGTCCTCGAACGCCTTCTGCTGTTCGGTGTTGAGGACATCACCCGTGGTGGACAGGAAGGCCACCGCGTCGTACTTGGCGAGGTTGGTCGTGGTGAACTGCCTGGCCTCCTCGGTCGCGTCGACGGTGATGCCGGCCGGGCCACCGAGCTCCTTCAGGGCGGTGATGCCCGCCGGGATGGAGTCGTGCCGGAACCCGGCGGTCTTGGAGAAGACCAGGACCTTCTTGCCGCCCTTGAACGGCTCCTTGGAGAACTCGAAGTCGTCCACGTCGTACAGCGCGCCCTCGCCGCCCTTGAAGACCAGGTAGATGTCCGTGGTCTTCTTCGGCAGCGACCGCAACGGCACGTCGACGTTCTGGAACGTCTCCCAGCCGCCGGTCGGCGGGATGTACGCCGAGCCGTGCAGGGGGCCGTCGGGCGAGCCGGTGCGCAGTTCGATGAAGCCGCCCGCGCCGCCGGAGGAGGCCCGCACGGTCATCTTCTTCTGCCCGTCGAACCGGTAGGGGCTGAAGGAGATCCAGTCGCCTTCGTCGATGTTGCCGACGGTCTTGCCGCCGTTGGCGCCGGTCTTCTCGATCACCGTCACGCCCGACTGGCTGGTGAAGTGCTCGCCCTGCCGGTGCAGCGGCTGGAGCACGGCGCGGGCGGTGCCGGTCAGCGTCTCCTGGCCGTTCGCCCCGCCGTCGGTGTAACTGGCCCCGACGACGCCGTAGATGTTGGCGTTGGGGTCGTGTCCGCCGTCACCGGGGGGCGGTGTCAGGGTGCCCTCGCAGCCCATCTCGCTGGTCAGCTCGTGGGCGTGCACGTCGTGGCCGAGGCTGTAGGTGACCTTGACCTTGGAGCAGTCGACGGTCTCCTCGGGGTCGGTGACCTTCACCTTGAACGGGACGGGCTTGCCGAAGGCGGCCATGCTGCCGTTGCCCGGGGTCTCGATCGTCACCTTCGGCTCGGTGTTGCCGACGACGATGCGGACGCTGGCGTTGCCTGTGTTGCCTTCGGGGTCCTTGGCGGTGAAGGTGGCGCTGTAGGTGCCGGTCTTCTTGTACTTGTGGGTGGGGTTGAGGCCCTCGCCCTTGGTGCCGTCGCCGAAGTCCCAGCTGTAGGTGAGGTCCGTGGAGTCGGCGTCCTTGGCGGAGGCGGTGAACTTGACCTTCAGGCCGGCCGCGCCGGACGACTTGTCGGCGCTGACCTCGGCGATCGGGGAGAAGCCGTCCTCGGCGTTCTCGATCCGGTACAGCGCGGAGTCCTTGTCGCCCTGGAACCAGGAGAGGCCGTAGTCGAGGACGTAGAGGGCGCCGTCGGGGCCGAACTCCATGTCCATGATCTGGGTGCCGGTCCAGGGGAAGTCGTTGATCTTCGCGACGGAACCGTCCGCGTTCTGCTCGATCCGCTTGATCCAGCGGCGCCCGAACTCACCGGCGAAGAAGTCGCCGTCGTAGGCCTCGGGGAACTTCACGCCGGAGTTCAGCTCGGGGTCGTAGCGGTAGACCGGGCCGCCCATCGGGGACTCGGAGCCGCTGCCGAACTCGGGCACGGAGCCGCCGTCGTAGGGGATCCAGGCGGCCTGCGCGGGCGGCAGGTCGGTGAGGCCCGTGTTGTGCGGCGAGGTGTTCTTCGGGGCGTTGCAGTCGAAGGTCTCGCCGGACTCCTTGGTGGCGAAGTCGTAGTCGACGTAGGGGTCGTTGTCGCCGGTACAGAAGGGCCAGCCGAAGTTGGCGGCCTTGGTGACCTTGGCGAACTCGACCTGTCCGCCCGGGCCGCGCTCGGGGTCGGCGGCGCCGGCGTCGGGACCGTAGTCGCCGACGTAGACGGTGCCGGTCTTGTCGTCGACGCTCATCCGGAACGGGTTGCGAAAGCCCATCGCGTAGATCTCGGGGCGGGTCTTGCCGGTGCCGGGGGCGAAGAGGTTGCCCTCCGGGACGGTGTAGGAGCCGTCCTCGGCGACCTTGATGCGCAGGATCTTGCCGCGCAGGTCGTTGGTGTTGCCGGCGCTGCGGCGGGCGTCGAAGGCGGGGTTGCGGTTCGGCCGGTCGTCGATCGGGGTGTAGCCGTCGGAGGAGAAGGGGTTGGTGTCGTCGCCGGTCGACAGATAGAGGTTGCCGTCCGCGTCGAAGTCGATGTCGCCGCCGACGTGGCAGCAGGTGCCCCGGGAGGCCGCGACGTCCAGGACCTTCTTCTCGCTGGACAGGTTGAGCGTGCCGTTGGGGTTGAGGACGAAGCGGGAGAGGCGGTTGACGCCGTCGAACCTCTTGAAGTCGTCGGCGGTGCCGGTCTCCGGGGCGTCGCCCGCGGGGGTGTCGAGCGGCGGGGCGTAGTAGAGGTAGATCGCCCGGTTGTTCTTGAAGTCCGGGTCGATGCCGACGCCCTGGAGGCCCTCCTCGTCGTGGCTGTAGACGTCGAGCCTGCCGGCGATCTTGGTGACGCCGCCCTGGTCGGTGAGGCGCAGTGTGCCGTCGCGCGAGGTGTGCAGGACGCTGCGGTCCGGGAGCACGGCGAGCGACATGGGCTCGCCCGTCTCGGGCTCGCCCTTGGCGAGCGGCACCTGCTGGAACTGCCCCTCGGCGGCCGCCGGTTCGTCGTGTTCCGGGTGCCCGGGGTGGGCGCCGGCGACGGTTGCGGGGGTTCCGACGGCGAGAAGCAGGCCGGTGAACAGGGCGACGGTGGTGCGAAGTCCGGTACGCCTGGGGGTGCGGGTGCTTCTGGGTCTGGTTCTGTGCACGAAGTCCCTCCGGGAACGGGGTGGGCCGTACGGGGTGGGTGCGTAGCGTGCGGTGCGGGCGCCGGGGTGCGCCGTCACCCCGGAGGTGTGCGTGCCTTGAGCGCGTCAAGGCAGGTCAGTGCGGTGAACTCGTGGTTCAGCTGTTGAACGCGGCGTCGAAGGACGCGCTGGGCGGGTCGAAGTCGAAGGCCTTGAGCCGGGTCAGCGCCTCGGGCGCCCCTTGGAGCCGGTCCATTCCGGCGTCCTCCCACTCGACGGAGACCGGGCCGGTGTAGTCGATGGAGCGCAGCATGCGGAAGACGTCCTCCCAGGGGACGTCGCCGTGCCCGGCCGAGACGAAGTCCCAGCCGCGCCGCGGGTCGCCCCAGGGCAGGTGGGAGCCGAGCCGGCCGTTGCGTCCGTCGAGGCGCTTGCGGGCCTCCTTGCAGTCGACGTGGTAGATCCGGTCGCGGAAGTCCCAGAGGAAGCCGACCGGGTCGAGGTCCTGCCACACGAAGTGCGAAGGGTCGAAGTTGAGGCCGAAGGCGGGGCGCCTGCCGACGGCTTCCAGGGCCTGCTGGGTGGTCCAGTAGTCGTAGGCGATCTCGCTGGGGTGGACCTCGTGCGCGAACCGCACGCCCTCGGCGTCGAAGACGTCCAGGATCGGGTTCCACCGGTCGGCGAAGTCCTGGTAGCCGCGTGCGATCATCGCCTCGGGCGCGGGTGGGAACATGGCGACCAGATGCCAGATGGCGGAGCCGGTGAACCCGATGACGGTGTCCACTCCGAAGGCTGCGGCGGCCCGGGCCGTGTCCTTCATGCGGTCGGCGGCCCGCTGCCGGACGCCTTCCGGCTCGCCGTCGCCCCAGACCGCTTCCGGGAGGATCGCCTGGTGCCGCTCGTCGATGATGGCGTCGCAGACGGCCTGGCCGGCCAGGTGGTTGGAGATCGCCCAGCACCTGAGGCCGTACTTGTCGAGGAGCTGCTGCCTCGACTTCACGTAGGAGGGATCGGCCAGCGCCTTGTCGACTTCGAAGTGGTCGCCCCAGCAGGCGAGTTCGAGGCCGTCGTAGCCGAAGTCGCGGGCGAGGCGGCAGACCTCCTCGAGGGGCAGGTCCGCCCACTGGCCGGTGAACAGGGTGAAGGTGCGCGGCATCTCGTGGCCTCCTCAGACCGCGATCGGCGTGTAGACGGAGTTCTTCTCGGCGCTCTCCTCGACCGCCGCGAGCACACGCTGCACCTGCAGCCCGTCGGCGAAGGAGGGTTCGGGGCGGCGTCCCTCGGCGATGGCGTGGACGAGGTCGCGGGCCTGGTGGACGAAGGTGTGCTCGTAGCCGAGGCCGTGACCCGGCGGCCACCAGGCCTCCAGGTAGGGGTGGTCGGGTTCGGTGACGAGGATCCGCCGGAAACCGGCCTCCGCACCGGGCTCGCCGGCGTCGTGGAAGGACAGCTCGTTGAGCCGTTCCAGGTCGAAGGCGAGTGAGCCGCGCTCCCCGTTGAGTTCGATGCGCAGGGCGTTCTTGCGGCCGGTGGCGTAGCGGGTGGCCTCGAAGGAGGCCAGTGCACCGGAGGGGAAGCGGGCGGTGAACAGGGCGGCGTCGTCGACGGTGACCTGCCCGGTTCCGGCGGAGGTCACGGCGGACAGCCCGCTGGTGGCGCCGGTGGGCAGCGGCCGTTCCCGGACGAAGGTCTCCGTCAGCGCGGAGACGCCCGCCAGCGGCTCCCCCACCAGGTACTGCGCGAGGTCGACGATGTGCGCGCCCAGGTCGCCGAGCGAGCCCGAACCGGCCTGTTCCCTGCGCAGCCGCCAGGTCAGCGGGAACGCGGGGTCGCTCAGCCAGTCCTGGAGGTACGTCACCCGTACATGCCGCAGCCTGCCCAGGCGGCCCTCGGCGACCATGCGGCGGGCCTGGGCGGTGGCGGGCACCCGGCGGTAGTTGAAGCCGACCATCGCCACCTGGCCGCGGGCGTGGGCCTCCTCGGCCGCCAGCGCCATCGAGGTGGCTTCCTCGACGGTGTTGGCGAGCGGCTTCTCGCACAGGACGTGCTTGCCCGCGGCCAGGGCGGCCAGGGCGATCTCGGCGTGGCTGTCGCCGGGGGTGCAGATGTCGACCAGGTCGACGTCGTCCCGTGCCACGAGGGCCCGCCAGTCGGTCTCGGTGGTCTCCCAGCCGTGCCGGTCGGCCGCGGCCCGGACCGCGGCGGCGTCCCGGCCGCAGATCACCGCCTGGACGGGGTTCAGCGGCAGGTCGAAGACGCGGCCGGCGGTGCGCCAGCCCTGGGAGTGGGCGGCTCCCATGAAGGCGTAGCCCACCATCCCCACGCGCAGGGGTGGCTTGCCTGCCTCGGTCCCCTCCGGCTGCTCCTGCGGCTGTCCCATACGGGTGTCCTCCTCGTCCTGGTCGGGGTGGCGCACGTGGGGGGTGCGGGGTGGCTCACTTGAAGCCGGTGGACATGTACTGGTCGACGTTGGTCTTGTCGACGACGGCCGAGTAGAGGGTGAGCGACGACGGGATCTCGAACTCGGCGAGGCCCCCGATGCCCTTGCTCTGTCCGAGGGCGCGGGCCAGGTCGATCGCGGAAGCGGCCATCGTCGGCGGGTACAGCACGGTCGCCTTGAGCACACCGTCGTCCTGCTTGATGGCCTGGAACGCGGAGAGCGCGCCGGCGCCGCCGACCATCAGGAAGTCGTCGCGCCCGGCCTGCTCGATGGCGCGCAGCGCGCCCACGCCCTGGTCGTCGTCGTGGTTCCACAGGGCGTCGAACTTCGACTGGGCCTGGAGCAGCTGGGCCATCTTGGCCTGCCCGGACTCGACGGTGAACTCGGCGGCCTGCCGGGCGACCTTCTTGATGTCGGGGTAGTTCTTCAGGGCGTCGTCGAAGCCCTTGGTGCGCTGCTTGGTGAGTTCCAGGTTGTCCAGGCCCGCCAGTTCGATGACACGGGCGCCGGACTTCCCCTTGAGCTTCTCGCCGATGTAGTGCCCGGCGTTGAGGCCCATGCCGTAGTTGTCGCCGCCGATCCAGCAGCGGTAGGCCTGCGGGGTGTTGAAGATGCGGTCGAGGTTGACGACCGGGATGCCGGCCCGCATCGCCTTCAGGCCGACCTGGGTGAGTGCCTTGCCGTCCGCGGGCAGCACGACCAGGACGTCGACCTTCTTGTTGATGAGGGTCTCGATCTGGCCGATCTGCTGGGCGGTGTCGTTGGAGCCCTCGGTGATCTCCAGGGTGACGTCGGAGTACTTCTCGGCGCGGCTCTTGGCGTTGTCGTTGATGGCGTTGAGCCAGCCGTGGTCGGCCTGCGGTCCGGCGAAGCCGATGGTGACCTTCTTGCCGGGCTTGTCGTCGGCGGCCGGCCGGCCGTTGCCGGCCGGCTCGTCCTCGGAGTCGGACGGCTCGTTGCTCGTGCACCCCGTGAGAAGGGCACCTGCGGAGACGGCGGCGGCCCCGAAGAGCAGCCCTCTGCGGCTCGTGATCTCTGTCATGGCGGGAGAACCCTTTCCTCAGGTCGTGCCGGGCGGGTGCGGTGCGGCTCTCAGGTCGTGCTCGCGGTACGGCGCTGGACCAGCACGGCGGCGACGATGATCGCGCCCTTGGCGATCTGCTGGACGTCGCTCTGCAGGTTGTTCAGGGCGAAGATGTTGGTGATCGTGAAGAAGATCAGGACGCCGAGCACGGATCCGGTGATGGTGCCGCGGCCGCCGGTGAGCAGGGTGCCGCCGATGATCGCGGCGGCGATGGCGTCGAGTTCGTAGAGGTTGCCGTTGGTGTTCTGGCCGGAGCCGGACAGGACGATCAGCAGGAAGGCCGCGATGCCGCAGCACAGCCCGGACAGCAGGTAGAGGTAGAGCCGCTGGCGGCGGACGTCGATGCCGGCGAGCCTCGCGGCCTCGGGGTTGCCGCCGACCGCGACGGTGCGGCGGCCGAAGGTGGTGCGGTTGAGCACCAGCCAGCCGATGACCGTGACGACGGCGAACACCATGACCAGGGGCGGGATGCCGAGGACGTAGGCGTCGCGCTCCCCCAGGTCGAGGACGGAGGGCACGGTGACGATCTGCGTCTTGCCGTCGGTGATCTGCAGGGCGAGGCCGCGGGCGGAGGCCAGCATGGCGAGGGTGGCGATGAACGGCACCATCGAGCCGTAGGCGATGAGCACCCCGTTGACCAGGCCGCAGCCGACTCCGACGACGATCGCCGTGAAGAGGATGCCCGCGAAGCCGTACTCCTGGGTGGCGACGGTGGTGGCCCACACCGAGGCGAGGGCGACGATCGCGCCGACCGACAGGTCGATACCGCCGGAGACGATGACGAAGGTCATGCCGACGGTGACGACGCCGACCACGGAGGCCTGGGTGAGGACCAGTTGCAGATTGCGGGTGTCGAGGAACTCGTCGGGCTTGGTGATGCCGCCGACGACGATCAGTGCGGCGAGCACGCCGAGCAGGGAGAGGGTGCGGACGTCGGCGCGGGCCGGCAGGCCGCGCCAGGCCGGGGGCTGAGCCTCGGGCACCTTCGCGGTGCTGCCCCGCGGCGGGGAGACAGGCTGCGTCATGCCGGGCTTCCTTCCATGACCAGGTCGAGTACGCGGTGTTCGTCGAGTTCGCGCGCGGGCGCCGTGTGCACGATCCGGCCCTCGCGCAGCACCAGCACGCGGTCGGCGAGGCCGAGCACCTCGGGCACCTCGCTGGAGACCAGCAGCACGGCGAGCCCCTCGTCGGCCAGCCTGCGGATGACCGCGTAGAGCTCGGCGCGGGCGCCGACGTCGACGCCGCGGGTGGGTTCGTCGAGCAGCAGCACCTTGCAGCCGCGCAGCAGCCAGCGGGCCAGGACTGCCTTCTGCTGGTTGCCGCCGGACAGGGTGCGCACGGGCACGGACGGGTTGTCCGGCCGGAGCGACAGCTCGCGGGTGGCGGCCCGGGCCGCACCGAGTTCGGCGCCCCGGTCGATCCAGCCGCCGCGCGAGAAGCGGGACATGGAGGAGACCGACACGTTGCGGGTGACGGACTCCAGCATCAGCAGGGCCTGCGCCTTGCGTTCCTCGGGGGCGAGCCCGAGTCCGGCCCGGACGGCGGCGCGCACGCTGCCCGGCTTCAGGGCCCTGCCGTCGACCAGCACCTGACCGGCCGTCGGTTTGCGGGCGCCGTAGACGGTCTCCAGGATCTCGGAGCGGCCCGAGCCGACGAGTCCGGCGAGGCCGACGATCTCGCCCGGGCGGACCTCCAGGTCGAGAGGCTCGAACTCTCCTTGCCTGGACAGCCCTTGGACGGTCAGCACGGGTTCGCCGGGTGGCGGCGAGAGAGGCCGGTCGGGGAAGACGTACTCGACGTTGCGTCCCGTCATCAGCGCGACGACCTCGCGGGTCGGGGTCGACTTCGCGGGGAGGCCGCCCGCGACGGCCCGGCCGTCCTTGAGCACCGTCACCCGGTCGCCGATACGGCGGATCTCCTCCAGGCGGTGCGAGATGTAGACGACGGCGACTCCGGCGGCGGTGAGGTCGCCGACGATACGGAAGAGGTTGTCGACCTCGTCCGGGTCGAGCGCGGCGGAGGGCTCGTCCATCACGATGAGCCGCACGTCGTGGGAGAGCGCCCGCGCCATGGACACGATCTGCTGCTGCGCCGCCGGCAGTTCGCCGACCAGCCGGGCCGGATCGATCTCCGCATGGCCGAGTCGTCCCAGCAGAGCGGCCGTTGACGTCCTTGCCGCCTTCCCCCGGACGACGAATCCGGCGGTGGTCGGCTCATGCCCCAGGTGCACGTTCTCGGCGACCGAGAGGTGCTCCACCAGGTCGAGTTCCTGGTAGATGGTCGCGATGCCGAGGCGCATGGCGGCGATCGGCGAGCGCAGCGTCACCTCCTCGCCGTGCCAGTGGATGGTCCCCGTGTCGGGCTGGTGGGCGCCGGCCAGCACCTTGATGAGGGTGGATTTGCCGGCCCCGTTCTGGCCGAGCAGGCAGTGCACCTCACCGGCCTGGACGTCGAGGTCGACGCCGTCGAGGGCGCGGACTCCGGGGAACGACTTGGTGATGCCGGACATGCTGAGCAGCGGTGGTTCTGGTGCCATGAGGTCCCCTTGGCGGGCGGGCCGGTGTCAGGGCGCTTGCCGAACAGGCGTGTTCAGGGCCGGGCAGGGCAGGGCGGAGCAGCGGGTCGTGCTGGTGCGGCCGTACGGGGGTGCGGGCTTACGCGGGTGAGAACAGGTGGTCGCTGATGAGCCGGGCCGCGCCGATCACCCCGGCGGTGGGGCCCAACTCGCCCAGAACGATGGGAAGGTTGCCGGTCGCCAGCGGCAGCGACTGGCGGTAGACCTGGGTGCGGATCGCGGCGAGCAGGGTGTGACCGAGGCCGGTCACCCCGCCGCCGATCACCACCAGGCCCGGGTTGAAGAAGCTGACCAGGCCTGCGATGACCTGGCCGGTGCGGTTGCCGCCCTCGCGGATCAGCTCGAGTGCGGTGGCGTCACCGGCGGCGGCCGCGGCGGCGACGTCGACGGCGGTGAGGCCGCCGTCGGTCTCCAGCCGCGAGGCCAGTTCGGCCGAAAGTCCCTGCTGGGCGGCCTCCGTTGCGTCGCGGGCCAGGGCGGCCCCGCTGAAGTGGGCCTCCAGGCAGCCCCGGTTGCCGCAGGCGCAGGGGCGGCCGTCGGGAACGGCCTGGATGTGCCCGATGTCGCCGGCGCTGCCCGTCGTACCGCGGTAGACCTCGCCGCCGACGACGATGCCGCAGCCGATGCCGGTGCCGATCTTGACGCAGAGGAAGTCGGCGACGGTGCGGGCGACGCCCGCGTGCTGCTCCCCCATCGCCATCAGGTTCACGTCGTTGTCGACCATGACCGGGCAGCCGAGTTCCTGGCTGAGCGCCTCCCGCACGGGGAAGCCGTCCCAGCCCGGCATGATCGGCGGCGCCACCGGGATGCCCTCGGGGAAGCGGACCGGGCCCGGGACGCCGATACCGGCGCCGTCGAACCCTTCCGCGAGCCCGGAGGCCCTCAGTTTCGCGGCCATGGCGAGGACCTGCTCGAAGACGGCGACGGGTCCCTCGCGCACGTCCATGGGCTGATTGAGGTGCCCGAGGGTCTCCAGTTCGGCGTTGGTGACGGCGACGTCGACCGAGGTCGCGCCGATGTCGACGCCGAGGAAGCGCAGCTCGGGGTTGAGACGGATGTTGTGCGAGCGGCGGCCGCCGCGCGAGGCGGCGAGTCCGTCGGCCACGACCAGCCCCGTCTCCAGCAGCCGGTCCACCTCCACGGCCAGCTTGGACCGCGAGAGGTCGATCTGGTCGCCCAGCTGGGCACGGGAGTTGGGGCCGCCGTCGCGCAACAGCTTGAGCAGTCGGGCCTGGTGGGCGTTTCCGGGTCGTGCCGTCATGCGTCTCACGAGCCCCTCCCCGCCTCGATCGGCCTGTGCGCGCCGGTTTCCCGCCACCGTGGTGGCTTGCTTTCGGAGGGAACGTAGCAGCGGCTGCCGGGGCTGGGAAGAAGTCGCGCAGGAATTGCCCCCTACTTTTTCCACTCACAGGACAAAGGAGTGGTGAGGTTGCCCCGCCTCGCAGCCGCGTGTGGTGGCGTCACAAAGCCCCGGAGCCATGGAACCCCGGGGCTTGGGACCTACGGCCACTGAGCTACGAGCGGGAACGCGCGTGGTACGAGCGCCGCGTGTGCTCGGTGTGTGCGCGCATCAGCTGGGTGGCGCGCTGTTCGTCCCGATCGGCGACCGCGGCGATCAGCTCGCGGTGCTCGATCCAGGACTGGTGACCGCGCCGACGGGCCACCGGCGTGTAGTACCAGCGCACACGCCGGTCCACCTGGGCGGCGAGTTCGGCGAGGACCGCGTTGCCGGCGAACTCCATGATCTTGGCGTGGAAGCGGGCGTTCATGGCGACGGCCCCGTCGACGTCATCGGCCTCGACGGCCTTCTCGCCCTCCGCGCACAGTGCTTCCAGGGCCGCGATGCCCGCGCTGTTCGCGTTGGCCGCCGCGAGCCGGGCCGCCTCGGCCTCCAGGAGCGTACGGACCGTGAGGAGCTGGTCGGCCTCCTCCTCCGTCGGCTCGTGCACGAACGCGCCCTGGGCGGGCCGCAGATCGACCCACCCCTCGGTGTTGAGCCGCTGCAGCGCCTCGCGCACCGGCTGCCGCGAGACGCCGAGGTGCCCGGCGAGTTCGCTCTCGACGAGGTGCTGGCCGGGCTGCAGCGCACGGGTCGTGATGAGTTCGAGCAGTGCCTCGTAGACACGGTCGCGCAGCGGTCCCGGGCGTTCCAGCTTGGGTACCGCCCCCTGGGGCAGGCCTGTCGACAGCATCGCGGTCCCCCTCCTCGGCAGGGCCGTGCACAACGCGGCGCGAGCCGGTATCGCCGCAGAGTCAGTATTGATTGTCTTTCGTCTACAGTCTACGGCCCACAAGTGCCAGGGTTTCGGGGAGTTGACCGCGTCACACCGCCAGGGACCGGGCCGGCACTCAAGGGCAGCGGACGACCTGCCCGGCGTACGACAGGTTCCCGCCGAAGCCGAACAGCAGCACCGGGTCGCCCGTGGTGAGCGCCCCCTGTTCGACCAGCTTCGAGAAGGCCAGCGGGATGCTCGCGGCCGAGGTGTTGCCGGACTCGGTCACATCGCGGGCGACGACCGCGTTGACGGCGCCGATCTTCTCCGCGAGGGGTTCGATGATGCGCAGGTTCGCCTGGTGCAGCACGACCCCGGCGAGGTCGGCCGGCTCCAGCCCGGCCCGCTCGCAGGCCCGGCGGGCGATGGGCGGCAGCTGTGTGGTGGCCCAGCGGTAGACGCTCTGGCCCTCCTGGGCGAAGCGCGGCGGGGTGCCCTCGATGCGCACGGCGTGGCCCATCTCGGGCACCGAGCCCCACAGCACCGGTCCGATGGCGGGCTCGCCGGCGGCCTCCACCACCGCCGCCCCGGCCCCGTCCCCGACCAGCACACAGGTGGTGCGGTCGCTCCAGTCGGTCACCTCGGACATCTTGTCGGCCCCGATGACCAGCACCCGGCTCGCGCCCCCCGCCCGGACGGCGTGGTCGGCGGTGGCCAGGGCGTGGGTGAAGCCCGCGCACACGACGTTGAGGTCCATGGTGGCGGCCTGCGGGATGCCCAGGCGGGCCGCGACCCGGGCGGCCATGTTGGGCGAGCGGTCGACGGCGGTGGACGTCGCGACCAGGACCAGGTCGATGTCCGCCGGGGCCAGCCCCGCCCCGGCGAGCGCCTTGGCGGCGGCGTGGGCGGCCAGCTCGTCGACCGGCTCGTCGGGTCCGGCGATGTGACGCGTGCGGATGCCCACCCGGCTCCTGATCCACTCGTCACTGGTGTCGACCAGGCCCGTCAGTTCCTCGTTGGTGAGGACCTTGGCGGGCTGGTAGTGGCCGACGGCGGCGATGCGCGAGCCGTTCATTGGGTGGATCCCCCTCGTTGCCTTGGGTAGCGGATCCACCAGTCTGATCAGTGACTCACGGGTACGACGGCAGCCAAGGCGACAGGAAACGGGCGCCGGGGTTGTCAGCTTCGGTCAGGAGCCCGGACGCCCGGACACCTGTCGAACGCCCACCCGGCGGCCCGCCTGCCGCCCGAGCCCGGCCGCCACCCGGACCCGGGCTCCTGCCCGCGCCCGGGTCCCGCTCGTGTCCGGCTCCTACCCGGTGAACAGCTGCGTCGCCTTGCGGACGAGCTCGTACAGCCCGTAGACGAGCGGTACGCCCACCCACACCCAGGCGAGGGCGATCAGCCACCGCCGGTCCGGGCTAGGCGGACTCTGACTGCTGTCGCTCGACATGGGCGGCCTCCTTCGGGGCGGGGACGTGGTGGCGGGGGTCGACGGGCCGCACCAGTTCGTTGGCGACGAAGCCGACGACGAGCAGCCCGATCATGATCACGAAGGACAGCCCGTACAGGGACGCGCCGTGCCGGCCCGCCTCCTCCTGCCGGTCGGCGATCCAGTTCACGATCAGCGGGCCCAGCACCCCGGCCGTGGACCAGGCGGTGAGCAGCCGCCCGTGGATGGCGCCGACCTGGTACGTGCCGAACAGATCCTTCAGATAGGCCGGAACCGTGGCGAAACCACCACCGTAGAAGGAGAGGATGACCAGCGCGCACAGGACGAACAGCGGCTTGGAGGAGTCGCCGAACAGGGCGATGAGGGCGTACATCAGGGCGCCGACGCCCAGGTAGACGCGGTAGATGTTCTTGCGGCCGATGAGGTCGGACGTGGAGGACCAGCCGATGCGGCCGGCCATGTTCGCCGCGGACAGCAGCGCGACGAAACCGGCGGCGGCCGTCACCGACACCGGGGTGGAGGTGTCCGCGAAGAAGTCCGTGATCATCGGCGCGGCCTTCTCCAGGATGCCGATGCCGGCGGTGACGTTCATGCAGAGCACGATCCACAGGAGCCAGAACTGCGGGGTGCGCAGCGCCTGTTTCGCCGAGACCTGCGGGCCGGTGGGTGCTTGCCGCGCGGTTCCGCGCGCCTCGGGGGCATGAGGCGGAACGCGGACCAGGAGCACACCCAGCAGCATGAACACGGCGTACGACAGCCCGTGCACCAGGAAGGCCAGTGCGATGCCGGTGCTGTCGCCGCCGAACGACTCCAGCATCTGGGCCGACCACGGCGAGGCGATGAGCGCGCCGCCGCCGAAGCCCATGATGGCGATGCCGGTGGCCATGCCGGGCCGGTCCGGGAACCACTTGATCAGCGTGGAGACGGGCGAGATGTAGCCGATGCCGAGACCGATGCCGCCCACGAAGCCGTAGCCGAGGACGATCAGCCAGTACTGCTCCAGGGACGCGCCCAGCGCGGAGAGCAGGAAGCCGGAGGAGAAGCAGATCAGGGCGACGGTCATGGCCCAGCGCGGGCCGTTGCGCTCCACGAGGGTGCCGCCGAACGCGGCGGACAGGCCCAGCATGACGATGCCCAGCTGGAAGGGCAGCGCGCTCTGCGTGCCGCTGAGGCCGAGAGCGGATTCGAGGGGCGGTTTGAACACGCTCCAGGCGTAGGCCTGGCCGATGGAGAGATGTACGGAGAGAGCGGCGGGCGGAACGAGCCAGCGGCTCCAGCCCGGGGGCGCGACTGGGGGACTCATGAACCCCGGACGGTAGAGATCCGACACGGGAGTTGGGAAGTCGGCACGGCGGCCGTATGCGGTGAACGGTATCCGGCATGCGCCGAACGGTCGGCGCACGCACCCTTGCCCACCCAACCTCCATACTGTAGACAATATTTCGTCGACACAAGCCGTCCGCGAGCCATACGTGACCCGTGAGCGGCCGGACGGCAGCCACCTCCGCGGTATCCCTCAAACCGAACGGAGTGTTCCCGTGAAAGTCGCAGTTCTCGGCGCCGGTGCCATCGGCGCCTACGTCGGCGCCGCGCTCCACCGCGCGGGCGCCGAGGTGCATCTCATCGCCCGTGGACCGCATCTGGCGGCCATGAGGCAGCACGGAGTCCGGGTGCGCAGCCCACGCGGCGACTTCACCGCGCGCCCCCACGCCACCGACGACCCGGCCGAAGTCGGCCCGGTCGACCATGTCTTCCTGGGCCTCAAGGCCAACGCGTACGCGGCGTGCGGGCCGCTGATCGCGCCCTTGCTGAACGAGACGACGTCGGTCGTCGCGGCCCAGAACGGCATCCCCTGGTGGTACTTCCACCGGCACGGCGGCCCGTACGACGGCCACCGTGTCGAGAGTGTCGACCCGGACGGCGCGGTCAGTGCGGTGCTCGCGCCCGAACGGGCCATCGGCTGCGTCGTCTACGCGGCGACCGAACTCGAAGGGCCGGGGGTCGTACGCCACTTGGAGGGCACGCGGTTCTCCATCGGCGAGCCCGACCGCAGCCGCTCCGCACGCTGTCTCGCGTTCAGCGAGGCCATGCAGGCGGGCGGGCTGAAGTGCCCCGTCGAACCGGACCTGCGCGGCGACATCTGGGTCAAGCTGCTCGGCAACATCTCGTTCAACCCGATCAGCGCCCTGGCCCGCGCGACCATGCGGCAGATGTGCCTGCACGGCGGCACCCGCAAGGTCATCGAGATCATGATGACCGAGACGCTGGCGGTCGCCGAGGCCCTCGGCTGCGAGGTCGGCGTCTCCGTCGAGCGCCGGCTCGCCGGTGCCGAGCGGGTCGGCGACCACCGCACCTCCACGCTCCAGGACCTGGAGCGCGGCAAACCGCTCGAACTCGACGTGCTGCTGGCGGCGGTCGTCGAGCTGGCGGAGATCACCGGCGTGGAGGTGCCCACCCTGCGCACCGTGCACGCCATCTCGGACCTGCTCGCGCTGAGGAGCGCCGCATGAGGAAACGCGACCGGACCTCCACGACCTACACCCGGCTCACCCACCCGCTCGTCCGGGACTCCCGCGACGAGCCGTTCCGGCAGGCCACCTGGGAGGAGGCCCTGGACCGGGCCGCCGCCGGCCTCGGGCGCAACCGCGACGCCTTCGGGATGTTCAGCTGCGCCCGCGCCACCAACGAGATGAACTACGTGGCGCAGAAGTTCGCCCGGGTCGTCATGGGCACCAACAACGTCGACTCCTGCAACCGCACCTGTCACGCCCCGAGCGTGGCGGGCCTGTCGGCGGCGTTCGGCTCGGGCGGCGGGACGTCGTCGTACGAGGAGATCGAGCACACCGACGTCATCGTGATGTGGGGCTCCAACGCCCGGTTCGCGCACCCGATCTTCTTCCAGCACGTGCTGAAGGGGATCAGGAACGGCGCCCGGATGTACGCCGTCGATCCGCGCCGGACCTCGACCGCCGAGTGGGCGGAGAGCTGGATGGGGCTCAACGTCGGCACGGACATCCCGATGGCGCACGCGATCGGCCGCGAGATCATCCACGCGGGGCTCGCGAACGAGGCGTTCATCGAGCGGGCCACCACCGGCTTCGAGGAGTACAAGGCCCTGGTCGAGCCGTGGACGCTGTCGCTCGCCGAGAAGGTGACGGGCGTACCGGCCGCGGCCATCCGCGAGCTGGCGCACGCCTACGCCCGCGCCGAACGGGCCCAGTTGTGCTGGACCCTGGGCATCACCGAGCACCACAACGGCACCGACAACGTCCGCGCCCTGATCAACCTGTCCCTGCTCACCGGGCACGTCGGCCGCTACGGCTCGGGCCTGCAGCCCCTGCGCGGCCAGAACAACGTGCAGGGCGGCGGCGACATGGGCGCGATCCCCAACCGGCTGCCCGGCTTCCAGGACATTCTCGACCCGGACACCCGGCTGAAGTTCGAGTCGGCCTGGGACACCGTCATCCAGCCGCACTACGGCCTGAACCTCACGGAGATGTTCGAGGCCATGGAGGATTGCACTCTCAAGGCCGTCTACTGCATCGGCGAGAACCCGGCGCAGTCCGAGGCGGACAGCGAGCAGGCCGTGCGGCGGCTGAAAGCCCTGGACTTCCTCGTCGTGCAGGACATCTTCCTCACGAAGACGGCCCAGCTCGCGGACGTCGTCCTGCCGGCCACCGCCGGCTGGGCGGAGACCGACGGCACGACCACCAACAGCGAGCGGCGCGTCCAGCGCGTCCGCAAGGCCGTCACCCCGCCCGGCGAGGCCCGCGAGGACATCGACATCATCTGCGACCTCGCGGCCCGGCTCGGGCACGACTGGAAGTACGCCGATGCCGAGACCGTGTGGAACGAGCTGAGGTCCGTCTCACCCGACCACTACGGCATGACGTACGAGCGCCTGGAGGAGCACCAGGGCATCCAGTGGCCCTGCCCGAGCACGGACGGGATCGAACCGACGTATCTGCACGGCCGGTTGTGGGAGTCGGACCCCGCCCGGCGCGGCCCGCTCGCTCCGTTCGGGATCGTGCAGCACGACCCGCCGGTGGACCTCACCGACGAGCGGTACCCGGTCCGGCTCACCACCGGACGGCGGCTCGACTCGTACAACACCGGTGTGCAGAGCGGCGCTTACGCCTCGCCGCTCAGGCGCGGCGAGTTCATCGAGCTGAGCCCGGAGGACGCCGAGCGCTACGGGGTCGTGGTCGGCGAGCACGTCCAGGTGACCTCGCGGCGCGGTTCGGTGACCGCGCCGGTGTGGGTGGACACCGCGCTGCGGCCGGGGCTCGCCTTCATGACCATGCACTTCCCGGACGAGGTGGACACCAACCAGCTGACGATCGAGGCGAACTGCCCGATCGCGGGGACGGCGGAGTTCAAGGCGTCGGCGATCCGGATCGAGAAGCTGCCCATCGCGACCATCGTGGGGTGACGTAAGTGGACCTGCACTTCGGTGACAGCAAACCGACGGACGAGGAACGGGCGGCCGTCGACGCCCTGCTCGGGCCTCCCGAGTCCTCCTGGGAGGGCGCCGACCGCACCGATGCGGATTTGCGGTGGGCGCGTGGCGGACGCGAGGCCCGGGACCGCCGCGACCTGCTGTTGCCGGGGCTGCACGCGATCAACGACCGGATCGGCTGGATCAGCGAGGGCGCCCTCGACTACCTGTGCCGGCGGCTGACGGTGCCGCCGGCGGAGGCCTACGGGGTCGCCACCTTCTACGCCATGTTCTCGGTCAAGCCCCGTCCGGCGACCGTGCTGCACGTGTGCACGGACCTGGCCTGCGCGGCGGCCGGGGCGCCGGAGCTGTGTGCCGGGATCGAGGCGCGGCTGGGCCTCGGCAGCGGGGTGAGCGTCGAGCGCAGCCCGTGCCTGGGCCTGTGCGAACGGGCCCCGGCCGCGCTCGCGATCAAGGCCGGGGATCCCGTGCGCACGGCGGTCTCGGCCCCGGCGACCGTCCACGACGCCGTGCTCGCCGCGAGCTCCCCGGACTCCGCGCCCGAGGAGCCGGCGGCCGCGCTGGCGGTGCCCCAGGCGGGGCAGGACGGGCTGATGCTGCTGCACCGGGTCGGCGTGGTCGACCCGTCGTCCCTCGACGACTACCGCGCCCACGGCGGCTACTCCGCCCTGCGCCGGGCCTTCGGGCTGGGTCCCGCCGGGGTCATCCGCGAGGTCACCGACTCGGGCCTGGTCGGGCGCGGCGGCGCCGCCTTCCCCACCGGCCGCAAATGGCAGGCCACGGCATCGCAGCCGGACCGTCCGCACTACCTCGTCTGCAACGCCGACGAGTCGGAGCCGGGCACCTTCAAGGACCGGGTGCTGATGGAGGGCGACCCGTACGCGCTCGTCGAGGCGATGACGATCGCCGGGTACGCGACCGGCGCCCACAAGGGTTATCTGTATCTGCGCGGCGAGTACCCGCGCGCCCTGCGCCTGCTGGAGCACGCGATCACGCAGGCACGTGCGCGGGGGCTGCTCGGCGACGACGTCCTCGGGCAGGGCTACGCCTTCGACATCGAGATCCGGCGCGGCGCGGGCGCCTACATCTGCGGTGAGGAGACGGCCCTGTTCAACTCCATCGAGGGCTACCGGGGCGAGCCCCGCTCCAAGCCCCCGTTCCCGGTGGAGAAGGGCCTGTTCGGCAAGCCGACGGTCGAGAACAACGTCGAGACGCTGGTCAACGTCCTGCCGATCCTGACCATGGGCGCCCCGGCTTACGCGGCGATCGGCACGGGACGCTCCACCGGCCCGAAGCTGTTCTGCGTGTCCGGGAGTGTGGAGCGGCCCGGTGTCTACGAGGTGCCGTTCGGTGCGACGCTCGGCGAGGTGCTCGGCATGGCCGGGGTGCGCGAGGGACTGCGGGCGGTGCTGCTCGGCGGGGCGGCCGGCGGTTTCGTGCGGGCCGACGAGCTGGACGTGCCGCTGACCTTCGAAGGGACCCGGGAGGCGGGCACGACGCTCGGCTCGGGGGTCGTCATGGCCTTCGACGACAGCGTGCCCCTGCCCCGGCTGCTGCTGCGCATCGCGGAGTTCTTCCGCGACGAGTCGTGCGGGCAGTGCGTGCCCTGCCGGGTCGGGACCGTGCGGCAGGAGGAGGCACTGCACCGGATCGTGGAGCGCACGGGCGCCGAGGCCGCCGGGGACATCGCGCTGCTGCGGGAGGTCGGCCGCGCCATGCGGGACGCCTCGATCTGCGGTCTGGGGCAGACCGCGTGGAACGCCGTGGAATCCGCCATCGACCGTCTGGGGGCGTACGAATGACCGTCACACCGCTGGGGATCCCGCGCCGCATGCTGGAGTTCACCATCGACGGGGAGGAGGCCCGGGTCCCCGAAGGCTCGACGATCCTGGACGCCTGCCGGGCGGCCGGGAAGGACATCCCGACCCTGTGCGAGGGCGACACCCTGCGGCCCAAGAACGCCTGCCGGGTCTGTGTCGTCGAGGTCGAGGGGGCCAGGACACTCGTCCCGGCCTGCTCCCGCAAGGCCGAGCCGGGCATGGAGGTCCGTACGGACACCGAGCGCGCCCGGCACAGCCGCAAGGTCGTCCTCGAACTGCTCGCGTCCTCGGTCGACCTGTCGACGACCCCGAAGGTCGCCGGGTGGCTGAAGGAGTACGAGGCGAAGCCGGACCGTTTCGGCCCGGACGCGGCGCGGCTGAACGAGGAACCCAGGATCGACAACGACCTGTATGTCCGTGATTACGACAAGTGCATCCTCTGCTACAAGTGCGTCGACGCGTGCGGCGACCAGTGGCAGAACTCCTTCGCGATCTCGGTGGCCGGACGCGGCTTCGACGCCCGGATCGCCGTGGAGCACGACGCGCCGCTGACCGACTCGGCATGCGTGTACTGCGGGAACTGCATCGAGGTGTGCCCGACGGGGGCGCTGTCCTTCAAGTCCGAGTTCGACATGCGCGCGGCGGGTACCTGGGACGAGTCGCGGCAGACGGAGACGACCACGGTGTGCGCGTACTGCGGAGTGGGCTGCAACCTGACGCTGCACGTACAGGACAATGAGATCGTGAAGGTCACCTCGCCGCACGACAACCCGGTGACCCACGGCAACCTCTGCATCAAGGGCCGCTTCGGCTACCAGCACGTACAGAACCGGGACTGATCAGGACATGGGACGAGTCACGGAACGACGCAAGGTGATCCGCATCCGGGACGGGGTGGTCTCCGACCGTCCGGACACGCTGGTCGCCGAGGAGCCGATGGAGATCCGGCTCAACGGCAAGCCCCTGGCGATCACCATGCGCACCCCGGGCGACGACTTCGCGCTGGCGGCCGGCTTCCTCGTGAGCGAGGGGGTGCTGGCCGGGCAGCAGGACCTGCAGAACATCGTCTACTGCGCCGGGGCGACGGCCGAGGGCTCGAACACGTACAACGTGGTCGACGTGAGGACGGCACCGGGCGTGGTGATCCCCGACATCACGCTGGAGCGCAACGTCTACACCACGTCCTCCTGCGGGCTGTGCGGCAAGGCGTCGCTGGACGCGGTGCGCACCACGACCCGGTGGCCCGTCGCCGACACTCCCCCGGTCCGGATCTCCCCCGGGCTGCTCGCGAGCCTCCCCGACCGGCTGCGCGCGGCCCAGCGGGTCTTCGACCGGACCGGGGGCCTGCACGCGGCGGCCCTGTTCTCGGAGGACGGCGAACTGCTGGACGTCCGGGAGGACGTGGGCCGGCACAACGCGGTCGACAAGCTGGTCGGCCGTGCGCTGCAGAACGGGGAGCTGCCACTGTCCCGGGCGGTCCTGCTCGTGTCGGGCCGGGCCTCCTTCGAGCTGGCGCAGAAGGCCGTGATGGCCGGCATACCCGTGCTGGCGGCCGTGTCGGCGCCGTCATCGCTGGCGGTGGACCTGGCCGCCGAGGCGGGCCTGACGCTGGTGGGCTTCCTGCGGGGCAGCTCCATGAACGTGTACGCGGGTGAGGACCGCATCGCCCTGCAGGCCGCGGCCGCCCAGGGCTGAGCGGATTCGCCCGCTGCACGGCGGCGGGGCCCCGACCGGCGGGGAGCGCCCCCTGCGCCGCAGGGGCCCCGTCTCGGCCTGCCCGCACGCCCCCCGCCCCGGCATGCCATGACACCCCCTGAGAGTCCCTTTCCGGCCTGCCCTCGCGAAGGCAGGACCCCTGCCGGATCGTCAGTCGGCCGTGCCGGATATCCGGAGCAGCATCGCCGTGAACTGCTCCCGCTCGTCCGCCGACAGCGGTGCGAGCAGTTCGTCGTTGGCGGCGTGGGCCGCCTTCTCGCAGCGTTCGAGCAGCCGGGCTCCGCGCGGGGTGAGGGACACCGCGTTCTTGCGGCGGTCCCGCGGGTCCGGCTCGCGCAGCACCGTTCCCGCCGACTGGAGGTCGTCGAGGACCCCGACGAGGTCCTTGGGGTCCAGCCGGACCCCGCGGCCGAGGTCCGCCTGGGCGACGGGACCGAGGTCGCGCACGGCGGACAGCACCACGTGGTGCCACATCCGCATGTCCTCCTCCGCCAGCGCCTCGGCCACCAGGGCCCGGCCGCGGGCGGCGGCACGGCCGAGCAGCCAGCTGGGCAGGGAGCGGATCGCGGGCAGGGGGGCTTCCGACATGGCCGCAGCCTAACCAAGAAATCGTTGGTTCTCCCTATGATCCTCCTATACCGTTGGGCATCCCAACGATCTCGTCGGGATCACCGACGACCCGGAGGTGTGATGCGCCGCGTCCGCTACGAATCCCCAGGCGGCCCCCTCTTCGTGGAGGAGGCACCACTCCCCGTGCCCGGCCCCGGAGAGCTGCTCGTGCGCGCGGAGGCCATCGGCGTCACGCTTCCGGTCGTCCGCAAGGTCACCGAGGCGGCCGAGCCGGTCCCGCTCGGCGGCGAGATCGCCGGTGAGGTCGTGGCCGCGGGCGAGGGCGTCACGGGGTTCGGCACCGGCGACCGGGTGACCGGGCTCTGCTTCGGCCACGGCTACGCGGACTTCGCCGTGCTGCACGAGACCATGGCCTCCCCGGTCCCCGGGAACGCGAGCGCCGTCGACGCGGTCGCCCTGGTCCGCAGCGGCCTGGTCGCCCTCGGCGCCCTGGAGGCGGCCCGCCCCGAGCCGGGCGAGGCGGTCCTGGTCACGGCGGCCGCGAGCGGTGTCGGCCAGCTGGCGGTGCAGCTGGCCAGGACGCGCGGCGCCGGACGCGTGGTGGGAGCTGTGTCCGACCCGGGCAAGGCCGACTTCGTGCGCGGGCTCGGCGCCGACCACGTCATCTCCTACGGCGACGCGAGCTGGGGGACGCCCGTGGACTACGTCCTGGACGCGGTCGGCGGCGAGCTGCTCACCCGGGCCCTCCACGCGCTCGTCCCCGAGGGGCGGCTGGTGGCCTACAGCTCGGGCGGCGGCGCCATCCAGGCCTACGACCTGCTCGTGGGCGCCAAGTCGGTCATCGGGTTCCAGATGGCCCGCATCGCCCGGGGCAAGCCGGAGTTGTACGAGCAGTGGCGTGAGGAACTGTGGCGGCTGTTCGCGGCCGGAGAGCTCAGGGCCCGTGTCCACGGGGAGTTCGCCCTGGAGGACGCAACCAAGGCGCACGCGGAGATCGAGGGGCGGTCCAACCTGGGCAAGGTCGTCCTGATCCCCTGACGCACGGTCCTTGTGGGGGGTCTGGGAGCCAAGTACCGTCTGTGACCCACACATAGGACGTGGAATGTCCGGATGACCGGATGTCCGATCCTGTGATCCGGTGGTCCAGCCGACAGACGCATGAAGGGCAGGTCGCACCATGCCGTCAAGTCTTCGCGCACGTCTGAGATCCACCCTGACAGCCGCCGTCGCCGCCGGGGCGCTCCTCGCGTCCACGGCTGCGGCGCACAGCCGACCCAGCACGGCCTCACCGGAGTTCGACCAGCAGGTGCTCTTCAAGGCGTCCCAGGATCCGGGATACGCCTGCTTCCGGATCCCGGCGATGGTCCGCACCGCCGGCGGCACCCTGCTGGCCTTCGCCGAGGGCCGTGTCCTCAACTGCGGTGACGCGGCCGACATCGACATCGTGCTCAAGCGCTCCACCGACGGCGGCCGCACCTGGGGGCCGCTCCAGGTCGTCACCGAGGGCGCGGGCGACACGCACGGCAACCCGGCGCCCGTCGTGGACCGCAGGACGGGCCGGATCCTGCTGGCCGAGACCTACAACACCGGCCGTACGGACGCCGGCAACTGCACCGTCCCCTGCGACCGCACCCCGCACCTGCAGTACAGCGACGACGACGGCCGCACCTGGTCGAAGCCGCGCGATCTGAGCGGCGAGATCCTGCCCGAGCACTGGAACTCCTGGTACGCGACCGGGCCCGTGCACGGCATCCAGCTGACCCGCGGCAAGCACGCCGGGCGGCTGGTGTTCGGCGTCAACACCGAGACGTGGAACGGCAGCCGGGTCTCCGCCAACCACGCGGCGCTCGTCGTCAGCGACGACGGCGGCGACTCCTGGCGGGTCGGCGCCACGGACACCTGGCCCATAGCGCTGGACGGCACGTTCCGGCAGAAGCCGTCCGAGGTGACGCTCACCGAACGCGCCGACGGCGCCCTGCTCGTCAGCGGCCGGGAACAGGACGGCACCGATCTGGGCCACCGCTCCCAGACCCTCAGCCTCGACGGCGGCGACAGCTTCGCCACGTCCTTCCGCGACCTCCCCGACCTGTACACCCCGCAGGTCCAGGGCGCGACGCTGCGTCTCGGCGGCCGGATGCTGCTGTCCGCCCCGGCCGACCCCGACCGCCGCCGCACGATGATGGTCCGCTCCTCCTACGACGGCGGGCGCACCTGGGAGAGCGTGGACCGGGGCACGGTCGTCACCACGGACTGGTCCGGCTACTCCGACATGGCGGCCCTGGGCGGCTCGGCGGTGGGGCTGCTGTACGAGGGCGGCGCGGTCGACGCACGCGACGAGATCCGCTTCGCCCGCTTCACCGAGGACTGGCTCAAGCCGCGCCGGGGCGCCGACCCGACCACGCGTGACGCGGCGGCGGGCGCAAAAGCCGCAGCCGTGCTCGGCGGTGCCGCGCGCACGGCCGGTGTCCGGGGCGGCGCGCTGTCCTTCGACGGCACCGACGACGCCGTACGGCTGCCCTACCGCTCCCGCCTCCCGCTCGGCGAGGGGGACTTCACCGCCTCGCTGCACTTCCGCTACACGGCCACGACCGGCGAGCAGCCCTTCCTGTGGATGGGCGGAATCGGCAGCACCCAGCCGCAGATCTGGCTGCGGGGCGAACCGGCGGGCAACCGGGTCCGAGGGCTGATCACCACCCGGTCGGGCGCGACGACCGTCAGGTCGGCCTCGGTGTGGACCGACGGCGCCCACAACGACGGCCGCTGGCACCATCTGGCGCTGCGCCGGGGCGGCGGGCAGCTCACCCTGTTCCTCGACGGCACGCCGCTCACCACCGCTGACGTGCCCGGGTCGGTCAGCCGCAACTCGCCGTTCGGGGTGCACATCGGCCAGCGCATGGACAGCCGGGCGTTCCTCACCGGGGCGATCGACGACGTCCGGGTGTGGAACAGGGCCCTGAGCGACGAGGAGCTGGCCGCCGGCGCCTCGGGCGCGGCCTCCCGGGGCACGGTGCTGTGGCTGCCCATGGACCGGGTGAGCGGCAGCAACTAACGTCACGGGACGTGCCCGACGACTCAGGAGCATTACGAGCACGACAGCGCACGGGAACCGGGATCGGCCTGCTGCTGGTCCTGGTTCTCGGCGCGGCGCTGATCGTCGCCCTGCCCGGCGACGACGGTTCGGACCACGACAGCTGTCAGGCGCTCACGGTCGGCTCGTGGGACCCGGACGACGCCCTCGACGCCGAGTTCGCCCGCTACGGCGACGACGCGAGCCGCACGGACGACTGGACCGGCGGCGACGGCACCCACTCGGTGCGGTTGCCGGACGGCCGGGTGCTGTGGCTGTTCTCGGACACCTACCTGGGCCGGGTGTACGGCCCGCCCAATCCGCACGGCGAGTCCCATGCCTGGCGGGACGCCGGCACGCCGCTGGTGCGCAATTCGGCCGTGCTGATGCGCGACGGCCGGCTCGAATCCACCCTGCCCGCGCCGCTGTTCGCCGACCCGGCACCGAACCGGTGGCGCTGGCCGGTCGCCGCCCGCGTCGAACCCCGCTCCCCCGGCTCCGCGGAGCAGGTCGTCCGCGTGCTGCTGTGGGTGCGCACGGCGGGACAGTCCCCCTGGATCTACGGGGTGCCCACCGCGACCGAGGTCGCCACGCTGTCGCTGCCCGAGCTGCGCCTGGAGTCGATCGTCGAGGTGCTCGGCCAGCAGTCGGTCCCCGACCCCTCCCGGCGGGTGCTGTTCGGCACGACGCTGGTCGAGGAGGACGGCTGGAGCTATGTGTTCGGCGGCGACGACGGCCGGGCCGCCTCCCGGCCCGCCTCGCACGCGTACGCGGCCCGGGTGCCCGAGGGCGCGCTCGCGGATCCGGCGGCCTGGCAGTACTGGAGCGGCTCGGCGTGGGTGCCCCGCGCCCGCCCCCGGCCGGTGCTCGGGGACGGGCGGCGCAAGGGCGTGGGCAGCGCGTTCTCGGTCGTCCGGGAGGGCGGTACGTACGTGCTGTTCACGATGGCCGCCGGCGCGAAGGGACTGACCACCGTGGCGTCCTACTGGGCCTGCTCCCCGGCCGGGCCGTGGCACGGTCCGGCCGAGGAGTTCGGCCCACCGCTGCCGCAGGGGCAGGTGGCCGCCTACAACCCGCAGGCGCATCCGGTGCTGAGCGGCGACGGACGGCTCGTGCTGAGCTACGACGTGAACTGGCTGGAGACGACGGGCGCCGCCGACCGGCTCAGCCGGAACGTGTCCCTGTACCGACCACGGTTCGTGTCGTTGCGACTGGCTGCGGTGCGGTGACCTCCGCCGCCGCCTCCCGTGCGCGTCGCTTCGCGATCACCGCGCACACGATGAGCTGCATCTGGTGGAAGAGCATCAGCGGCAGCACGGCGAGCGCCGCCTGCGCGCCGAACAGGACGCTCGCCATGGGGAGTCCGGCCGCCAGGGACTTCTTCGAGCCGGCGAACTGGATCGCGATCCGGTCCGCCCGGCCGAAGCCCAGCGCCTTGCCGCCGTACCAGGTGAGCAGCAGCATCACGGCGAGGATCACGGCCTCCACGACGGCCAGCGCGCCGAGGCGCACGGGGCTGACCTGGTGCCATATGCCCTGGACCATGCCCGCGCTGAACGCGGTGTAGACGACGAGCAGGATCGAGCCGCGGTCCACCAGGGCGAGGACCTGCTTGTGGCGCGTGACGAAGCCGCCGATCCAGCGGCGCAGCAACTGCCCGGCGACGAACGGCACCAGCAGTTGCAGCACGATCTTCAGCAGCGAGTCGGCGGAGAAGCCGCCGCCGCTGCCGCCGAGCAGCGAGGCCGCGAGCAGCGGGGTGGCGACGATGCCGACGAGGGAGGAGAAGGAGCCCGCGCAGATCGCGGCGGGCACGTTGCCGCGGGCCATCGAGGTGAAGGCGATCGACGACTGGACGGTCGACGGGACGAGGGTGAGGAAGAGCAGGCCCTGGTAGAGCGGGTGCGTCAGGATCACCGGCACCAGCCCGCGGGCCGCCAGCCCGAGCAGCGGGAAGACCAGGAAGGTGCAGGCCAGGACCGTCACGTGCAGCCGCCAGTGCCGCAGTCCGTCGAGCGCCTCACGCGTGGACAGCCGGGCGCCGTACAGGAAGAACAGCAGGGCGACCGCCGCGGTGGAGGCACCCGAGGCGACGTCGGCGGCCGGTCCACGCGCCGGGAACAGTGCGGCGAGTCCCACCGTCCCGAGGAGGAGCAGGATGTAGGGGTCGATCGGCATCCAATGCGGCCAGCGCAGGCGTTTCACGGTGCTCCACTTGCTTTGGTACTTCAGGTCGGTCCGGGGTCGTAGCGGCCCCCTTCCATCCTGCTTCCCCGACGGGCGATCGGGAATCCGGTATACCGCTCTCACTGTCATTGCGTTCCGCGATAACCTGGAGGGCATGTACGACCCGTCCCAGCTGCGCACGTTCCTGGCGGTGGCGCAGACGCTGAGTTTCACGCAGGCCGCGCGGCGGCTCGGGGTGCGGCAGTCGACGGTCAGCCAGCACGTGCGGCGCCTGGAGGACGCCACCGGGCGGACGCTGTTCACCCGGGACACGCACTCCGTGGAGCTGACCGAGGACGGCGAGGCGATGCTCGGCTTCGCGCGCCGGATCCTGGAGGTGCACGAGCAGGCGGCGGCGTTCTTCACGGGCACCCGGCTGCGCGGCCGGCTGCGCTTCGGCGCCTCGGAGGACTTCGTGCTGACCCGGCTGCCCGAGATCCTGGAGGGCTTCCGGCACGAGCACCCGGAGGTCGACCTGGAGCTGACGGTCGAGCTGTCGGGCACGCTGCACGAGCAGCTGGCCGCCGGGAAACTGGATCTGGTCCTGGCCAAGCGGCGGCCCGAGGACCCGCGGGGCGAGCCGGTCCGGCACGACCGGCTGGTGTGGATCGGGGCGGAACGCCTGCGGCTCGACCCGGACCGCCCGGTGCCGCTCATCGTCTACCCGCCGCCCGGCATCACCCGCGCACTCGCCCTGGAGGCCCTGGAGCGGCAGGGCCGCGACTGGCGCGTGGTGTGCACCAGCGGGAGCCTCAACGGCCTCGTCGCGGCGGCCCGGGCCGGTCTAGGCGTGATGGCCCACTCCCGTGGCCTGATCCCGCCGGGCCTGGTCCGGGTCCCCGACCGGGCGGGGCTGCCGGAGCTGGGACAGGTCGACTTCGTCCTGGTCCACGGCCGGCGGCGCCCCTCCGCCCAGGGCGCGGCCGACGCCCTGGCGGCGGCGATCCTGGCGGGCGGCGACCGGCTGCAGCGCAGCGAGCGCAAGGGACTGTGACCTGGCCGGTCAGTCACCTCCGACAAAAGCGGAGTGACGGAATCCGCCGCCGTCCCGCTGACAGAAGGGAGCCCCTTCGACGACGCCTCGCACACGGCCGGGCTCGTACAGATTCGGTGGAGATTACGGCACCGAAGCTTACTCAACCGTCAGGTTTGTGTCCGACCCTTCCCCATGTGAGCGCTTTTTCCCTCGCTGACCAGCGCGGACCGGAACGGTGTGCGCTTCCGTACCCCCTCCCGCCCCCCGGCCGGGTGGGGTAGCTTTCACGGCGCTGTGCGGGGCGTCACTCGACAAGAGCGCTGAGGAACGGGGAGCGGGGTTTGCGCGAGTTCACCAACCCTCCGTTGGCGTTGGCACCTCCGGTGGGTGGTCTGGCCGACGTGGTCTTCGAGCATGCCCAGGAGGACCCGCAGCACATCGCGCTGGGCCGCAAGGACGACTCCGGTGAATGGCAGGACGTCACCAGCGCCGAGTTCCGCGACGAGGTGCTCGCGCTGGCCAAGGGCCTGCTGGCGAGCGGTATCCGGTTCGGCGACCGGGTCGCGATCATGTCCCGCACCCGCTACGAGTGGACCCTCTTCGACTACGCGCTGTGGACGATCGGCGCCCAGGTCGTGCCGGTCTATCCGACGTCCTCGGCCGAGCAGTGCTTCTGGATGCTCTACGACGCCGAGGTGACGGCCGCGGTCGTGGAGCACGAGGACCACGCGATGACGATCGCCACCGTCATCGACCGGCTCCCCCGGCTTCGCCGGCTGTGGCAGCTGGACTCCGGCGCCGTGCACGAACTGTACGACGCGGGCGCGCACCTCGACGACGAGGTGGTGCACCGCCACCGGCAGGCCGTGACACCCGACTCGGTGGCCACGATCATCTACACCTCGGGCACCACCGGCCGCCCCAAGGGCTGTGTCATCACACACGGCAACTTCATGTACGAGGCGGACACCGTCATCGAGCGGTGGGAGCCGGTGTTCCACTCCCGGCGCGGCGACGAGGCGGCCACCCTGCTGTTCCTGCCGCTCGCCCACGTCTTCGGGCGGATGGTCCAGGTCGCCGGGATCCGCGGCAAGGTGAAGTTCGGCCACCAGCCACAGCTGAACGCGGCGGCCCTGCTGCCGGATCTGGCCGCGTTCAGGCCGACGTTCTTCCTGGCCGTGCCGTACATCTTCGAGAAGGTGTTCAACGCGGCCCGCCGCAAGGCCGAGAAGGAGGGCCGCTCCGGCCCCTTCGAGAAGGCCGTCGACATCGCGATCCGGTACGCGGACGCGATGGAGGCCAAGGCCTGGGGCACCGGCCCCGGACCGTCGGCGGGTCTGCGCATGCAGCACCAGTTGTTCGACAAGCTCGTCTACACCAAGATCCGCGCCGCGATGGGCGGCCGCATCAAGCACGCCATGTCCGGCGGCTCGGCGATGGACCGCCGCCTCGGGTTGTTCTTCGCCGGGGCGGGCGTGCACATCTACGAGGGCTACGGCCTGACCGAGTCCACGGCGGCCGCGACCGCCAACCCGCCCGGGCGCACCCGGTTCGGCACGGTGGGGCAGCCCATCCCGGGCATGACCGTGCACATCGCGGACGACGGCGAGATCTGGCTGCACGGCGAGAACGTCTTCCAGGGGTATCTCAACAACCAGAAGGCCACCGACGCGACCCTGCACGACGGCTGGCTCGCCACCGGCGACCTGGGCGCGCTGGACGAGGACGGCTTCCTCACCATCACCGGCCGCAAGAAGGAGATCCTGGTCACGTCCGGCGGGAAGAGCGTCTCCCCCGGCGTGCTGGAGGAACGCGTCCGGGACCATCCGCTGGTCAACCAGTGCATCGTCGTCGGCAACGACCGCCCGTACATCGCCGCCCTGATCACCCTCGACCAGGAGGCCGTGGAGCACTGGCTGGCCATGCGGTCCAAGCCACAGCTGTCTCCGGCGGAGCTGGTGCGCGACGCGGATCTGGAGACGGAGGTGCGCCGCGCGGTGGTCGCCGCCAACACCCTCGTCTCGCAGGCCGAGTCGATCCGCACCTTCCGCATACTGGCCCAGCCGTTCACGGAGGAACACGGGCTGCTGACCCCGTCCCTCAAGCTGAAGCGGAAGGCCATCGAGAACGCGTACGAGAACGAGGTCGAGGCGCTCTACCGGGCGTGACCTCCGCCTCGCGGGGCAGGTGTGGCTTCGGAATTCTCCCGTCAGGAATGCATCACCGCCCGTGATCGTTGACGATGGGAGCACACTGACCACTTACCGAAGGATCGAGAGCTCGTGAGCAAGGTCCCCCCGATCATCCTGAACAACGGCGTCGAGATGCCCCAGCTGGGCTTCGGCGTCTGGCAGGTGCCGGACGACGAGGCCGCGACGGCCGTCGGGACGGCACTGGAGGCCGGGTACCGCAGCATCGACACCGCGGCGATCTACGGCAACGAGGAGGGCACCGGCAAGGCCATCGCCGACTCCGGTGTGCCCCGTGAGGAGCTCTTCGTCACGACGAAGCTCTGGAACGCCGACCAGGGGTACGACGCCACGCTGCGCGCCTTCGACACGTCGCTGGAGAAGCTCGGCCTGGACTTCGTCGACCTGTACCTGATCCACTGGCCGACGCCGGAGCGGGGTCTGTACGTCGACACCTACAAGGCGTTCGAGAAGCTGCACGCCGACGGCCGGATCCGGGCCATCGGTGTCTCCAACTTCCTCCCCGAGCACCTTCAAAAGCTGATCGACGAGACGTCGGTCGTCCCGGCGGTGAACCAGATCGAGCTGCACCCGCATCTGCAGCAGGGTGCCTCCCGTGAATACCACGCGCAGCAGGGCATCGCCACGGAGGCCTGGTCCCCGCTCGGCCAGGGCAAGGGCCTGCTGGAGGTCCCGGCGATCGTGGCCATCGCCCGCAAGCACGAGCGCACCCCCGCGCAGGTCGTGCTGCGCTGGCACATCCAGCTGGGCAACGTGGTGATCCCGAAGTCCGTGACGCCGTCGCGGATCAAGGAGAACATCGAGGTGTTCGACGTCAGCCTCGACGACGAGGACCTGGCGGCGATCAGCGCCCTGAACGAGGACCGGCGCATCGGCCCGGACCCGGCGGAGTTCAACGGCGCCTGAGCGGCACGGGCGAGTCCGGGGCAGATCCCCTCGCGGGGCCGGAACCCCGGCAGCGCCCCGGGCCGAAGCCCCTTCGCGGGGCCGGAACCCCGCCAGCGCCCCGGTCCGGAGGCCCCTCATAGGGGCCCGGGCCGGGGCGCTGTCGTTCCCGATGAGCGTCGCCCACGGTCGGCTTCCTCGAAGGCGCTGGACCCGCTATGCGGGCCGGACCGCCGTGTGCACCGTGTGGGCCTCCAGGACGAAGACGTCCGGGCGGCGGTGCAGGCTCGCCGCGTCGTCGGGGTCGAGCAGGCGGTCGACGGTCGCGAGATCCTCGGCGTCGAGCTCCACGGCGAGCATGTCGCGCATGTGCGACAGCGACGCCACGACATACGCACGCGCCCGGTCCGAGGCGGGGGCCGGGAGATCGAGCAGGAAGCTGTGCGTCCTCGTGTGCTTGAGTCCCGCGGCCGCCAGCAGGGCCGGCCAGTGCTCCGTCTCGGCCACGTGCCCGGGCAGGTCCGTGCGCATCCGGCTGAACCACTCCGCCTCCACCGCGTCGATCCGCGCCTGGAGGCCGGGCCGGCCGATGCCGATGTCGCGCGGCAGGAACCGCAGCGGTAGGCCGCCCTCCATGAGGGCCAGCGTGCCGCCCGGCGCGAGCCGCTGCGCGAAGGCGGCCAGCGCGGCCCGCTGGTCGCCCAGGTGGTGCAGGCTCCGGCTCGCCCACAGCAGGTCGGCGGGGTAGTCCAGCTCGCCGAGCACCTCGGGCAGATCACCGGCGAGCGTGCCGAAACGGTCGGCGACACCCTGCCGCCCGGCCCGGGCCCGGGCCCGCTCCAGCAGCGCTTCGGAGCCGTCCACCGCCAGGATCCGCGCGCCCGGGAAGACCTCCGCGAACAGGCACGACACGACGCCCGGCCCGCTGCCCGCGTCGACGATCAGCCCCGGCTCGGTCACCTCCTGCGCCAGCCAGCCCAGTGCACGTTCGTACAGGGACGCGAACAGTTCCGCCGAGGACTCCAGCATCGGTCCCATCTCGGCCCAGTCGAGGTCCGTGTGGCCGTGGTGAGGGCCGTGGCCCCGCTCGTCGTCGTGGTGGTGGTGCCCCATGGTGGTCAGCCTCTCGCTCGGGTGCGGTCAGCGTGCACCGACGCACCGGGCGGAGGCCATTGCTGTTGCCGGTACCGCAAAATCCGCCGGGGCACGGGCCCCGGCGGATCAGCGGTTCAGCGGGGACGGGTCAGGACAGCGGCGGGTACGCGTTCTGCATCAGCTGCCGGAACTGGGCGGAGAACCACTTCCCGGACAGCGGCGCGTCCGGCAGGGCACCGGACATGTTGTTGTTGTTCCTCGGGTTGCCCGTGTAGGTGGGGTCGCACATGCGGTCGAAGCCCTTGCCCTCGTCGTTCGGGATCAGCTTGCTCGCCCCGTCGGACTCGCCCGGCGGCTTCATCCACACGTACGCGTCGATCCCCGCGGCCGGGGCGGCCTTCGGGCGCTCGCCGAGGCCCGCTCCGGACTGGTTGCACCAGTTGCCGGCGTTGAAGCGACGGTCGTACCGCCCGCCGTCGACGTAGGTGTCGACGCTGGTCGTCGCGCCCGGTCCGGTGGGCCGTGCGGTGCCGCCCCAGCCGTTGCGGGAGGTGTCGATCAGCATGCCGATGTTCGAGTTGAAGCCCGCCGAGACCAGCTGGCTGCGGAAGGCCTGGGCGTAGCCCAGCTCGTCGGTGTAGCGGTTCCAGTCGATCCACTTCGACTCGCGGACGGACTTGCCGGCCACGGTGTCGTTGATGGTGAAGTTGTTCTCCTTCAGGGCGCTGTAGTTCGCCGTGTTGGTGATGAAGCCGTGGACGTCGTTCACCGTGGCGCCCTCGGCGGTCGCCGCCTCCTTCATGATGGTGGCGGTGGGGCCGAAGTTGTCGTCCCAGCCGATCCAGCCGTGGTGCCCGGCGTCGACGTAGTTGTAGACGTTCGGCACGTCGCCGAGCTTGTTCAGCGCGTAGCCGACGCCCTTGACGTAGTTGCCGTTGGCCTTCATCACGTCGCACTGCGGGACGGCCGTCGGGCGGCTGCCGGTGTTGGTGACGAGGTTGGGCAGCGAGTCGATCTCGACCGTGGTGACGATCCGCAGCGAGGCGTACTTCGGGTCGGCGAGGATGGCCTTGATGGGATCGATGTACTCGGTCTTGTAGCGGCCGATCTCGTCGGCCTTCAGCTCGCCGTTGGAGGCGAGGGCGGAGCAGTCCCGGCCGGGCAGGTTGTAGATGACGAACTGGACGACGAGTTCGCCGGAGCCCTTCTGCTTCAGGGCCTCGTCGAGGTGGGCGCGCAGGCCCATCTTGCCGTTCGCGCCGTTGATGGCCGCGATGCGGTCCAGCCAGACGCCCGTGGGCTGGTTGGAGACGCGGCTGCCTCCCGGCTCGGCGGCGGCGTTGGCCGACCACTCCGGGTTCACGTACACCTTCGCGCCCTCGTACGGGTTGTTCACCCGGTTGGACGGGCCGCCCGGGTCCGGCGGGTCGGTCGGGCCGCCGGGACCGCCGCCGTCGACGTTGCAGGTGACACCGTCGAGGGTGAAGGTCGCCGGGATCGCGTTGCTGCCGCTGTAGCTGCCCTGGAAGCCGAAGCTCACCGACGCGCCGGTCCCCAGCTGGGCGTTGTACGTCTCGTTGGCGGCGGTGACAGCGGCACCGCTCTGGCTCAGCTTGGCGTTCCAGCCGCTGGTGACCTTCTGGTTCCCGGCGTACGACCACTTCAGCGACCACGACGACTTGGCGGCGCTGTTGTTGGTGATGGTCACGGCGGCCGTGAAGCCGGTGCTCCACTCGTTCTGGATCTTGTAGTCGACGGTGCAGGGGACGGCGGCGACGCCGGTGCCGCCCGGGTCGACGGCGAAGGCGGTGCCGGTCGCGCCGGCGACCAGAGCCATGGCGGCCAGTAACGCGGTTCTCGTACGGCTCATGAGTGGGGGTCCCTCTTCCGGTTGGGTTCCTTGCGATGTCCGCGGTTCCGTGGGGGGTTCAGAGGTGCGGTGCGTGCGGTGAGCCTGTGCGGGCATGCCGGGGCTGTGGGCGCCGTACGCGGCCGGCTGAGGGCGTCACCTGTCCGCCGCACGCGGCGCTCTCGCGCCGGCGGCGGCTCAAAGTACTGAACGCGGGGGGTGTCGCATGAGCGACTCCTTGCAGGTCGGGCGCGCCGTGGCGGACGCGTCGACTGATGGAACCGCTCCCACTGGTGTCAAGGAAGGTAGCGGCAAGTGACGGCAAAGAACAGGGGAGTTGCTGACTTTTGCTCAAGGCGGCGCGTCGAATCTTTTCGACTCTTCGAGGACCTTGACCGGTACCTGACGTATCCGCACTATGGGAGCGCTCCCACTGGTTCAAGCCTTGACTTCTCCGAGCCGCAAGGAGGAACCAGCACCATGCATCCCCCACCCCGGAGGCAAAGAGGCGTGCGGCGTCTGTGGACGGCCGCGCTCGCAGCTCTCACCCTTCCGTTGACGATGCTCTCCTCAGGGTCGACTCCCGCGCAGGCGGCCGCACTTCAGTGCAGTGTCGACTACAAGACGAACGACTGGGGCTCCGGCTTCACGGCCGAGCTCACCCTCACCAACCGCGGCACGGACGTCATCGACGGCTGGACGCTGGCCTACGCCTACTCCGGCAACCAGAAGCTGGGCAACGGCTGGAACGGCACCTGGTCGCAGTCCGGCCAGAACATCACCGTGAAGAACGCCTCCCACAACGGCCGGGTCGCGGCGGGCGCCGCCGTCTCCACCGGTGCCCAGTTCTCCTACAGCGGCACCAACACCGCACCCACGTCCTTCTCGGTCAACGGCACCAGCTGCACCGGCGCGCACCAGCCGCCGATCGCCGTGCTGACCAGCCCGAGCGCGGGCGCCGTCTACACCCAGGGCCAGGCGGTGCCGCTGGCGGCCACCGCGGCCGCCGCCGACAACGCCACGATCAGCAAGGTGGAGTTCTACGACGACACCAAGCTGCTGGGCACGGACACCAGCGCGCCCTATGCGCTGTCCGTCTCCGACCTGGCCGTGGGCAGTCACTCCCTGGTGGCGAAGGCCTACGACAGCATGGGCGCCTCCGCGGACTCCACCCCGGTCGGCATCACCGTCTCCTCCGGCCCGACCGTCGTCGCCTCACCGCTCCAACTGGGCGTCCAGTCCGGCAAGTCGGGCACCTACGAGGTGAAGCTGTCCAAGCAGCCGTCGGCCAACGTGACGGTGACCTCGGCCCGGGCGAGTGGCAACTCGGGGCTGTCGGTCTCGGCCGGCGCCTCGCTGACCTTCACGCCGCAGAACTGGAACACCGCGCAGAAGGTGACCGTGGCGGCCGCGAACTCGGGCACCGGATCGGCCGTGTTCGAGTCGACGGCAGCGGGCCACGCCAAGGCCTCGGTCACCGTGACGCAGCTGGCGGCGTCGAAGGTGTACGACGCGCGCTTCCTGGAGTTGTACGGGAAGATCACCAACCCGGCGAACGGTTACTTCTCCCCCGAGGGCATCCCTTACCACTCGGTGGAGACGCTGATCGTCGAGGCGCCGGACCACGGCCATGAGACCACCTCGGAGGCCTACAGCTACCTCCTGTGGCTGCAGGCCATGTACGGCAAGGTGACGGGTGACTGGTCGAAGTTCAACGGGGCGTGGGACCTCATGGAGAAGTACATGATCCCCACCCATGCCGACCAGCCGACCAACTCCTTCTACAACGCCTCCAAGCCGGCCACCTACGCGCCCGAGCTGGACACGCCGAACGAGTATCCGGCCAAGCTCGACACCGGTGTCTCCGTCGGGTCCGACCCCATCGCCGGTGAGCTGAAGTCCGCCTACGGCACGGACGACGTCTACGGCATGCACTGGCTGCAGGACGTGGACAACGTCTACGGCTACGGCAACGCGCCCGGCAAGTGCGAGGCGGGCCCCTCGGACACCGGACCGTCGTACATCAACACCTTCCAGCGCGGCGCGCAGGAGTCGGTGTGGGAGACGGTGCCGCAGCCGACCTGTGACGCCTTCAAGTACGGCGGCAAGAACGGGTACCTGGACCTGTTCACCGGTGACGCCTCCTACGCCAAGCAGTGGAAGTTCACCAACGCCCCCGACGCCGACGCCCGGGCCGTGCAGGCCGCCTACTGGGCGGATCTGTGGGCCAAGGAGCAGGGCAAGGGCTCGGCCGTGTCCGCGACGGTCGGCAAGGCCGCGAAGATGGGCGACTACCTGCGCTACTCCATGTACGACAAGTACTTCAAGAAGGTGGGCAACTGCGTCGGACCGTCCACCTGCCCGGCGGGCACCGGCAAGGACGCCTCGTTCTACCTGATGTCCTGGTACTACGCCTGGGGCGGCGCCACGGACACGAATGCCGGCTGGGCCTGGCGCATCGGCTCCAGCCACGCCCACGGCGGCTACCAGAACCCGCTGGCCGCGTACGCGCTCAGCAGCTACGCCCCGCTGAAGCCGAAGTCGGCGACCGGCGCGGCGGACTGGGCCAAGTCCATGGACCGGCAGCTGGAGTTCTACCGCTGGCTGCAGTCGAGCGAGGGTGCCATCGCGGGCGGCGCGACCAACAGCTGGGCGGGCCGGTACGCGACCCCGCCCGCCGGCAAGTCGACCTTCTACGGCATGTACTACGACGAGAAGCCCGTGTACCACGACCCGCCGTCCAACCAGTGGTTCGGCTTCCAGGCGTGGTCCATGGAGCGCGTCGCCGAGCTGTACCAGCAGACGGGGAACGCGAAGGCCAAGACGGTCCTCGACAAGTGGGTCGACTGGGCGCTGTCCAAGACCACGTTCAACCCGGACGGCACGTTCCGTATCCCCTCGACGCTGCAGTGGTCGGGGCAGCCCGACACCTGGAACGCCTCCAGCCCCGGCGCCAACAGCGGGCTGCGCGTCACCGTCGCCGACTACACCGACGACGTCGGGGTGGCGGCCGCGTACGCCAAGACCCTGACGTACTACGCGGACCGCTCCGGTGACACACAGGCCGCGGCGGCGGCGAAGAAGCTGCTGGACGGCATGTGGGACAACCACCAGGACGCCCTCGGGATCGCGGTCCCGGAGAACCGGGCCGACTACAACCGGTTCGACGATGCGGTGTACATCCCGAGCGGCTGGACGGGCACGATGCCGAACGGTGACGCGATCAACTCGTCGTCGACGTTCGACTCGATCCGGTCCTTCTACGAGGACGATCCGGCCTGGTCGAAGATCGAGAGCTATCTCGCCGGCGGCGCGGTGCCGTCGTTCACGTATCACCGGTTCTGGGCCCAGGCCGACATCGCCCTGGCCATGGGCTCGTACGCGGAGCTTCTCGAATAGTCCCCGCCGGGCGCTCCGCGGGGTGGGCGGTTCTTCGGCTGCGGGCCCGTTGTGGCTGGTCGCGCAGTTCCCCGCGCCCCCAAAAGACAGCGTCCGAAGCTCTGCGTGCTTGGCCCTGCACCTGACGCGGGGCCACCACGGCCGGGCGGCTCCACCCGCAAAGGGGCCGCCCGGCCCTCGCACGTCCACCCTCACGGAAGGACCCCACCGTGCGAAGAAGCCGTATCCTCACGGCCGTGCTGGCGCTGGCGGCCGGGCTGCTGTCGGGCGCCCCCACCGCCCTGGCCGCCGATCCCCCGGCGGCGAAGCTCGCCGCGGACACGTACACCTGGAAGAACGCCCGGATCGACGGGGGCGGGTTCGTCCCCGGCATCGTCTTCAACCGCTCGGAGAAGAACCTCGTCTACGCCCGCACGGACATCGGCGGGGCGTACCGCTGGCAGCAGTCCTCCAAGACCTGGACGCCGCTGCTGGACTCGGTCGGTTGGGACGACTGGGGGCACACCGGCGTCGCCAGCATCGCGTCCGACTCCGTCGACCCGAACCGGGTGTACGCGGCGGTCGGGACGTACACGAACAGCTGGGATCCGAAGAACGGGGCGGTCATGCGCTCCACCGACAGGGGAGCGAGCTGGAAGAAGGCGAACCTGCCGTTCAAGCTGGGCGGCAACATGCCGGGGCGCGGCATGGGCGAGCGGCTGGCGATCGACCCGAACCGGAACAGCGTGCTGTATCTGGGGGCGCCCAGTGGCAAGGGGCTGTGGCGGTCGACGGACTCCGGCGTCACCTGGTCGCAGGTCGCGAACTTCCCCAACGTCGGCAACTACGCTCAGGACCCGAGCGACACGAGCGGCTACGCGAGCGACAACCAGGGCATCGTCTGGGTCACGTTCGACGAGTCCACCGGCACCGCCGGGAGCGCCACGAAGACGATCTACGTCGGGGTCGCCGACAAGGACAACGCGGTGTACCGGTCGACGGACGCTGGGGCGACCTGGCAGCGGCTGGCCGGGCAGCCCACCGGCCACCTGGCCCACAAGGGCGTCCTGGACGCGAAGAACGGCTATCTGTACCTCGCCTACAGCGACAAGGGCGGGCCGTACGACGGTGGCAAGGGCCGGCTGTGGCGGTACGCGACGGGCACGGGGACCTGGAGGGACATCAGCCCGGTGGCGGAGGCGGACACCTCCTACGGCTTCAGCGGGCTGACCGTGGACCGGCAGAGGCCGGGCACGGTCATGGCGACCGCGTACAGCGCCTGGTGGCCGGACACCCAGATCTTCCGCTCCACGGACAGCGGCGGGAGCTGGACCAAGGCGTGGGACTACACGTCGTACCCGAACCGCGAGAACCGCTACACGATGGACGTCTCGTCCTCGCCGTGGCTGACCTGGGGCGCGAACCCGCAACCGCCCGAGCAGACGCCGAAGCTGGGCTGGATGACGGAGGCGCTGGAGATCGACCCGTTCGACTCCGACCGGATGATGTACGGGACGGGTGCGACGGTCTACGGCACCGAGAACCTCACGAAGTGGGACGGCGGAGGAAAGTTCGCCATCAGACCGATGGTGCAGGGGCTGGAGGAGACCTCGGTCAACGACCTCGCCTCTCCCCCGTCGGGCGCCCCGCTGCTGAGCGCGCTCGGTGACATCGGCGGCTTCCGGCACACGGACCTGACGAAGGTGCCGTCGATGATGTTCACACAGCCGAACTTCACGACGACCACGAGCCTGGACTTCGCCGAGTCGAACCCGAACACGGTGGTGCGCGTGGGCAACCTCGACTCGGGGCCGCACATCGCGTTCTCGACCGACAACGGAGCCAACTGGTTCGCCGGGACCGACCCTTCGGGCGTGAGCGGCGGCGGCACGGTGGCGTCGGCGGCCGACGGCACCCGGTTCGTGTGGAGCCCCGAGGGGGCCGGTGTCCACCACACGACGGGCTTCGGCACGTCGTGGCAGGCCTCTTCCGGGATCCCCGCGGGGGCGATCGTCGAGTCGGACCGCGTCGACGCGAAGACCTTCTACGGCTTCAAGTCCGGGAAGTTCTACGTCAGTACGGACGGTGGGGCGACGTTCAAGGAGTCATCCGCCGGTGGACTGCCCGGCGGCGACGTCCGCTTCAAGGCGCTGCCCGGCGGAAAGGGCGACGTGTGGCTCGCGGGCGGCGCGGCGGACGGCGCGTACGGGCTGTGGCACTCCACGGACGGCGGGGCGAGCTTCACCAAGCTCCCGAACGTCGAGCAGGCCGACACCATCGGCTTCGGCAAGGCGGCGCCCGGCGCCTCCTACCAGACCCTCTACACCAGCGCGAAGCTCGGCGGCGTACGCGGCGTCTTCCGCTCCACGGACAAGGGCGCGAGCTGGACACGCATCAACGACGACGCCCACCAGTGGGGCTGGACGGGCGCCGCGATCACCGGCGACCCACGGGTGTACGGCCACGTCTACGTCTCGACGAACGGCCGGGGCGTCCTCTACGGCGACAGCTCCGGCGGCGGCCCGACGGATCCGGGGCCCGGTCCCGACCCGACGCCGACCGGTGCCTGCAAGGTGACCTACACGATCACGAGCCAGTGGTCGGACGGCTTCCAGGCGGACGTCCAGCTCACCAACACCGGTACGAGCGCCTGGAACGGCTGGTCGCTCGGCTGGACCTTCGCCGACGGCCAGAAGCTGACCCAGGCATGGAACGCCGAGACGGCACAGTCTGGTTCCGCGGTGACGGCGAAGAACGTCGGCTGGAACGCGAACGTGGCGGCGGGGTCGTCGGTGAGCTTCGGGTTCACGGCACAACGGTCGGGCACGAACACGAAGCCGACCGCCTTCACCCTGGGCCGGCAGACCTGCACGGTCGCCTGACCGGGTGATGAGAGGGCGTGCACCGGACACGGTGTGCGCCCTCTTTGCCGTCCGGAACCGATCACGAACAGAAGACCCCGACCGTCAAGGACGAGGGTTCACCCGGCCTTCCGGAACGACCGCAGGCCGAAGACCGGGTCGGGGCGTGGCCGGTCCTGGTCGGGAAGGTGGGCGAGCCGGGTGGCGAAGCTGTCGGCGAGGGGGTCGCCGGGCCGCAGGGTGACGAACCAGCCCCGACGCAGGTCGGCGATCGTACGCCGGGGGCTGCGGCCCTGGCCGTGACCGGTGAAGCGGGCCTGCCCGGCCGGCAACAGGCCGTGGGAGGCGGCCGCGGACTCGACGTCCGCCGCCGCGTCCCGGACCGGGCTGGACGGCCGGGAGGACAGCACGACATCGATGTCACTGCCCACGTTGTGCGAGGCGGCCTTGTCGACCGTGGTGACGTAGATCCCGCCGGGGCGCAGCACCCGGGCACACTCGCCGACGATGGTCCGTACCTCGGCGGGCCCGGCGGCCAGGTGCAGCAACCACACGCTGCACACCGCGTCGAACTGACCGTCCCGGAAGGGCAGCCTGCGGCTGTCGGCGCGTACGACGGCACCGGGGAGCCGGGTGGAGGCCTGCCGGGCCATCGCGGCGGCGAGGTCGACGCCGGTCACCCGCATGCTGTCGCGGGCGGCGGCGATCCGGCGGGTCACGATGCCGGTGCCGCAGGCGACGTCGAGCAGCCTGCGGGTGTCCGGCGGCACGAGGCTCAGCACGGCCTGCGCGGCGGCGGCCGCCCGGGGCTCCCCGCCGCGCGAGGCGTCGTAGCGCTCCGCTTCCTTGTCGTAGTCGAGCACCCGGTCAGTGTGCCCCGTGCCCGGAGGCCAGGTCCTCCACCCTGCGGGCGAGCTCGAAGTCCTTCTCGGTGACGGCGCCGCCCGCGCTGTGCGTGTGCACGGCCAGGGAGACGGTGTTGTAGCCGAGCGTGAGGTCGGAGTGGTGGTTCAGTTCCTCCTGGACCTGGGCGATGTGCACGACCATCGCCGTCGCCGCGAAGTGCGAGCCGAGGCGGTAGGAGCGGAAGAGGCGGTCCCTGTCGAGCGACCAGCCCGGCAACTCGGCCAGCCGGTCCTCGACCTCTTTCTGCGACAGCGGTTCGACGGGCATGGGCTGCGCTCCTTCCCGGACTGCGGTGTCCTCGGTGTCCTCTCAGCCTGCCACACGGGGGCGGCAGGGGCCCTGGTCACAGAGGTGTGTCTGTCCGGTGCGGCCGGTTCTCGACTACGGTCCCGGCATGACCACTCACCCGTGCACCGCCGAGCAGGGCGTGGGCCCGCTGCTGCGGGCCTGGCGGGAGCAGCGGCGGGTCAGCCAGCTGGAGCTGGCCCTGCGCGCGGACTCCTCGGCCCGGCACATCAGCTTCGTCGAGACCGGCCGTTCCCGGCCCAGCGAGGAGATGGTGCTGCGGCTGGCCGAGCATCTCGAGGTGCCCGTGCGGGAGCGCAACGCGCTGCTGCTGGCGGCCGGTTACGCCCCCCGCTATCCGGAGACCCCGCTGGACGACCCCGCGCTGGGTGCGCTGCGGGAGGGCATCGAGCGGCTGATCAGCGGCTACGAGCCGTATCCGGCCCTGGTGGTGGACGCGCTGTACAACGTGGTGGCCGCCAACCGGGGTGTCATGACGCTGGTCGACGGTGTGTGCGAGTCGCTGCTGGAACCACCGCTGAACGCGATGCGGCTGGCCCTGCACCCGCGAGGTCTCGCGCCCCGCATCCGCAATCTGCGCGCCTGGCGGGGGCATCTGCTGGAGCAGATGGAGCGGCAGATCGCGCTGCACCGCTCGGAGCCGCTGCGGGCGCTGTACGAGGAGGTGGCCGCGTATCCCGTGCCCGAGGAGGATCCGGTGGACGAGTCGTCGGAGCCGGTTCCGTACTTCGCGCTGCCGCTGCGGATCGAGCACGAGGGACGGACGCTGTCGTTCATCTCGTCGATCTCCACGTTCAACACGCCGATGGACGTGACGGTCGCCGAGCTGGCCATCGAGACGCTGCTCCCGGCCGACCCGGCGACGGTCAAGTACCTTCAGGAGCTCATGCCCTGACGTGCCCTCAGGGACAGGTGCTGGAGGACGGCGAAGCCGGCCACGACCAGGGCCTGGAGCACCGTCCACACGGCGCCCGGCGTGCTCGGCGTGAGCCACAGCGCCAGGGCCACGAGGCTCACCGCCGCCCAGGCGAGGTTGGCCTCGACCACAGCCCGCACACCGAGCGCCGGCGGGTGCCTGCGGGCGGCCGGCAGGCCCACGCCCGCCGCATAGACGGCGAGGAACGCACCAACGGCCAGGAGCAGCGTGGTGTCGACCCCGAGGAACCGTCCGAGCGGGCCGGAGAGGGCCAGGTAGGCGAGCGCGTTGGCGCCGGTCACGGCCGCGTCGAGGGCGAGGAAGCGGCGCAGCATCGACTGCGGCTCGGAGGTCCGGGCGAGTGCGGCGAGCTGGATCGCGGACATGGGGAATCACCCTCCGTCGGGTCGTGGTGCGGCGACTGGGGCCGGTGCCCGGGCCGGAGTGCGCCGGCCCGGGAACCGGTACGTTCACGATCCCCGTCGGGTGGCGTACGGTCGATTACCCGTGGGGTAATACCCGCACCGCTCCTCCGCTTCCGGCGATCTTCTCGCTCCCGGCCCTGTCGTGCCGACGACCGACCGTGACAGACTGATCGCAGGCTTGGGCACGTTGGGGAGGCGTGGCGTGAGTGAACGGCGGGCCGCACCCACCGTGGGCCAGGTGGTCCTGGGCAAGCGGTTGCAGGAGCTGCGTGAGGCCGCGGGCCTCGGTCGTGACGAGGCGGCGAAGGTGCTGCGGGTCGCCCCGGCGACCATCCGGCGGATGGAGACCGCGGATGTCGCGCTGAAGATTCCGTACGTGCAGATCCTGCTGACGGCGTACGGGGTGGCCGAGGACGAGACCGCCGCCTTCGTCGACCTCGCCGAGGAGGCGAACCGGCCGGGCTGGTGGCAGCGGTTCCACGACGTGCTGCCGGAGTGGTTCAGCCTGTACGTGAGCCTGGAGGGCGCGGCCCGGATCATCCGGTCGTACGAGCCGCACTTCGTGCCGGGACTGCTGCAGACCGAGGGGTACGCGCGGGCCGTGCTGCAGACCGGCACCATCGCCAACGCCGGGCCGGCGGCCGTCGACCGGCATGTGTCGCTGCGCATGGAGCGGCAGCGGCTCCTGGACCGCCCGGACGCGCCGCACCTGTGGGTCATCATGGACGAGACGGTGCTGCGCCGCCCGGTGAGCGCGGACGGACGGGTGATGCGCGAGCAGCTGGACAAGCTGCTGGAGTACGCCGGGCGCGACCGGGTCACCCTCCAGATCGCCGAGTTCGCGGACGGCCCCCATCCGGGCACGTACGCGCCGTTCTCCCTGTTCCGTTTCGCCGAGCCCGAGCTGCCCGACATGGTCTTCACCGAGTACCTGACCGGTGCGCTGTACCTGGACTCCCGCAAGGAGGTCTCCGCGCATCTGGAGGTGCTGGACCACATGACGGCCCGGGCGGGCTCCGCGCAGCGCACGGAGGAACTGCTGCGGGAGTACCGCGAGCGCTACTGAGCGGCTCGCCGCCCGCGCGACGTCATGGGACGGGTTCTGACCCGTACGGGCGCCGCCGGCAGGTGTGCTTTCCGGCCCGCCCCTAGCGTCGGGGTGACGGGCGGGCGGTCAAGCGCTCGTGGAGGAGGTCCGATGCCCGGATTCGAGGTGCTGTACCAGGCGGCCGCGCTGTGCCTGATGTACCCCGACGACGACTTCCGCACCCGGCTGCCGCTGTTGCGCGAAGCCGCCCCGCAGCTACGGGAGTTCGCCGACCGTGCGGCCGTCACCCCGCCGAGGGAACTGGCCGCCCACTACGTCGAGGTCTTCGAGGCGGGGCAGGACCGCAGCCTGTATCTGAGTGTCTGGCGCGAGGCCGCCCCGGCGCCGTCGGAGGAGCTGTACCGCGCGCACGGCCTGGAGACCACCGGCGAGGAGCCGCCGGACTTCCTGCCGGCCGTCCTGGAGTGCGCGTCCCGCACCGGCGACACCGGGCTGCTGGCGGACCACCGGGACGGCCTGGACCAGCTCCGCTGCAGCCTCACCGACTTCGGCACGCCGTACGCGACGGTCCTGGACGCGGTGTGCGCGACGCTGCCGCCCGCGCACACCGGGGCCTAGGGGGACCACGGTCCGGCTAGCAGAAGCAGGGCTCCACACCCGAACCCAGGAACGGGATGTCGTCGTCGCTCAGAGCGCCGGCGAAGGCGTGCACCTCGTCGACATCGCCGTGCAGGTACTCACCCCACCCATCGCCCGTCCGGGCCCGGCCGATCTGGAGCGGGCCGGAACCGCGCCAGCCGTCGGAGAGGTCCACTGTCGCGTCGGCGCCGGCCCTGCCGTCGAGGTAGAGCTTGATCTTGTCGGTGGCGTCGTCGTAGACGACGGCGAGCCGGTGGCCGAGGCCCTCGCCGCCGTCCGCCATCTCCATCTGTGCCACCACACTCTCGGGGGCACCCCGCTCGTCCTTGTGCGGCATGACCAGTTGCCAGGCGTGCTGCTCGGGCTGGTAGCGGACCGTGAAGGCGTTCGTGTTCTCACCGGGCAGCGACAGCACGGTCATGGGGCCTTCGGGCTCCGCGTCCGCCAGCCGTACGACCACCCCGACGGTGAAGCTGTCGGAGGTGTCGACCACGGGCCCCTCGGCCACCGCGTGTCCGGTCCTGCCGTCGAGCGTCAAGTGGCCGTCTCCGACTAGCGGCACCGGCACCCGCGCGCAGTCCGGGTCCAGCCACGGCTCGCACGAGCTGTCCGGGACTCGGTAGATCGACGCACCGGTTCCCAGCTTCAGAGGCGCGCTGCCGTTCAGTTCGGGGCTGGTGCCGTCCCGGGCCGTCTCCAGCGACCAGTGGCCGCGCAACGACGGTTTACGGTAAGCCAGTTCGGCTGCCTCGTCGGGTACGACGACCCGGTCGTGGACCCTGACGCCGCCCAGCTCGCCGTGCCAACGGTCGTGATAGCCACTGCCGTTGCGGACGCGGCCGATCTGGAAGGCGCCGGCGGTGGCGGCGGGCGTGGCCTCGGCCGGGTGGCCTACCTCATCGCCGTTGACGTACAGCTGCGCCTTGCCGGTCTCGGCGTCGTACACGCCCAGCAGATGGGCCCGTTCGCCGGTCTCCGGAGCACCGCCCGACACCGTTGCGCCGCCGACGGTGAACGACCAGTCCGGGCTCTCGCCCCGGGAGCTCAGACCGAGAGCGAACGCGGCCGAATCCCCGCGTCCTGGCCTGCGACGGTCATGTTGCGGTCGGTCTCGGCCGGGCGGACCCAGGCACTGACCGCGAAGCTCTTGCGGGGGTCGGCGACGGCCGGGGCGTCCGTGGTGAGGTAGCCGTGGCTGCTGCCGTCCAGGGCCGCCGTCGCCGTGAGGCCCGTGCCCGCGGGGGCCGGGGCGCCGAAGGTGACACCGGAGCCGGCTCTCGCGTCGGTGCCTGTCTCCGCGTGGGCGGTCGTGGCTCCCTCGGCGTCGGCCAGGGGCCAGTGCGCCACGGGGGCGCGGCCGGCCTTCACGAAGAAGCGGTACGACGATTCGCCGCTGCTGCGTCCGGCACGGTCGAGGGCCCGGACGGTCAGTGTCTGGGGGCCCGACCGCAGGGGCAGGAACGGGATGGTCACGGGCCCACCGGGCCGCTCGGGACGGACGGTGCTGTAGGGGCCGCCGATGAAGCCGTACGCGTAGGCCACGACGTCGTCGGAGGGTGAGTCCATGGTGAAGTGGCCGTACGCGCCCACTCCGTCCATCCAGAGCACGTCCTCCGGGTATTCGGGGGAGGCGATCGTCGCCTTCTCCGGGTTGTCGTCGTCGTGGACGAACTCACAGGCCGAACCGGCGCCTTCGGAGCTCCAGGGGGAGTTCTCCTTGCCGTCGTTCGCGCGGACGCGCCAGGAGACGACGGTGTTCGGCGGGACGGAACCTTCCGGCATGTGCCACCGCTGCGGACTGCCCGACAGCGTCTCGAGCGTCGTGTACGAGCGCCGCTGTTCCACCCCGGCGGCGTCGGTCCACCACGCCTCGAACTCGCCCTTGACCATGTTGGCCTCGGCGGGGTGGTTGTCCTCCTCCGGGTCGTACAGCACCGCGGTGAGGACGGGCGCTTCCGCGACGTACGCCTTGTCGTCCCCCGTCGCGCACGCCTTGTACCCCGTCTTCAGGTCCTGGACGAGCGGCTGCTTCGGCGGCAGGTTGTCCGCGGCCCGTGCCACGCCGGTGCCGGTCGTCATCACGGCCGCCACCGCACACCCCACCGCCAGCAGTCTGTGCCCGCCGGATCTCTTCAGTGCGTCCAACTGTCCCTCCCCTGGGAACTTCCCTCGGCCCGCCGGTCACACGAGCCGCTGGAGGTTAACAGGGAGCACCGACATCGCAGAAAGGGTCATCCCGGGGGGAGTTGGGCTAGGCGGCGCCGCCCTTCGCGTCCGGGCCGTTCTTCTCCTCGTCCACGATCTCCGCGTCGACCACGCCCTCCTCGTCCCGGGGAGTGCCGGAGGGTTCCTCGGCGGGGGTCTGCTGGGCCGCCTGGGCGTACATCGCCTGGCCCATCTTCTGGCTGACGGAGGCGAGCTTCTCGACGGCGGCACGCAGGGCGGCGGTGTCCGCCTGCTGTTCCAGCCTCTCCTTCACCTCGGTGACGGCCGACTCGACCTCGGACTTCGTGTCGGCCGGGACCCGGTCGCCGTTCTCGCGGAGGAAGTTCTCGGTCTGGTAGACGAGTTGCTCGGCCTGGTTGCGGGTCTCGGCCGCCTCGCGGCGCTCCCGGTCCTCCTCGGCGTACTGCTCGGCCTCGCGCATCATGCGGTCGATGTCGTTCTTGGGCAGGGCCGAGCCACCGGTGACGGTCATCTTCTGCTCGCGACCGGTGGCCATGTCCTTGGCCGAGACGTGCATGATGCCGTTGGCGTCGATGTCGAACGCCACCTCGATCTGCGGTACACCACGCGGCGCCGGCGGCAGACCGGTCAGGTCGAAGACGCCGAGCTTCTTGTTGTACGCCGCGATCTCCCGTTCGCCCTGGTAGACCTGGATGCCGACCGAGGGCTGGTTGTCGGCCGCCGTCGTGAAGATCTCCGAACGCCGGGTCGGAATGGTGGTGTTGCGCTCGATGAGCTTCGTCATGATGCCGCCCTTGGTCTCGATGCCCAGGGACAGCGGGGTGACGTCGAGCAGCAGCACGTCCTTGACGTCGCCGCGGATGACACCCGCCTGGAGCGCCGCACCCACGGCCACGACCTCGTCGGGGTTGACTCCCTTGTGCGGGTCCTTTCCGGTCAGTGCCCTGACCAGGTCGGTCACCGCGGGCATCCGGGTCGAGCCGCCGACGAGAATCACGTGGTCGATGGCCGAGAGCTTCACGCCGGCATCCTTGACCGCCTGGTGGAAGGGGGCCTTGCAGCGGTCGAGCAGATCCGATGTGAGCTCCTGGAACTGGGCCCGGGTCAGCTTCTCGTCGAGATGCAGGGGCCCCTCGGCGGAGGCCGTGATGTAGGGCAGGTTGATCGTCGTCTCGGTCGAGCTGGACAGTTCGATCTTGGCCCGTTCGGCACCCTCGCGCAGCCTCTGCACCGCCATCTTGTCGCCCGCGAGGTCGACACCGGTCCGGTCCTTGAACCGCTTGATCAGGTACTCGACGATCCGCTGGTCCCAGTCGTCGCCGCCGAGGTGCGTGTCGCCGTTGGTGGCCTTCACCTCGATGACGCCCTCGCCCATCTCCAGCAGCGACACGTCGAAGGTGCCGCCGCCGAGGTCGAAGACGAGGACCGTCTGGTCGTTCTCCTTGTCCAGGCCGTAGGCGAGGGCCGCGGCCGTCGGCTCGTTGATGATGCGCAGCACCTTCAGGCCCGCGATCTCACCGGCCTCCTTGGTGGCCTGGCGCTGGGTGTCGTCGAAGTAGGCGGGAACGGTGATCACGGCGTCGGTGACGTCCTCGCCCAGGTAGGACTCCGCGTCCCGCTTGAGCTTCTGCAGCACCCGCGCGGACAGCTCCTGGGCCCGGTAGCGGGTGCCGTCCACATCGCCCTCGCCCGGGAAACGCCAGTGCGCGTCGCCCATGTGCCGCTTCACCGAGCGGGCGGTGCGCTCCACGTTCGTCACGGCCTGCCGTTTGGCCACCTCTCCGACCAGCACCTCGCCGTTCTTGGCGAACGCCACGACCGAGGGCGTGGTCCGGGCCCCCTCCGCGTTGGCTATGACGGTGGACTCGCCGCCTTCCAGCACGGCGACCACCGAGTTCGTGGTTCCGAGGTCGACTCCGACCGCTCGTCCCATCGCTGTCCCCTTCCGCCAGGGCGACGACTCTCCACACACTCCAGCACAAAACTTGAGTGCGCCGTTGTCAATGCCGCGATGGGGTGACCGGGCCGCGCAGGGCCACGGCCCGCCGGGGCCGGTCGGTGACGAGCACGTCGACGCGCGGGTGAGCGAGGAAGGCCCGCATGAGCGTGTCGTCGTTGACGGTCCAGACCATGGTGAACAGGCCGTGCCGGGTCGCCTCGCGCAGCACGTTGGTCCTGGCCAGCCGCTGGTGCACGGCGACGCCGTGCGCCCCGCAGGCCCGGATGCGGCGGGCCGGGAACAGCTCGCTCAGCCGGGTCCCGGGCAGCCGGGACAGGGCGAGTTCCCGGCGGTCCCGCCCCAGCGACAGGACGGTGCGCACGCCGGGGAAGCCCCGGGTGACGGCGGCGACCGAACGGTCCTCCAGCGTGGTCACGACGAGCCCGTCCGTGCCGAGCAAGGCGACCGCCCGGTCGGTCACCTCCTGCTCGTAACCGACCTCCTTGAGGTCGAGGTGGGCCACGAGTTTCCCGGCGATCAGCGCCATGACGTCGTCCACCACGGGCACCGCGTACCCGGCCCGTTCGCACAGCTCGGCGTGCGTGAGCGCGGACAGCGGCGGCCCGGCGGGACCGACCCGGGGGTCGTGGTAAACGACGAGGACTCCGTCCCCGGTGCGGCGGATGTCGAACTCGACGTACTCCGCACCGGACGCGATCGCGTCCTCGTACGCCTCCCAGGTGGCGGGGCCGGCTCGCTCGGAGCCGCCCCGGTGGGCGGAGACGGCGGGGTGAGGCGTCATGGTCGTCGGTTCCCGGAGGGCGAGCGGGGCGGTGGCACGGGCAGGAAGTCGTCGTCGGGCGCGGGCAGCAGCGAGCCGGAGCGGGTGCGGACCCGTCTGAGCAGGACGTATCCGATCACGACGAGGACGACGAAGGGAAGCCAGGCCAGAGCGTAGGCCGTGCCGTAGGTGCGCAGGTCGAGGATGGAGCGGTGCTCGTCGACATCGGTGCCGTTGACGCCGAAGAAGGCCAGCAGCAGGGTCGGCGGCAGGGCGATCAGGGTGGCCGCCGTGACCAGGGCGGAGACGGTGCGGTCGCGCCGCTCGTCGCGTTCGGCCAGTTCGGCGTCCAGCGCGGCGGAGCGGGCACTGATCACCGAGGTCAGGCGCTCCACCATGCGGGCCGAGTTCTCCAGGGTGTCGCGGATGCCCAGGGCGTCGCCCAGTGAGGACTGGAAGGCCTCCGTGACCGTCTCGGGGATCAGCAGGCTGTCGACGTAGGCCTCGACGCCGAAGGCCAGGTCCAGCTGGAGTTCGTTGACGCCGGCGGAGAGGCGGGAGATCAGGGCGCGGATCTCGGTGGGCGAGTCGGTCAGGGCGCGCTCGTTGGCCTTCATCATGGCGAAGGCCGCCAGCCGGGCGCGCTGCAGGACGGACAGGGCGGAGATCATGCCGACGGCGACGAGGACCAGGCCGTTCTCCACGTGCGGGGCCCAGCCGGCCTGGACGGAGACGCCCCGGCCGAGGGCGGTGAGGGTGAGGCCGTGGTTCCTGAGGCGCGGGGCGGGACTCGCGTCGTAGGGCGTGGCGGGGTTCCACGGCATCCGGCCGCGGTAGACGATCTCGTTCAGCAGGATCGCCTTGCGGGTCTCGTCGGCGCTGAGCAGTTCGCGCTGCAACCGGCCGCCGGGGAAGACCAGTTGGTGCACGTTCTGGCCGTGGGCGAGCGGCCCGCCGCCGAGCTGCGCGGACAGGCTCTGCAGGAGCGGACGGTCGTCGAGTTCGATCCGCTCCCGGTCGAAGCAGGTGGTGGCCAGCCAGGCGGCGAGGTCGCCGGCGGTGGTCTCGCCCGCGAAGGCGCAGTCCACGACGAGGGTGGCGTCACCCCTCGGGGTGGTGACGACGAGGATCCGCAGGGACGCGAGGCCGAGGCCGTGGTCGCCGTGCGGCAGCCGCAGCCGCCGTGGAGCGACCTGTTCGTCGAGGACCGGGACGGGCAGCACGTCCTGGCTGATCATGAGGTGGGAGGCGAAGCGGCCGTAGTCGTAGCGGTCGACGAGGGCGCCGAGGGAGGTGTCGCGGGGGCGGAGCCGTCCGGAGAGGCCGAACAGCAGCAGGACGCGGGTCCGGTCCCGGGTGGCGGAGTCGAGCACCGTCGCGTTCGTGGACGTTCCCGGCAGCATCGCGTTCCTTCCGGCCCGGCGTTCGAGGCGTCCGGTTCCTACCCCGGCCCGCAGTGGTGAACCGACGTCGCGCGGGCCGCCCCCGGTGGGCCGGCCCGCGCGACGGGGATACAGCAGGTCAGGCGAGCTTGGCGGTCAGCGTGATGGGCGTGGCCTTGAGAGCCTGGCTGACCGGGCAGCCGGTCTTGGCCTCTTCGGCGGCGGCCTGGAAGGCCGCCTCGTCGATGCCGGGAACGGTGCCCTCGACGGTGAGGTGGATGCCGGTGATGCCCTCACCGGGCTGGAAGGAGACGTCGGCCGAGGTGATGAGCTTGGTGGGCGGCGTCCCGGCCTTGTTGAGGATGTTGGAGAAGGCCATGGAGAAGCAGCTGGAGTGGGCGGCCGCGATCAGCTCCTCGGGGCTGGTCTTGCCGTTCGCCTCCTGGGCGCGCGAGGCCCACGTGACCGGCTGCTCGCCGATGGCACCGGAGGAGTCGAAGGTGACGACACCGTTGCCCTCGAGCAGGTTGCCTTCCCAGACGGTGTGTGCGGAGCGCGTGGTAGCCACGAGTTCTTCCTTTCGCGTGCGGACTCGCGTGCGGGCCCGTCACCGGGCCCCGTGTCCCCCATCCGATCACACTACGGCCCAACTCATGCGGAGGACCTGCCCTCTGGCGGTGTGCGTGCGGCGCGTTGTGCTCGGCGCCGTCAGGCGGCCTGCTCCTCCTCGGTGGCCGTCAGCGGCACCTGCGGTCCGTTCGACTCGCGCAGCCAGCGCCTCAGGACCCGGTGCACGTGCTCGGCGCCGACGAGTTCCTCGCCCTCGCCGACCGGTGCGGAGACGCCGAGCGGGGACAGCAGGAAGGGTCTTCCCTGGGCGCCTCCCAGGCCGCCGTGGGAGCCGATCTGCTCCTCGAAGGCGAGGACTTCGCCGTCGGCCGGGTCGTGGAAGGAGTTGACCATGATGTCGGCGGTGTGCGGGAAGGAGTGCGTACGGCGTATCGAGTCGGCCGCGCCCGGGCCGAAGGGGGCGAGCGGGCCGGGGTTGTCGTCGAGGTCGGCCAGCGGGATCTCGGCGCCGTACGCGCCGAGGACGACACCGCCGTGCTCCTCGCTGCGCACCAGCAGGAAGCCGATGCCGGGGTGGTTGGCGAGGGTCGGCAGCAGCGCGGGGTGGCGGGCGTCGATCTCCTCCTTGCTCATCCGGTGCGAGACGTCCGGGAAGGAGACCAGGCCGAGGTTGCCGGAGGCCAGCACGATGGGCTCGGAGTCGCGCGCGGGGCGGTGCTGTTCGCCGGTCTCCGCGACGGGGAAGCGCAGCGCGGCGCGCACGGCGGCGCGGGCCTCCGCGCCGCTGCGGGTGCGCTCGGCCTTGCGCGGTACGGACATGCCGCAGCCGGCCCGCACCAGGTCCCCGAGCGTGAGGCCGTAGCGGGAGCGGAAGGTCTCGCCGGGGCTCTGGCCGTGGTCGGACAGCACGACGATCCGGTACGGGCGCGGGGCGTGTTCGGCGACGTTCTCGATCAGGGCGAGCGAGCGGTCGAGGCGTTCGAGGACCCTCTGCGCGTCGCGGCTCGCCGGGCCGGAATGGTGGGCGACCTCGTCGTAGGCCACCAGGTCGGCGAAGACGGCCGTGCGGCCGACGAGCATGTCGCCCGTGACGGCGGCGACCACGACGTCCCGCTCGACGACCGTGGCGAAGGCCCGGACGAGGGGGTACAGGCCGCCGCGGGAGACACGCGGGCGCTGCCCCCGCATGCCGGCGCGGGTGGACTGGCCGATCTCCCGGCCCACCTCGGCGATGAAGGAGAGCGCGGTGCGCACGGCGTTGGCCGGGTCGCAGAAATAGGCGAAGTAGCCCGCGCGGGAACGGTTCTCCCGGCTGCGGCGGCGGGCCGCGATGGACAGCACGAGGGCCTGCTGTTCCGCGCCGCCGCTGAACAGGTTGCCGCGGCTGGCGCCGTCGACGGTGAGCAGCCCGCCGTGCCCCGCGTGCTCGACGGCGCGGCGCTGGAGTTCGGCGGCGCTGGTCGGGCGGTTGCATACGACCACCTCGCGGGTGTCCTTCTCGTACCAGCGGAAGGCGGGGACGTCGTGGTTGCTGCCGTGCAGGATGCCGAGCTGGCTGGCGCCGGTCTGGCTGGACCAGTCGGTGCGCCAGGGGGTGAGCCGGTGAGTGGGGCGGCCGCCGTCGCCGGCGTCGAGCCAGCGGGCGACGGTGGGCATCAGACCCTTGCCGACCGCGTCGAGCAGGATGTCGTGGCCGACGCCGTCGAGCTGCACGAAGACCGTGCCGGGACCGGCGGGGGAGGGCGGTCCCGAGCGGCGGCGGCGGTCGGAGAGGCGGTACAGCCTGCGGCGGTAGGCGTCGTCGTCCCGCACGGCCAGGGCGGCGCCGGTCGCGGACGCGACGGCGGACATCACGGCGGCGACGACGACGGCGGTCTCCGGAGCGGCGGCGCCGCGCTCGGCGGGGTTGAGGTGCAGGGCCAGCAGCAGCAGGGCGCCGTTGAGGAAGAACACCAGCAGTCCCAGCACCAGCGCCGGTACGAGCAGCAGCAGCCGCACGAGCAGGGGCCACACCAGGGCCGACAGCAGACCGAAGACACCGGCGCCGAAGGCTGCCGTGACGGCTATGTCGGTCGCACTGTCGCCGTTCTCCGAGCGGAGCCGGAAGTCCGGGAGGATCCCGGCGAGCACGAGCATGGTGACGGTGCAGACCGCCCACACGGCGACGCTCCGCCCCACCTGACTGGCGACCCGCCGCCATCGCACGCCCCGCACGCCCAGCCACCTCACGTCCCTGGCCCGCAGCCGCGGCGAGCCCTCCCCCACAGTGTCTCAACGCCCGCCCGGGCGGTTTCGTCCCCCGGTCGCACACCGGTGAGGGGACGGCGTCAGCGCCCGTCGTAGCCGGCCGTCGGCATCGACAGCCGCCGGTGCACGCACGCCTTCATCGCCGCGTCGTACGCAGGCTCCGCATGCCCCACGGTCTCCACCCGTACACCGCGCCGGGCACATTCGGCGGTGAACTCCTCGACGGAGGCCAGTGCGCTCTCCAGGACCCGCCGGCTGGGCGCGACGAACAGGTCGAGGCCGGGCCGGACGCCGTCCCACAGGGCGCCGTGGTCGGGTCGCAGCCCCCGGACCAGTAACTCCCTGGTGACCACGTAGCCCCGCTCGGCGGCCCAGCGGGAGCACATAGCGTGCTGACTGCGGGAGTCGACGAGGAACGGATCGTCGTCCAGCTCCTCCAGCGGCGTCAGACTCGCGATCGCCGTGACCCGCACCGGCACCATGGCGTCCCCCTCACCTCCGGTTTCGCCGCCGACCCTACTCCTGCACGTAGGCTTCGGGGAGTCGCGCGAAGGAGGCAAAGAAGTGCCGGTGGAGATCACCTGGTGGGGTCACGCCACTTGCACCGTCGAGGATTCGAACGTGCGCGTGCTCACGGATCCCCTGTTCGCACGCCGGCTCGCACACCTGCGCCGCCGGCGCGGGGCCCTTCCGCCCCCGGGCGCCCCTCACGCCGACGTGGCGCTGGTGTCGCATCTGCACGCCGACCACCTGCACGTGCCGTCGCTGATGCGGCTCGCCGAGGGCACGCGCCTGCTCGTGCCCCGGGGCGCGCGCCGGGCGGTGCCGGGGCTGCGCCGGCTCACGCACCTGCGGGTGAGCGAAGTGGCGCCCGGCGACGAGACGCCGGTCGGCGACATCGTCGTACGGGCCGTGCCCGCGCGGCACGACGGGCGGCGGCTGCCGTTCGGGCCGCACCGCTCCCCCGCGCTCGGCTACGTCATATCCGGCGAGGCCCGGACGTACTTCGCGGGGGACACCGGACTGTTCGACGACATGGCCGACGAGGTCGGGCCGGTCGAGGTGGCGCTGCTGCCGGTGGGCGGCTGGGGGCCGTACCTGGGCGAGGGGCACCTGGACGCGGGCCGGGCGGCGCAGGCGCTGGCCCGGCTGACGCCGCGCAGTGCGGTACCGGTGCACTACGGCACGTACTGGCCGATCGGTATGGACGCCGTGCGCCCCCACGAGTTCCACGCGCCGGGCGACGAGTTCGTCCGGCTGGCGGCCCGGCAGGCGCCGAAGGTGTCGGTGCACCGGCTCGGGCACGGGGAGAGCGTGCGCCTGGAGGCCGCGCGGTGACGTATTCCGCTCCTCCGGCGCTCGCGCCCCTGCTCGCGGCATCGGCCGTCACACCGGCGTCCGTGGTTCCGGCGTCCACGCAGCAGGCGATCGGCTATCCGACGCTCTTCCTGCTGGTGCTGGCCGGGGCGCTGGTGCCGGTGATTCCCACGGGTGCGCTGGTGAGTTCGGCGGCGGTCGTCGCCATGCACCGGACGGCGCCGTTCTCGCTGGCGATGGTGTTCGTGACGGCGTCCGTGGCGGCGTTCCTCGGGGACGCCGCGCTGTACTGGCTGGGGCGGCGGGGGCTGAAGTCGAAGAACGGCTCGCGGTGGCTGAAGGGGCTGCGGTCGCGGGCACCGGAGGACCGGCTGGAGCAGGCGCAGGAGAAGCTCGCCGCGCACGGGGTCGCCGTGCTGGTGCTGTCCCGGCTGGTGCCGGCCGGGCGGATCCCGGTGATGCTGGCGTGTCTGCTGGCGGAGTGGCCGATGCGGAGGTTCGCCCGGGGGAACTTTCCGGCGTGCCTGGCGTGGGCCGTGACGTATCAGATGATCGGGATTCTCGGCGGGGCGTTGTTCGATGAGCCGTGGGAGGGTGTGGTGGCGGCGATCGGGCTGACGTTGGTGATCAGCGCGGTGCCGGCTGTGGTGCGGCGGGTGCGGTAGCGCCGTGGGAGCCGGTGCGGTCTTCGGGGTGCGGGTGCGTCGTGGTTTTTCGCGCAGTTCCCCGCGCCCCTGATCTCACCTACAGCACCTTTGACGCGCCGACCGGCATGTCCCAGAGGTTTTCCCGGGGCAGGCCCGCCTTCTCCCAGGCCGCGCGTACGCGTGTGAGGGGTTCCATGACCGGCTCGGCCGACAGGACGAACGTGGCCCAGTGCATGGGGGCCATCCTGGACGCGCCCAGGTCCTGGGCCGCGCGGACCGCTTCCTCCGGGTCGCAGTGGACGTCACGGAGCCACCAGCGGGGGTCGTAGGCGCCGATGGGCAGGAGGGCCAGGTCGATGCCGGGGTAGCGGCGGCCGATGCGGGAGAACCAGTGGCCGTAGCCGGTGTCGCCCGCGAAGTAGACGCGCCGGCCGTCCCGGTCGGTGAGGACCCAGCCGCCCCACAGGCTGTGGCAGGTGTCGGTGAGGCTGCGCTTGGACCAGTGGTGGGAAGGGACGAAGTCGAAGCGGACGCCGCCCAGTTCTGCCGCCTCCCACCAGTCGAGCTCCGTCACGCGCGTGAAGCGCCGGCGGTGGAACCAGCGGGCGAGCCCGGCCGGGACGAACACCGGGGTGTCGCGCGGGAGACGGCGCAGGGTGGGGGCGTCGAGGTGGTCGTAGTGGTTGTGGCTGATGACGACGGCGTCGACGCGCGGCAGGTCCTCCCAGGGGACGCCGACGGGGGTGATGCGGGCGGGGGTGCCGAGGATGCGGCGGGACCACACCGGGTCGGTGAGGACCGTCAGTCCGCCGATGCGCAGCACCCAACTGGCGTGGCCCGCCCACGTGACGGCGACGGTGCGGGCGTCGACGCGGGGCAGCGGGGCCGGGGCGTAGGGCAGCCGGGGGATGTCGGCCAGGCCTTGCGGGCCGGGTCTCACCGCGCCCTCGCGGGCGAAGCGGGCCATGGCCTTCAACCCCGGGAGGGGCGCGGTCAGTCGGTCGTGGAAGGTGCGCGGCCACACCCGCCGCTCGGCCAGGGGCCGGGGTTCGGCCAGGGGCGGGTACGGGGGTGCCAGGGGCGACGGGAGGACGGGCTCGTCGGCTGCCCGGGCGGTCGCGCCGGTGGTCGACTCGGACTGCTGCGTCATCGAGGAGGCTCCCATCGCTCGGCGTCGTCGCGGAGATCGTCGAAGACCGACTTGAGTTGGATCAACGCGTGGTGCACGTGCGGCAGTTCCAACGGTGTGGGTGAGGTGAGGCATTCCGCGCGTTCCGCGTCGGAACCGGCCACGAGTGCGCCGGTGGAGAGCCGCACGCGTGGGGCTTCGAGGTCGTCGCCGAAGCGGTGCCCGCCCGGGGCGGGCATGCCGAGGCGTGCGGTGAGGAAGTCTTCCAGTTCCTGTGCGTCGCCGATGCCGTGCGCGGTCAGCGCGGGGCTCAGCGGGGCCAGGTCCACGTACAGGTGGCGGCCCGATCGCGGGGGCCGGGCGAGGGCGCCCGCGGTGACGACGGCGGAGTGCGCCGCGGCGGCCAGGAGCGCGTGCAGGCGCACGGCTGCCGCCACACGCGCGGTGACCGCTTCCGGCTCTCCGAGGGCGTACCCGGCCGCCGCGGCGACGGGCGCGGCCACACGGGCGTCGAGCGCGGTGAGGACGTCGAGGACGCGCGCGTGGAGGCCGGCCCCGTCCTCCCCGGCCGGGAAACGGGCCACGGCGGCGGGCCAGCCGGCCGGGAGCAGGGCCCCGGCCAGGTCGGTGACGACGGTGACCCGGTCGGGCACCATCTCGGCGGGACTGAGCAGCACCGTCTCGCGCGGGTCGTGCAGGGTGTCGCGCCAGGTCTCGTCGCTGACCAGGTGCAGGCCCTCACCCTGGGCGGCCTCGACGGTCTCGTGGAGCAGTTCCGGAGGGGCGACGGTCGCGGTGGGGTCGTCGGCGAGGGACAGCACGAGCAACCGCGGGTCGCCGCCCTCGGCGCGGACCCGGCGCACGGTCTCCAGCAGGGCGTACGGGTCGGGTACGCCACCGCTCTCCGGCGGGGTCGGCACATGGAAGGCGGGGCGCCCCAGCAGGCGTGCGTACGGCGCCCACCAGGCGGCGCAGGGTCTCGGCACGAGGACGTCGCCGCCGAGCGCGGCGGTCAGCGCGAGCAGCAGGGCGGGTGCGCCGGGCGCGGACGCCACCCGGTCGGGTTCGCAGCGCAGTCCGCGCCGGTCCCAGTAGCCGCAGGCGGCCTCGCGCAGGGCCCCGCCGCCGACCGGCTCGTGGCCGCCCCGGGACGCCGCGGCGGCGAGCACCGCGGACAGCTCCGGCAGGACCGGCAGACCGTCCTCGGGGAGAGGCGGCCCGAACCGGACGGGGCCGTGACCTTCGGGGGCCGTCCGCCGCATCCGTACCTCCGCAGTGCCAGTGCCTGGTGCCACCGTGTCGTACCGCCCTCGGCGCGTGCGCCGTCCGCTGCCCGGTGGCCCGTACGGCGCGGCTGGTGCCCTCGGCCACCGAGTACCCCGGGTGCCACCGCCCCATGGGCGAAGGCCGGGTCGTGATGGTCACAGCATGAGCGGGCCCGGCCGGGGGAAGCCGTTGCCCTTCCGGACGGGTGGACCGGGCCCGCCGGGTCAGCGGTGGGGGTCGCTCTCCCGGTTGCGCAGCCGGTGCGCGGCGGCACCGAACGCGCCCGCGATCAGGACCCCGCCCGCCACCAGGGCCGGCACGGAGTCGGTGAAGGCGCCGCCGTCACCGGCCCGCACGCCGCGCTGGACGGCCGCCGGTTCGCACTCGGTGGGCCGCGGTTCGCGGTGGTGCGGGGGCTCGGGGCAGGGCTCGTGGGCGGGTGGGTGCGCGGGCCGGTGCGACGGCTCGTGGGGCTCGGAGCCGTGGGGCACGGTGAACGTCGCGCTCCACGGTGCGCCCTCGCCGCCGGGGGCGGCCGGGCAGGCGCCGTCGACGGTCCACGCCGAGTCCTCCCCCTCGGCGTCCGGGGCACCCTCGAGGTTCCCTCCCTCGGCGTCGGTCCACGCCGAGTCCTCGGCTTCGGCGTCCGGGTCCTCCCCGAAGCTCTCCACGTCGGCGTCGGGGACACCCACGGAGCTCTCCACCTCGGCGTCCGGCACCCCCACGGAGCTCTCCACCTCGGCGTCCGGCACCCCCACGGAGCTCTCCACCTCGGCGTCCGGCACCCCCACGGAACTCTCCACCTCGGCGTCCGGCACACCCTCGATGTTCGCCGAGGAGATCAGGGCCGTGCCGCGGTAGGCCGGACCGGACACCTCGTCGTCGTTGCCGGTGACCAGCTGCAGCGGCACCGTGCCCTCTTCGAAGGCCTGCGAGGTGGCGTCGATGCTGTCGGGCGGCGGCCCGTCGGTCGGGGCGCAGCCGACCGAGACGGCGAGCGTGCCTCCGGGCCGGACGGTGGCGGGGCTGACCTCGGCGGCCGGTTCGGAGGATTCGGCGGGCGCGAAGCCCACCAGGGCCGAGCCGGCCAGGACGGAAACGGACAGGGCGAACAGGCTGCGGCGCATCGAGGGGACTCCTTCGGTGGTGATACCCCTCTGCCATGACAGCCAGGCCACCACGGCGTCGCGCGCGGCGCGGCCCCATTGGCGGGACGGTGCCACTCAACCGAGTGAACCGGAGCGCCCCGGGGGCCCGCGGTCGTCATCGATGTGCGGCTTCGCCGCGCGGGCGCGACAAGCCACCACGGGCTCGCCGCCGCACGACGCCGTCACACGCTGCGGCGCTGGGCGGCATCCCGCATGACCTGCTCCCGCACCCGCCCGCAGCACCGGCTGATCAGCCGCGACACGTGCATCTGCGAGATCCCCAGCTTCTCGGCGATCCGGCTCTGCGTCATGTCGTCGAAGAACCGCATGTAGAGAATCGCCCGCTCCCGCTCGGGCAGGGCGGCCAGCCCGGCCTTCACGGACTCGCGGTCGACGACCGTGTCCAGGGCGGGGTCGGTGGAGCCCAGCGCGTCGCTCAGGGAGTACCCGTCCTCGCTGCCGGGGAGCTCCGCGTCCAGGGACAGCGCCGTGAAGCTCTCCAGCGCCTCCAGACCGGCCCGGACGTCCTCCTCGCTCATGTCGGCGTGTGCGGCGAGCTCGGCCACGGTGGGCTGCCGGCCGGAGGTGCTCTGGGACAGGTCCTGACCGGCGACCCGCACCCGGTTGCGCAGGTCCTGGACGCGGCGGGGCACGTGCAGGGTCCACATGTGGTCCCTGAAGTGCCGCTTGATCTCTCCGGTGATGGTCGGCACGGCGTAGCTCTCGAAGGCGTGGCCGCGCTCGGGGTCGTACCGGTCGACGGCCTTGACCAGGCCGAGGGCCGCGACCTGGCGCAGATCCTCGTAGTTCTCGCCGCGGCTGCGGAAACGTCCGGCGAGGCGGTCGGCCATGGGCAGCCAGGCCTCGACGAGCTCGTCGCGGAGGGCGTCGCGCTCCGGGCCGGCGGGCATCGAGGTGAGCCTGCGGAAGGCCTCGGCGGTGTCGGGGGCGTCGTCGTGGGGGTGCTTCTGCGCGGGGGTTCGGGTCGGCATGATGCGTCGCAATCCCTTGAAAATGCAATGGGGTTCCACGGTCACCGTGGAAGCGCATCCGCTGTGGGACAGGGCCTCGATGGCGGCGCGCGACGCCGCTTCCACGGGCGTGCCTCCTGTCCGAAGCACTCATGAGCGCCTGCCCCCGGCCCCCGCCCGCAAACGCGGACGGTTTCCCGTGACCGCGCGCAGGGCGGAGAAGGCCCCGACGACGTCCTGAGCGGCAACTGCCGTACGCCACCGGCTCGATCGGCCCGCGCCCGGCACTCTCGAGCCGGGCTTCTGGACGGAGGGGGCCGACGGCCGAGCAGGGCTTCAGGGCGAAGGTGCGGGAGTTCCTGCCGGGGCGGGAGACGAAGCGACCACCGCTGTGGTGGGCGAAACAGCGGCCGGTGCACGCCGGTCCGCGTCGTCCTGCGGCAGCAGCAGCTCCTCGTAGCGGCCCAGCACCAGCACCACTCCGAGCATGAGCAGCGGGATGAGCACAGCGAGCAACGCCATGGCGTGTCCTTCCCCAGGGAGGTGTGGGGGGGTGGTCCGGGTCTCCCACACGGCACGGCGCAAACCAGTGCGAACGGCGGCGATCGGATGGACGGAACCGGTGTCGCCCTCCGGTGTTCGGGTACGCGGTGCGGGCCCCCGAACGTCTGGAGGGAGACATGCAGCGAGGCAGCGACCGGCTGAGCGTCCACCGGGACGACGAGATGAAACACGAACTGCAGGGTCTGCTCAGGTCCGGGCACCCCACACGCAGTGAGGAGTGGCACGACCCGGAGCCGGCTGCCGAGGACGACCCCGAGGTCGCCCACGGGCCGGTGACGCCGGGCCGTGCGCCGACGTCACTGGAGTCGGTGCGGCTCGAACTGGCCCGGATCCTGGGTCGCAAGGCGTTCCCCGCGAGTCCGCGGGAGCTGACCCGCGAGCTGCGCGGCCACCAGGCGCCCGACGTCCTCGTCGAGGCCCTGGAGGGGCTGCCGCGCCAGGAGCGCTACGGCAGTGTCCAGGAGCTGGCCCAGGCCCTGGTCCGGGCCAGCGAGACCGGGCCGGAGGAGTACGCGTAGGGACCGCGGCGGGGGCGGGGCGGGCGCCGCCCGGGGGCCCCCCCCCGCCCGGGGCGGGGGGGGGGCCGCCCGAGGGCAGGGGGGGGCTAGTTGTGGGTA